>JAPPIT010000044.1 GCA_028820505.1 Defluviicoccus sp.
ATCGCGGTGTTCAACTTCACCGTCGACCGCGCCGGCAGCCACCAGATCATGGAGTACCGCCAGTCCTCCTACACCCCCTGGGCGGACAGCCAGGAGGAGGTGCTGGCCGACGAGGAGGACCATTACGACAACGGCGTCGAGAATTTGAAGGAGGTCGCGAAGGACCCGGCCCAGCTCGCCGAGTTCCAGGCGATCTTCAACCGGGTGCTGCCCAACTGCGTCAAGCGCGCCTTCGGCCGGCTGACCGGGGCGGACAACGATTTCTGCCTCGAGCACGGGCTCAAGCGGAACACCACCGAGGCGATCGTCAACCGCTATCTGACCGAGATGCGGGGCCACATGGAAGGCACCGGGCTGGTCTTCCCGCCGCTCGCCGCCTTCGACGCCATCCGGTGCGAGCTCGCCCCGTCGAGCCGCGACATCCTGCTCTCGCTCCAGGCGGGGTAGGTCCGGGCCACGCCGGAGCGGTTGCACTGGACCCCGGAACAAGTCCGGGGTGACGGCAGGAGACGCCGGGGAGGCCCCGCGACAATGGCCGTAACCCGGCCGCTCGACCGCCAGGCCCGTTCCAGCTAACCGTACAGATTGTCACCCCGGACTTGTTCTGGGGTCCAGGGCCGCGTTCCGGGTTCAGCCGGATACGAACTCGGTCTTTCGCTGGGCCCATCCGGTGAGGCGGCGCTCGAGCACGGCGAAACACGCGTAGAGGCCGATCCCCATGGAGGCGAGGAGAACCAGACCGGCGAAGACGAGCGGCATGTTGAAGTCCGAACTCGCCAGAACCATCATGCTGCCGATGCCGAGATTGGCGGCGACGGTTTCCGACACCACGGTGCCGACAAAGCTCAGCGTGATGGCGATTTTCAGGGAGGCGAAGAAATAGGGCAGCGAGCGCGGCAGCCCGACATGCCACAGAATGTCGAGCTTGCTCGCGCCCAGCGCACGCAGCACGTCCTCGAGCTCCGGTTCCGTCGTCGCGAGGCCGGTGGCGACATTGACGACGACGGGGAAGATGCAGATCACCAGAGAAGTGAGAATGGCCGGCACGGTGCCGATCCCGAACCAGACGACGAACACCGGGACCAGCGCGACCTTGGGGATCGAGTAGAAGCCGACCAGCATCGGGTAGCACGCGTTGTAGAGAACCTTCGAGGACCCGATGATCGCGCCGATGACCACGCCCGCCAGCACGCCTCCGGCGAAGCCGGTCGTCGTCGTCATCAGAGTCTGCAGGCCGTGCCGCCGGATGCCGTGGAACTGTTCGATCAGGACGACGACGAACTCGCTCGGCCGCGGCAGGATGAAGTCGGGTATGCCGGTGACCAGGCACATCAGCTCCCAGAAGACGAAGAAGCCGAGGATGATCAGCGCCGACCAGAGCCAGTTCAGATCCTTGAGTCTCGTCATGTCTCCGGCGCGTCCCCGACGCTGTCGTCGAGCTGAAAATGCTCGATCCGGGCGCGCAGATCGTGGATCAGCCGCACCGCGGTGTCGCGGAATAGATCGTCCAGACTGCGCGGCCGCGGCAGGTCGACCCGACGGTCCAGGATGATACGCCCGGGCCGCGCGCTCATGACCACCACGCGGTCGGCGAGATAGACCGCCTCGCGCAGATCGTGGGTGACGAGGAGGACCGTCGGGCGCCGGTCGAGCCAGAGCGCCTGCAACACGCCCCACAGCTCCTCTCGGGTGAACGCGTCCAGCGCGCCGAACGGCTCGTCCAGCAGCAGGAGTCTCGGCTCATGGATCAGCGCGCGGCAGAGCGAGGCGCGCTGCAGCATCCCGCCGGACAGTTGCCACGGGAACTGCCGGCTGAAGCCGTGCAGCCCGACGCGGCGCAGCAGCGCCTCGGCGCGGGCGGTATTCCGTTCCCGGTCGCGCCGGAAATTTTCCCGGTAGGGGCGCACGATCTTGAGCGGCAGCAGGACATTGTCGATGGTTCTGCGCCACGGCAGCATGGTCGGGTTCTGAAACGCCATGCCGACGATCTTGATCGGCCGGGTCACGATCTCCCCGGCGACCGACACCACCCCTTCGGTCGCCGGGTTGAGCCCGGAGACCAGCTTCATCAGGGTCGACTTGCCGCACCCGCTGGGCCCGACGATGGCGACGAACTCGCCGGCTTCGATGGCGAGCTCGGTGTCCTTCAGGGCGAGCGTGCCGCTGTCCGGATCGCCGTAGCGGAGCGCGACGTTCTCAAGCGAGACCGTCGCGCCCGCGGACGACCCCGGCCCGGCCGGCGTATCGTCGTCGTCCGCCGGCCGGGCAAGGGCCGGATCGTTCATTTGCCCATGCGGTCCTTCAGAGGCGGCAGGAAACGCGCCTGAAACACCTCGTCGGGCTCGGGCGTGCGGTCCAGCTTGAACGCCTGGGCGACGATGCCGATGGACCGCTTGAGCCGGACGGGATCGGTATCGCCCATGCCGACCTTCTGCATCTCGGGCGACAGGATGAGGTGCTTCAGCGTCGCCAGAAGCCGCTCCTTTTCCGAGTTCCGCTTGAGCAGCGGCTCGCGCCGCATCACCGCGTCGAGGCCGACCTCCGGGTTCGCCACGACCTCCCAGAACGCCTTGTTGATGGCCGCGACCATTCCCTTGACCTTGTCGGGATGGCTCTTGAGCATTTCCTGGCTCACCATGACGGCATTGGAATAGAGGTCCATGCCGAAATCGGCGAAGCGCATGAAGTCGAGGTCGCGGTCGGGGTTCATGCCGACGCGCAGCGCATCGAACAGAACCGTCAGGTGGTAACCCGATACGCCCTGCACCTTGCCCTGCTTGAGCATGGTGACGCGCAAGTTGGGCTTCATGTGCTGCCAGTTGACCTTGCCCGCGTCGATGCCCGCGATATTGGCGAAGGCGGGGAACAGCTTGAACGCGCCGTCATTGACCGGCGCGCCGAGGGTCATGCCCTCGAGCTGCTTGGGCTTGGCGATCTTGGCCGCCTTGGGCGTCGCAATGACGAAAGGCGTCTGGTTGTAGATCATGTAGACGGCGACCGGCTGCTTGCCCTTGTTCTTCGCGGCGAAGCGCGTGATCGCGTTGATGTCGCCGAACCCCGCGTCGTAGGCGGTGCTCGCCACCTTCGGCACGGCCGCGCCCGAGCCCGCCCCCTGGTCGAGTTGGATATCGATGCCGGCCTGCTTGAAGTACCCTTTGTCGTCGGCGAGGAAGAACCAGGCTTGGGGGCCCTGGAACTTCCAGTTGAGGATGAAGCGAACCTTGAGCGGGTCGGCCGCCTGCGCCGGCCCGGCCGCCGCGCCGCCGAGCATGGCGAGGCCGAGGACCGCGAGGACCCCGCGCCGCGAGAAATTCCATACCATCTTCCGTCTCCCTTTTGTCTTTTCGTTCCCGGTCCGAGGCGTTCCCCGGACGGTAGACATTTCCAAATCGACTGCGGCCATTATCGGCACGATTCGCCGCGCCACCAAGGAACTTCGACATTTTCCGGCGTGGAACCGGCCCGCTCAGCCGCCGTCGAGGGCGCGCACGACGTCCCCGGAGCGGGCGATGAAGCCGTACATGCCGCGTATCAGGTATTTCGCCGCCCGCGCGACATAGTCGGGCGATGTCGTCGCCGCGCAATCGTCGATCAATATGCAGTCATAGCCGAGGAACCCGGCATCCTGCATCGTCGCGAGCACGCATCGATCGACATTGACGCCGGCAAACAGCAGCGTCCGCGCGTCGAGATTCCTGAGCACGCTGTCGAGCTCGTTGTCCCAGAAGCCGCTCAGCCGGTACTTGTCGACACGGATGTCGCCGCGCGCGGTCTCGAGATCGTCGCAAACGCGCGCGCCCCAGCCGCCCTTTCTCAGCACCGGCGCGCGCCCGCCGTCGGGCATGTCGCCGTAGCCGACGCCCTCGCCGGTCGGATTGCCGGAATGGAGGACGGTCGGGTTCAGGTTCATCAGGTCGGCCCGGTTGCCCCAGTTGAGCCAGACCACCGGCACGCGCACCCTGCGCAGCACCGGCAGGAAGGCGTTGAGCGGTTCGATCGGCGCGCGGACCGGCGAAATGTCGATCCCGCGCGAGTCGAACCAGCCGCCCTTCGAGCAGAAATCGTTCTGCATGTCGATGACGATCGTGGCGGTTCGATTGAGGTCGATGGTCAGGGACTGGGGGTCGGCCTCGAACGACACGGGCCTCGGCGGCACGACCGCACGCACGAGGTCGGCATGACCCGCGCTAACGCCCCAGGAGTTCCGCGGCGTGGCGCCGAGCCTGCGCTTGCCGGTGTTCCGCTTGTCCGTCATCGCAATTCCGTCCCGCGGGCGGGAAATCCCGGGCGCCAGTCCCTCGATACGGCGCTGTCGCGCCTACTCGGGATGAGGGGTTTTCCCTCCGATTTCAACAATCTCCTCACCCTGAGTAGGCGCGACAGCGCCGTATCGAAGGGCCCTCACCCCGCCAGGAACCCCCGCACCAGTTCCAGCGTCTCGGCGCCCCGTTCGAGCTGCGGCCTCTTGGTCTTTCGTTTCCCGCGCATCGCATGTATCAGTCTGGCGAACCGAGGGAGACATCGACCCCATGATCCAACCCGACTTCGATTCGTACCTCAAGACCCTTTGTGAGACTCCGCTAAGCGAGCATACGGAACACACCGGCCGCACTGCGTTGGAGAACCTGCTGAAGTCCGTCGCCGATGCCGCGAATGGTAACATCACCGTTCAACAGGAACCCAGAAGGGTCGCCGACAAAGGCGCTCCCGATTTCAAGGTTTCCCAGCCGGGTACGATCCTGGGCTATGTGGAAACCAAGCAAGTCGGAGAGAATCTGGACAAAGTCCTGAAGTCCGAGCAACTCAAGAGATACAGGAGCCTCTCGGACAACATCCTCCTGACCGACTATCTCCATTTCATCTGGATCAAGGATGATGGCGTCCAACGCGAATCGCTGTGCCACGCGACCGACCTCGAAAGCCGGCGATTCAGGGTGCGGGAAGATCGCGCCGCGGCGGTTGCCGGCTTGCTGCGGAGTTTCTTCTCGTCGGCACCGGAGGGAATCGGTCGTTCGCAGCAACTCGCGCTCGCGCTCGCGACGCGCAGCAGGCTCTTGCGGGACTATTTGGGCGAGGAGCTGTTTCGACAGGACAAGGAGGACACGAAGGGTCGGTTGTATGGGCTGTACCAGATTTTCCGTGACCAGGTCTTCCACGAACTGACCCTCAAGGAATTCGCGGACGCGTTCGCGCAGATGCTGGCCTATGGGCTGTTCTTGGCAAAGATTAACTCGAGCACCGATACGGTCACCTTGCAAAATGCTCGGGAATTCGTGCCGGGCTCGTTCCGACTCATTCGAGAGCTCGTGGACTTTCTGGCCGAACTCGACGGGAGCGAATATCGCGACGTCCATTGGGTAGTCGAGGAACTTCTGTCCATCGTCAACGGGCTCGACATGGCGTCGATTCACGAAGACCTGTCCTTCCGGGGACGCAGGGCGATAAGCCGCACAGTTCGCGCGGTTGACGAAGAAGAGCACAGGCTGTTCGAGCGCGATCCGTTCATTTACTTCTATGAGGACTATCTCAAAGCTTACGACAAAGCGACCCGCAAATCGCGGGGCGTCTATTACACCCCACCACCGGTGGTGAATTTCATCGTCCGTGGCATCGACGACATCCTCAAGGAAAGCTTCGGCATCGAAGACGGCCTCGCCGACCATCGATGCGTAACAGTGCTTGATTTCGCTTGTGGGACCGGCACTTTTTTGCTCGAAGTATTTGAGCGAATATTTCAACAAATCGGAGGCTCCGAGTCCGGTCAAGCCGATCTCATAGTGCGGGACCACTTGCTCAAAAATATTTTCGGTTTTGAATATCTGATCGCGCCGTATACCATCGCTCACCTCAAGCTTTCGCAATTTCTCAAGGAAAAGGGGCATGAGCTAGAAGGTGACAACAGGCTAAAGGTTTTTCTTACCAATACCCTGGAGCCGATCGAGCCCCAACGGAACCTTCTACTTCCTGCGGTTAGTGATGAGATAGAGGCAGCGCAACGAATCAAGGAACAACCCATCCTCGTCATTACCGGCAATCCCCCCTATTCCGGGCATTCAAAGAATAATGGTGAATGGATATCTTCACGAATTGAAGACTACAAATTTGTAGATGGAGAACATTTTGGAGAGCGCAAACATTGGCTTCAGGATGACTATGTCAAGTTCATACGATTTGCGCAGACCAAGATGGATAAAGTGCCACGTGGTATTGTCGCACTGATCACCAATCACTCTTGGATTTCCAATCCAACATTTCGCGGGATGCGCCAATCTCTCTTGGAAAGCTTTAACCAGATTTATATAATTGACCTCCATGGAAGTTCGAAGCCTAGAGAAACTTCCCCACAAGCCACAAAAAATGAACCTGTATTTGACATCATGAAGGGTGTGGCAATTTCGATTTTTGTCAAAGGGGAAAACTTAGAGCAAGGTATTTGGCATGGAGATATATGGGGTAGCCGACTCCAAAAATATCAAACATGCGTAGAGTTGAACCACCGAGAAGCAGCGTCTTTGCGTATAAATCCCGAGAGTCCCTTTTATTTCTTTCTGCCCCATAGTTCCGGCTCCAAATGGGAAAAATTGCGGCCGCTGGATTCGATATTCACGCAGCGGAATGTAGGGCTTCTCACATCTCGTGACAAGCTTAACATTGCGTTCACCAAGGTTGAACTGATTGAACGACTAAGTCGTTTCGTGGCGCTCGAACCTAGTGAAGCTCGCGCGGAATTCAAGATTAGGTCCGACACGAACGATTGGAAGATTTCGGAAGCACAAGACGATATTCGAAGCTCCAAACTGGATGCGAAATACATGACAGGAATAGGCTATCGACCATTTGATGAAAGATTTGTATATCATACAGGCAGATCAAAAGGACTAATTAGTCGACCGGCCAAGGTTCTGTTTGAAGCGAACAGACTGTTCCCGCTGATATTGGGAACTGTGAAGCGGGTTGAAGAAGGCGAATTCCAACATGCCTTAGTTTATTCGACTGTTCCAGATGGTCATTCCGTATCCTCAAAGGAGACGACTCATGCGTTCCCGTTATATTGGCCAGCCCCGTCAACAAGCAATGGTACGGAATCACCTGCGGAAAATTTTCGACCCGAGTTCCGAAATTTCTTAGACTCTTATTACGAACATCACTATACGCCAGAAGAGGTTCTAGGCTACATCTATGCGGTGCTCTTCGCACCAACTTATCGTAAGACTTACGCTGAATTTCTTCGCAACGGCTACCCTCGTATCCCATTCGCAGAACATTCTAATCAATTCGAGGCACTTTCCTCTCTCGGTTGGACTCTTGTACAAACACATCTGTTGCGAAATATTGGCCGCAGAGGCACCGCCGCTTACTTTGGTCGCGGTGATCACACGATTAAAAACGTGAGCTACTCTACAGAAGACCAAGCAATCCAAATTAACAAGACGCAATACTTTAAGCAAGTCCCCCACACCGTCTGGGAATTCCAGGTGGGTAGCTACCAAGTGCTCGACAAATACCTGAAGTCGCGCAAGGGGCGGAAGCTCACGCTGGACGAGATCGGTCATGTCGCCAGAGTGGCGGATTGCCTCGCGCTTACCATTGACCAGATGGCCGCCATCGACACGGCCTACAAGGCCGCCTTCGACATTGGGGATAAGTTCGACTAACCTCTGGTGTGGCCCGGCATCAATATGTATGGTAGACTCCGCATCTGACTACCAGATATAGGGTCACAGGTGGCGATTCAGCGAAACGACACGTCGGACAGCCACGAACAGGGCGACCTGTTCGGGACCGTGCCCGCGCCGGCCTACAGGCCCGACCCGGAACTGGTGCGCCGCCGGATCGACCGTATTCTGGCGCAACTCCGGGCCGAGGACTCGGTTCGGGGCTGGGTGCATGGGCGGGCTTCGTTGCTGCGAATCGTGTTTCCGCAACTCACCGAACGGCTGCCCAAAGACGAGGCGGCGCGATTCGATTCCGAATTCGAAGCGGAGATGGCGCGTCTCGACGCCTCTTGACGACGCCAGAGCTATTGCCCGCGACCTGAGCCACGGCCCACATCGTTGGATTCAGCGCGCGCCCCTCACCCCGCCAGGAACCCCCGCACCAGCGCCAGCGTCTCGGCACCCCGTTCGAGCTGGGGGATGTGGCCGCAGTCGGGGAGGATCTCGACCCGGCTGCCGACGATGCGGCCGCCGAACTCGCGCGCGTAGGCCGACGGGATCAGCGCGTCGTCGGCGCCCCAGACGATCAGCGTCGGCGCGGCGATCCGGTGGAGGCGCTTCGCGAGCCCCTTCTCCGGGATCGGCCAGACGAACTTGCCGGTGCAGCCGAGCGCCCAGACCAGCCCGGCGGTCAGGGCCAGCGCTTCGCCGGGGTCCTCGGGCGGGGTGAACATCGCCTGCGCGGCGGGGCAGCCGGGGTCCCTGAAGAGCAGCGCCGGAAGCTCCTCGGGCGGGGTCATGATCCAGTTGGCGATCGGCAAGTCCTCGCGCCAGAGGCCGATCGGGGCGAGCAGGACAAGGCGCTCGAAGAAATCGGGCCGGTGCGCGGCGAGTTCGGCCGCCATCATCCCGCCGAAAGACTGGCCGACGGCGGCGACCGGGCCTTCGAGGTCGAGCGCGCGGATCGCCTCCTCGTAGACCAGGACGAGGTCCCACAGATCGTCGATGGCGTGGATCGCGTCCGCGTCGCCCGCGCTGGTCCCGGGATGCTCGGGCGCGATAACGGTGTATTCCGCGCTCAACGTCTCCAGGAACGGGTCGAAATGGAGCCCGGCGGCCGGGTGGAGATAGACCAGCGGCGGCCCCGTCCCCGCCGTCCTGAATCGCATCGTGAGCCGGCCGCCCCCCACCTCGACGGCGCGCTCGCGAAGCACTATGCCCGCCATCACGCGGCTCCCGCGAGCGCGTCGAGCTTCGCCCCGGCGGGTTCGGGACTGCCGCCCAGCCGTTCGGGCCACCAGCGGTGCGGGAGGTCGTCCCCGACCGTCTCGGCGCGCAGCCGCGGCAGCACGCTCTCGGCGAAGCGGGCCACGTTGTCCGACACCAGGTCGCGCGGCATCGAGCCCATCTTGAGCATCACCACGAGGTTGCCGACGCCGTAGCCGCGCGCGATGCCGATCAGCCGGTCCGCCACCGTCGCGGGCGATCCGACGACGGCCGCACCGACCTCGAAAATTCTCTCGGCGCTCGCGTGCCGCATCTCGTGCGCGAAGCCGAAATCCCCCGCCTGGTCCTCCAGCAGGAAGCGGATGCCGGGGAGCGAGATCCCGCCCGGTATGGCGAGCTTGCCGACCTGGGTCGCGCCCGGCCCCTTGTTGAAGAAATATTCGAGGTGGGGGCCGTACACCCGCTCGGCTTCCTCGTCGGTCTCGCCGACGCAGACCGAGGCCATGAAGGCGAGCCGGTTGGGGTTGGCGTCGATGCCCACCCCGTCGGCGACCTCGCGGAAGCGGGCGAACACGCGGCCCGCGGTGAGCTCGCTGCCGAACCAGCCGAAATAGTTGAAGCCGAAATTGTTCTCCAGCGCCATCTTCATCGTCGCCGGGTTGCCGACGCCGGTGATCCAGACCGGGAGCGGCTGCTGCAGCGGCCTCGGCCAGATGTTGACCGAGGGGAGCTGGGTGAAGCGGCCGTTCCACGCGAACGGCTCGGGGTCGCGCCAGGCGCGCAGGATGAGGCGGAGGTTCTCCTCGTAGCGGTGGCGCACCTCGATCGGCGGCACGCCGTTGTTGATCGCCGCGTCGAACATCAGCCCGACCGGGAAGCCGGCCATCAGCCGCCCGCCCGAGATGCAGTCGATCATCGCGTACTCCTCGGCGACGCGGACCGGCTCGCGCGCCTTGCCGAGCGACCGGCCGACCGGATAGACCGCGACGTCGAGCCCCTCGGTCTCGGTGGCGTAGGCGATCGCCCCGCCGATCACGCTCGGGTTGGCGATCATGTCGTAGGAGGTCTGGGCGTGCTCGGTGAAGGCGACGCCGTCGAAGCCCGACCGCGCCGCCTGCATGATGTAGTCGAGATAGTCGCGGAACGCCGCCCGAATTTCGCCCGGCTCGGCGAGCGACCACGGCGCCGTCACCGTGCCCTCATGGCGGTCCTGGAAGTCGTCGGGAAATTTGCGGTACTGGTTCTGCGCGAACGCCACGATCTTCATGGCCGTCTCCCCTTCGCACCGGCGGCGGGGGAAGCGTAGGACGCGGGCGGGGGCGGAGTCCATCGCCGGCCGCGGGGGCGGCGGTGGCAGACTCGTCTCCCACCCCGTTCGTCATGGTCGGCCTTCGCCCACTGGTGTCCGGTTTGGATTTGCGGCCCGGCCTGTGCGCCGATGGGCGGGGACGATGTCGGGCGGTGCGCGCGTTCTCCGACACCTAGCCCC
This sequence comes from Defluviicoccus sp., assembly GCA_028820505.1. Taxonomy (GTDB): domain Bacteria; phylum Pseudomonadota; class Alphaproteobacteria; order MPNO01; family MPNO01; genus MPNO01. The sequence goes on from JAPPIT010000044.1 coordinate 10,372, forward strand.
ATCCCGTCATGCCCGGACTCGTTCCACTGCTGTCCGGTTTCGATGGGCTGGACCGGGTGAAAGGGGTTGGTACAGGCGGGTTTCCGGCCCGTCCGCCGGATCGGGACACGGATCGCGGCCCGCCCGCACCCGCCGTCCTTTTCCCCCGGTTGTCACCCCGGACTTGATCCGGGGTCCAGGCCCACAGGCACCGCCCTCGCCCGGCTTTCCCCGGGCCGGAGTCCGGGACGAGCCTGGACCCCGGATCAAGTCCGGGGTGACAACCGGGGGGCGGAGACGGCCTCTCTCATGGGCCCGGAACCCGCGCCGCAAAGCTAAATCGGACAGCAGTGGACTCGTTCCGGGCATGACGAGGGAAGGGCGGACGGAAAATCGGAAACGGCCAAAAAATGATCTAAAAGAGAAAATTTCTCTTGATCCTGGACGCGTTCGATACCATATTTCGCACAGTGGGGTAGTGGGAGCGCCGGAGGGTTCGGCGCCCCTTTGCGTTGCCGGGCACACCGCCCGCCATGTGGAGGACACGATCGTGCATCATGCGACCGCCATCGTTACCGACATGCCGACCCGCGGACCGAATATGCCGACCCCCGGCGCCGCGCGCGCGGTCGGCATTTGCCGACCGAAATGCCGACCGGCGGGTCGAGTCGGCAAATGTCGACATTCCCGCCCGGCATTTGCAGAGCGTGAATGTCGACCCGGCAGCGATTTGCCTACCCGATGCCTATGTCGACGGCGGGAACCGGCGCCGTCCCCGGGGGACGCGAAACCGGCGCCGCCGGGTAACGATGTTTCGCGCGGATCGGGTTTTTGCCACTTATGGAGCGTTCTTAAAGCGATGGATAAGTCAACAAGCCTGTCCTTTGTTTCACGTGAAACAAAGGTCAGCACTATTGACCTATGTTTCACGTGAAACATTTGCGATGTGCGGTTCTGTCCTGTTGCTTCCCGCGCCGCCGGGGACTAGATGGATCGCAAGCATCCCCGGGAGGACATTTCCATGACCGACATCGTCATCGCCGGCGCCGCGCGCACCCCGATCGGCGCGTTCAACGGCGCCTTCGCCACCGTGCCCGCCGCCGACCTCGGCAAGGCCGCGATCGAGGCGGCGATGGCGCGCGCGGGCGTCGCGGGGGCCGACGTGGACGAGGCGGTGCTGGGCCAGGTGCTGACCGCCGGCTGCGGCATGAACCCGGCGCGCCAGGCGGCGATGGCGGCCGGCATCCCCGAGGAGAAGACCGCGCTCACCATCAACCAGGTGTGCGGCTCGGGGCTGCGCGCGGTCGCCCTCGCGGACCGGGCGATCCGCGCCGGCGACACCGCCATCGCGGTCGCCGGCGGGCAGGAGAGCATGAGCCTCTCGCCGCACGCGGCCCACATGCGGGCCGGGCAGAAGATGGGCGACCTCGCCTTCACCGACACGATGATCAAGGACGGGCTGTGGGACGCCTTCCACGGCTACCACATGGGGACCACGGCGGAGAACGTCGCCGAGCGCTGGCAGATCGCCCGCGGCGAGCAGGACGAGTTCGCCGCCGCCAGCCAGGCCAAGGCCGAAGCCGCCCAGAAGGCGGGCCGGTTCGACGACGAGATCGCGCCGGTCGTCGTCCCCCACCGCCGGGGCGACGTCACGGTCGAGGCGGACGAGTACCCGCGCCACGGCACCACGGCGGAGACGCTGGCGAAGCTCCGGCCGGCCTTCGCCAGGGACGGCACGGTGACGGCGGGCAACGCGTCCGGCATCAACGACGGGGCGGCGGCGCTGGTGCTGATGACGGCCGACGAGGCGGCCCGGCGCGGGATCGAGCCGCTCGGGCGCATCGTCTCCTGGGCGACGGCGGGGGTCGAGCCGGCGCTGATGGGCTCGGGCCCGATCCCGGCGAGCCGCAAGGCGCTCGAGAAGGCGGGGTGGAGCATCGGCGACGTCGACCTGGTGGAATCGAACGAGGCGTTCGCGGCGCAGTCCTGCGCGGTCGCGCGCGACCTCGGCTTCGACATGGAACGGGTGAACGTCAACGGCGGCGCCATCGCGCTCGGCCACCCGATCGGCGCCTCGGGCGCGCGGATCCTCGTCACCCTCCTGCACGAGATGAGGCGGCGCGATGCCGTGAGGGGTCTCGCGACGCTCTGCATCGGCGGCGGCATGGGCATCGCCATGTGCGTCGAACGCGGCTGAGAGGGAGGACGGGACATGGCACGCGTGGCACTGGTCACCGGCGGCACCCGGGGCATCGGCGAGGCGATATCGGTCGAGCTGAGGGACGCCGGCTGCAGGGTGGCGGCGAATTACGGCGGCAACGACGAGCGCGCGCAGGCGTTCAGCGAGCGCACCGGGATTCCCGTCTACAGGTTCGACGTGGGCGACTTCGCGGCGGTGGAGGACGGCGTCGCCCGGATCGAGGCCGATCTCGGCCCGATCGACATCCTGGTCAACAACGCCGGCATCACCCGCGACGGCACGCTCCACCGCATGGACCACGGCAGCTGGGAGGACGTGATCCGGACCAACCTATCGTCCTGCTTCAACTGCTCGCGCGCGGTGATCGAGGGGATGCGCGGGCGCAAGTTCGGCCGCATCGTCAATATCGGCTCGATCAACGGCCAGGGCGGTCAGTACGGCCAGGTCAACTACGCCGCCGCCAAGTCGGGCATCCACGGCTTCACCAAGGCGCTCGCCCAGGAGGGCGCGGGCCAGGGCATCACGGTGAACGCGATCGCGCCCGGCTATGTCGACACCGACATGGTCCGCGCCGTGCCGGAGCGGGTCCTGGAGCGGATCGTCGAGCGCATTCCGGTCGGCCGGCTCGGCACCGCACACGACATCGCCCGCGGCGTGCTCTTCCTGACCTCGGACGAGGCCGACTTCATCACCGGCTCGACGCTCAGCATCAACGGCGGCCAGCACATGTATTAGCGGCCGGTGTTTCACGTGAAACATCGAGGGCTTACATAGATAACTCGACGGGCGGAAGATCCGCGAGACCTCTTCCGTCATGCCCGGAACAAGTCGACTGCTGTCCGGCTTGGCGTTCGGCGATCTCTGCGCCGAGAGGCGGGGACAAGATCGGGCGGCGCGCGCGTTCTCCGACACCTGGCCCCATTTCGTCATGCCCGGACTTGTTCCGGGCATCCACGTCTTGCGGCCTCGCGCTGTGAGCGGGGACAAGCGAGCCGGCCGACCCACGTGGATGCCCGGAACAAGTCCGGGCATGACGACTGGAAGGGAGAGGTGTGCCGGAGAACGCGCGCACCGCCCGACCCTGTCCCCGCCCTTCGGCGCTCGTCCCGCCGCTCGCCCCCCATCCCGCGCCGCTGTTGCTATAATCCCGCCGCGCCGGCCCGTCGGCCTGCCAGGGGAGCATGCACGAGATGTCGCCCAGGGATCGCGTTGTCGCGTGGAGCCGGAGGCTGGCGGA
>JAPPIT010000121.1 GCA_028820505.1 Defluviicoccus sp.
CGTCGTAAGCGTAAGATGGGCGTAAGCGACCGGAGTCGTTCTCCAGGGTCTTGTAGCGTAGCAGAACGAGGGTTTCAAGAGGCGTCGACGTGGGCACAAGCCTTTGTACTATAGGGAATAATCAAAGAAATGTCGTCTCCTGCGTCCTAAAGGCACCTCAAGGGTACTGGTGTCCAGATATCCGAAAATCGGGGTCAATTTAAGTGCCGCCGACATCGACGTCGACATAGCAGGGCGGGACGGCCTCGACGATCTGCCAGCGGTCGACCTTCCCCGCGAAGCCGCCGGCGGCCTTGTAGAACGGCGGCGGCTCGACTTCGGGCATCAGCCGCGACATGCGAACCGCGTCCCCCTCACGCTCGGTGCGGCAGGGGAAGCGGGTGATCTCGTCGTTGCCGATGGTGTCGGTGTGGACGAAGGCGAGGTGCGAGAGATCGAGCAGATTGTCGACGATCAGCCGGTGGCTGCAGCGCGAATAGAGCGGCTCCCCGTTGTTGCCCGGCACGGTCTTCCAGTCGGGATGGTCCATCCACCACCAGTCGGGCAGCAGGCTCTCGTCGGGAGCTTCGCCACCCATCCAGATCCACACCCATCCGGCCCGCTCGACCAGCGGGTAGGACCTGACCGCGCTCCCGGGGGGCACCCGGGTCTGTCCCGGCACCTCGACGCAGGCGCCGCCGCGGTCGAACAGGAGGCCGTGATAGGCGCAGCGCAGCCCGCCGCCCTCCACCGTCCCGAGCGAGAGCGGCAGACCTCGGTGGCAGCACTGGTCTTCCAAGGCGGCCGGCGTTCCGTCTTCGGCGCGGAACAGGACCACCGGCTCGTCGAGCAGCGTGCGGCCCAGCGGGTCTTCCCCGACCTCGTGGCTCCACGCGGCCACGTACCAGCAGTTCCTGAGGAACATCGCCCTCTCCGCCCCGGGTTTGCGCGCGCCCGAGTCTACGGGGAATATGACGGCGCGCCAATCGAGGGAGGACGACGTGTTCGATTTTCTGTTCCCGAGCCACGCCTTCGGATCGCAGACCCTGCGCCTGGTCGCCGAGGCGCAGCAGGGCGGCGGCGACGTGTTCGACATCGCGCGCTGCTGCCGGGAGATCGAGGAGGGCGACACCGACAGCTGGGAACGGGCGTGGGTCGCGCTCGCGGAGCGGATCGAGGGCTTGGCGCGGGGCGCCCTGGCGGATGGGCGGCACACGACGGCGATGAAGTATTTCTTCCACGCCAACCAGTACTGGCGCATGGCGGACGTGTTCCTCGGCGAGGACCGCGCGGCGGACCGGGCGGAGCGGTTCTCGAAGGCCCAGGCCTGCTTCCGCGAGGCGGCGAAGCTTCATTCGCCCAGGATCGAGGTCATCGAGGTCGCCTGCGGCGACGAGACCTATGACGGCTATTTCTGCCACCCGGCCGATCCCGCGCCAGGGAAGAGATGGCCGGCGATGTTCTTCATCGGCGGCGCCGACGCCTATGCCGAGGAGATCTATTTCTCCGGCAGGCAGATGTGCGAGCGCGGCATCGCGATGCTGCTGGTCGACACGCCGGGGCGCGGCTCCTCGATGTATCTGAAGGGCATCCCGACGCGGCCCGATTACGAGGTCCCCGGCATGGCGGCGATCGACTGGCTCGCCGCGCGGCCCGAGGTCGATCCGGACCGGATCGGGCTGATGGGGATCTCGATGGCGGGCTATTACGCGCCCCGCGTCGCCGCCTTCGACACGCGGATCAAGGCGCTGATCGCGTGGTGCGGCTGCTACTCGCTGCTCGACGACATCTACCTCTTCTATGACGGGCTCAAGCCGACGCTGAGGCGTCTCCTGGGCGGCGTGACCCACGAGGAGGCGCTGGAACGGCTCAAGGCCTACACGATGGCGGGGCTCGCGGAAAAAATCGCCTGCCCGACCCTGATCGTCCACCCGCGGCCCGACCGGCTGATGGACGTGCGCGGCGCCGAACGCCTGTTCGCCGAGACCGGCGCGGCCGACAAGACGCTCAAGATCTACGACGACCCGAAACTCGGCGGCATCGCCCACTGCGCCCACGACGCCTGGGCCCACAACGTGCCGCTGATGCTCGACTGGCTGGAGGAGCGGTTGTGAGGGGGGTTGACGGATATCCATATTTACGGGAATATGGGTAAATGAAAACGACGATCGAACTTCCCGACGCCCTGTTCCGCCAAGTCAAGGCGCATGCTGCCGTGCACGGCCTGACGCTGAAACATTTCTTCACCCAAGCAGTGACGCAGCAACTTCGGCGCGGTGCCTTGGAATACCGCCAGAGCGATGCGGAACCGCCATGGATGGCCGGGTTTGGAGGCCTGTCCGACCTGGGCGATGAGCATCGCCGCGTTCTCGAGGCGATCGAAGACGAATTCGAAAGGCTGAGCCCCGAGGATCTCGCGTGATCCTCGACACCAACGCCTTGTCCGCGTGGGCGGAAGGGCTTCCTGCAATCTTCGCGCCGCTACGATCCGCTCGCCGGTTGATCCTGCCCAGTATTGTCCTGGGCGAGTACTATTTCGGCATTCGCCAATCGCGACATCGCAGGCGCTACGAGAAATGGCTTGCCAGCTTTTTGCCAATGACCGAAATCGCGGTCGTCACAGCGGCCACCGCAGCCCACTACGCCGATGTCCGGCTCGAACTGAAGCGGGCGGGCAATCCGATACCGCAAAACGACGCTTGGATCGCCGCGCTCGCCCGCCAACATTCACTCGCCGTCTTGAGCAACGATCGCCACTTCGATGCCGTCCCTGGCCTTGAGCGCATCGCCTTCTGAATCGCTGTCGGTATCCGGCGACAACGCTTAAGAGATCGACCCCGCCCCCCTACTGCGACCGTCCCCTTGCGGCGATTTCCCAGACGTCCTCCACCTCGTCGCCGCGGGTGACGATGAACCGGTCGTGCAGGTTGACCGTGGTGTCGCAGTGGCTGGGGAGCAGGGTCGCCTTGTCGCCGACCCCGAGCGGCGCCTCGCCGGGGAAGGTGAGCTGGCCGTGCTCGTCGCCGGCGAAGCGGAATTCGGCCTCGGCGTGTTCGACCGGACGCGGGACGCCGCCGTCCCCGCTGATCGCCTTCATGCCGGAATCGAGGATTACCCGGTCGGGCGCGGGCCGGCTGAGCACGCCGGCGAGCACGGTGAGCGCGTTCTCGAAGGGCGGCCGGGGCGCGCCCTCCCACTCGATGGCGCTGTAGTTGGTGTCCATGAAGATGTAGGAGCCGGGCTGGAGCTCGGTCAGCCCGCCGGCAGCGGCGTCGATCGCGGAGGTGCCGGTGCCGCCGCCGGTCAGCACCTCGACCGACAGCCCGGCCTCGCGCACCAGACGGGCCGACAGCTCGGCCTTCTCCAGCGCCAGGTTCGCGGCGGCGCGGCGCTCGGCGACATCCCCCCGCATCTGGATCAGGCCCTGATAGGCCTGGAGGCCGCGGAAACGGAGCCACGGATGGCCGTCGACCAGCCGCGCGAGCTCGGCCGCGCGGGGGCCGGGCGGGACGCCGCAGCGGCCCTGCCCGACATCGACCTCGACCAGCACGTCGAGCCTCAGCCCCGCGGTCTGCGCGCCCGCCGCGAGGTCCGAGATGTTGTCCGCATCGTCGGCGACCACCGAGACGCGCGACTGCCGGGCGGCCTCGATCAGCCGCATGACCTTGGACGCCCCCACCACCGGCGTGGTGATGTGGAGGTCCTCGATCCCGGCCGCCGCCATCACCTCCGCCTCGCCGAGCTTGGCGCAGCACATCCCGACCGCGCCGGCGTCCATCTGGATCCGGGCGACCTGCAGCGATTTGTGGGCCTTGGCGTGGGGGCGGCAGGCGACGCCGGCATCCGCGCACAGCTTCGCCATGCGCGCCACGTTGCGCTCGAACGCATCGGCATCCACCAGGAGAACGGGCGTGTCGAGATCCTGGATCTTCATGCGTTACGCCTCGTGGACGATCCTGCCGCCGACGATCGCGGTCTCGGCGACGATGTCCCTGATCGCGTCCTCGGGGCAGGTGAGCGGGTCGGCCGACAGGATCGCCATGTCGGCGAGCTTGCCCGCCTCCAGCGAGCCCTTTCGGTCCTCCTCGAAGGTGAGCCACGCGCCCTCGATCGTGGCGCAGCGGAGCGCCTCGGCGCGCGACAGCGCCTGCTCCTCCCCGATGCGCTCGCCGGTGTGCAAATTCTCCCGCGCGACCGACTGCCAGACCGGGAAGAACAGGCTGGTCGGCACGTTGTCGGTGGCGAGCGCGACATGGACGCCGGCGTCGAGCAGGCTCTTGATCGGCACGATGTCGTTCTCGCGCTCGCGGCCGATCTCCTCGCGCGTGATGTGCGACTGCTTGTGGATGTAGCGGTTGGTGTGGGTGGTCAACGCGAGGCCCAGATCGGCCACGCGCCCGATCTCGTCCGGGCTCAGCGTGTTGATGTGGCCGAGCACCCAGCGCAGGTCGCCGATCGGCACCCGCTTGTCGACCTCCTCGAACAGCGGCAGGAAATCGGACCATATCGCGCAGATGCGGATGCCGTTCCGCGCGGCTTCGACCAGGAAGTCCACCATCTTGTCGCGCGGCACGCCGCAGTCGTAGTTGAACCCCGACCAGCCGGTATAGGGCGAGGCGCGCGCGCGCAGCAGCGCGTCCGCGTCGAAGCCGAACTCGGTATAGAGCCCGCCCACCGCGAGCCAGTCGTCGCCGAGCCCGCGCCCGCCGAGCCAGCCCGACCAGGAGCGCAGCGCATGCGTGTAGTCGATGTCGCGCTCCGGCCCCCAGGACGGGCTGAAGACGAGGTTGGCGCGCACCGTCGCCTCGCCCGCCGCGTGCACCGCCTGCCAGGCCTGGATCAGCTCCTGCGCCGCGCCGTGCTCCTCGAAGACGCTGGTGGTCCCGGTCCGGTTGTAGATCGCCATCGCCGCCTTGATGCCCGCCACGCGGTCGGAATGGGTGAAGCGCGGCGCCCGGCCGAAGTGGCTGAGCTCCATCACCGGCATGTAGGTGTGCTCGTGGACGATGCCGTTGGGCTCGCCGGTCGCGGGGTCGCGCTCGATCTCGATGGACTCGGACGGGTCGGGCGTGTCGCGGCCGATCCCGGCGGCGTCGAGCGCGGCGGAGTTGGCGACCGAGGTGAGCGGCAGGACGTGGCGCCAGAAACCCCAGATCGGGCGGATATAGACCGGGTTGTCGGGCGCGACGCTGTCGAGGTCCCGGCGCGTCGGGAAGCGGTTCTCGGCGAGGTTGGCGGGCACGTCCCAGTAATAGGGCGGCTCGCCGATGGGCATGGTAACGATCCACTCGCCCGGCTCGGCCTCGGCGACCAGCGCCTCGATGCGCGCCAGCACGTCGTCGATCGACCGGCAACCGGCGAGCGAGGGGAAGACCGGCTTCAGCCCCTCGCGGTCGAGATGGGCGTGGCCGTCGATCAGGCCCGGCACCACCGCCCGGCCGCCGGCGTCGACTTGCACCGTGTCCGGCCCGATCAGGGGTTCGATTTCGGCGGCGCTGCCGACCGCGGCGATCCGGTCGCCGGCGACCGCGACGGCCTCGGCGACCGTGCCCCTCGAATCGACCGCGATCGCCTTCCCCCGGGTGACGACGAGGTCGGCGGGCGCGGCCATCAGGCGCCGACCGCGTAGGCCTCGCGGCGCGTGTCGGCGGCGCCCATCAGCACGCCGTCCTCCGCCACCTCGATCATCTTGGCGGAACCGAAATAGGCCGCGCCGGCCGCCCGCTTGACCGGGAAGCCCGCGTCGGCCAGCCGGTCGGCGATGTTGTCGTCGAAGGCTTCGTCGAGCAGGGTCTCGCCCTGCATGTTGATCGACCAGCGCGGCGCCTCGATGGCCGCCGTCAGCTCCATGCCCCGGTCGACCATGTTGTTGAGGATCTGGACGTGCGAGAGCGTCTGGCTCGGCCCGCCCGGCGTGGTCATCAGGTAGCGCAATTTACCGCCATCCAGCACGACCACCGGGTTCAGCGTGTGCGCCGGGCGCTTGCCGGGCGCGAGCGCGTTGGCGCTGTCCGGATCGATGCTGAAGCCGGTCATCCGGTTGTTCATCAGGATGCCGGTGCCGGGATCGAGGAAGGCGCTGCCGAAGACGTGGAACACGCTCTGCACCACCGAGATTCCGTTGCCCTCGCCGTCGGCGATCGTAATGCAGGAGGTGCCGCCCGCCGGGTGCGCGGCGGCGAGGGCGGGCTCGGCGGCGCCCAGCACCTCCGCGCGCAGCGCCGCCGTCGTCTCGTCGCTCAGCAGGCGGTCGACGGGGGCCGGATCGGTGCGCGGGTCGGCGATGTATTTCTGCCCGGCGGCGAAGGCGGCGCGCTGGGCGCGCATCAGACAGGCGAGACGCCCGCCCTCCTCGCCGCTCAACTCGGCCGGATCGACCCCGTCGAGCGCGTTGAGCTGCATCAGCATCAGGACGCCGTAGGAGTTGGGCGGCATCACCCGGATGGCGAGCCCGCGATAACCGGACTCGAGAGGCTCGACCCATTCCGGCTCGTATCCGGCGAAGTCGGCGGCGGTCGCCACCCCGCCCTGGGCCCGGGCGGACGCCGCGATCGACTCCGCGATCTCGCCCTCGTAGAAGACCGAGCTCCCGTGCTCGGCGATCAGGCCCAGAGTCCGGGCGAGCGCGGGCTGGCGGACGATGGCGCCCGCCGGCAGCGGCTCGCCGTCCGGATAGTAGACGTCCCGGCAGCCGGCATCGCCCTCTATGTCCTGTCGGAAAAGACGGAGCGCGCCGGCAAGCACGCGGGACAGCGGGTGGGCTTCGGCGAGCGCCGCGGCATCGGCGAACAGATCGGCCCAGGGAAGCTTGCCGTGGCGCTCGTGCATCCGCTCCCAACCCCGGATCATGCCGGGCACGCTGAAGGCGAGCGGCCCGCGCAGCGGGATGCCGCCGGCGTAAAGGTCGAGAGTCGCCCCCCGCGGCGCGTGGCCCGACGCGTTCAGTCCGAGCGTCCGCCCGTCCCCGGCCCGGTGGTAGAGGATGAAGGCGTCGCCTCCCAGCGAGGTCGCATGCGGCACCACGACGGAGAGCGCGGCCGAGCAGGCGATCGTGGCGTCCGCCATCGAGCCCCCGCGCTCGAGCGTGCGAAGCCCGGCGAGCGAGGCCAGCGAGTGGCCCGAGACCACCATCCCCCTGGTGCCGTAAACCGGAGAGCGGGGGATCTTCACCCCCGCGAAACCGTCTGTCTTCGCCATGATCCTCGTCACCTGTTGCGCGGGCGCGGGCGGGCCTTTACGGCGCGAGGCGGGTTTCCACCAGCCGGGCCCAGTAGCTCGCGCCGACGGGCAGCGCCTCGTCCCGGAAGTCGTAATGCGGGTTGTGCAGGAGGCAGCCGCCCTCGCCCGGCCCGTTGCCGAGCCAGACATAGCAGCCCGGCCTCTCGTTGAGCATGAAGGAGAAATCCTCCGCCGCCATCTTGGGATGGAGGCCGCGGTGGACGTTCTCCGCGCCCACCACCTCGGCGGCGACGCGGGCGGCGAGTTCCGATTCCGCGTCGTGGTTGATGGTGGGCGGGTAGCGCCGCTCGTAATCGACCGCCGCCTCGAGCCCGTGGGTCGCGGCGACGCCCGCGACGATGCGCCTGACGGACGCTTCCGCGAGCTCCTGGATCTCGGGCAGGAACGCGCGCACGGTGCCGCGCAGCGTCACGTCCTCCGGGATCACGTTCCAGGTATCGCCGCCGTGGATCTGGGTGACGGTGACGACGACCGATTCCTGCGGATCGACGACGCGGCTCGGGATGGTCTGGAGCGCGGTCACCATCTCGGCCGCCGCCACGATGGCGTCGCTGCCGAGATGGGGCGCGGCGGCGTGGGTGCCGTGGCCGGTGACCCGGATCTCGAAAATGTCGAACGCCGCCATCATGGGTCCCGAACGGACCGCCATCTCGCCGATCTCCACGCGCGGCATGTTGTGCATGCCGAACACCTGCTCCATCGGGAATTGCTCGAACAGCCCGTCCTCGACCATCACCCGCGCGCCGCCCTCGTTCTCCTCGGCCGGCTGGAAGATGAACCGGACGGTGCCCGCGAAGTTGCGCGTCTCGGCGAGGTACTTGGCGGCGCCGAGCAGCATGGACGTGTGCCCGTCATGGCCGCAGGCATGCATCTTTCCAGGAACCTGCGAGCGGTGCTCGAAGTCGTTCTTCTCCTCGATATGGAGCGCGTCCAGGTCGGCGCGGAGCCCGATCGACGGCCCGTCCCCGCGCGCGCCGGCGAGGGTTCCCACCACCCCGGTTCCGGCGAGGCCGCGATGGACCTCGATGCCGAACTCGGTCAGGCGGTCGGCGACGAATTGCGAAGTCCGATGCTCCTCGAAGGCGGTCTCGGGGTGGGCGTGGATGTCGCGGCGCCACCCCGTCATCTCCTCGTGGAATTCGGCGATGCGGTTGATGATAGGCATGCCGGATGGTCCCCGCGGCGCGATGCGCTGTCAAGCGAACGGGTTGACGATCGTCAGGCCCTCAATGCGGCGGCCGGCCTGAAGGTCCTCAGTCAACAGGGTGTCGCAACCGGCTTCGAGCGCCGAGGCGAGGATCAGCGAGTCGTAGAAACTGAACCGGTGCTCCCGGGCAAGCGCGACGGCCGCGGCCCAGGTGTCGACGCCGACGGGGCGAACCGGGTCGAGCGCGGCCCGCACATCCGCCACCGCGTCCGTAATCTCGTCCCATTCGAGGCGGAACTTGCGGCGGAGCACGGCGGTGAACTCGTTGATCACCTGAACGCTGATCGTACCGCCGGCCAGGATCGCCTGTCTCGCGATCTCGCCCTTCGGGTCGTCGGACTGCGCATAGACCAGCAGGTTCGTGTCCAGGAAGGCGCTCACCGGAGGTTGGCGTCATCGCGGTCGAAGACATAGTCCGCCGGCAGCGGCAAGGCGCGCGCGCGCATCCGTTCGACCGCCCGCACCCGCCGCCGATCCTTCGCGAGCACGACCCGTTCCGGCGTGGCGGAGACGATTTCCAGCCGGTCGCCGGACTTCAGGTCGAGATTGTCGACCACCGCCCTCGGCAGCCGGACGGCGAGGCTGTTGCCCCACTTCGAGACGAGCATCGTCCTGTTCCTGATACTATCCTGTCACTGGATATCATATAGTTCTGTATATCCATCTTTCAAGGCGCTCGCAGCCCTTGGATCGGCCCGCCTATGCGCGTACAAACGGGGCCGCTGAAGGACCGGCCGGGTGGTTCGGGGACAGATGGACGAGTATCGGGAAATCCGCGACGCCGTCGCCAGGCTGTGCGCCGACTATCCGGGCGAGTACTGGCGGGAGCTCGACCGCGACCGCGCCTACCCGACCGCGTTCGTCAGGGACCTGACCGACAACGGCTATCTCTCGGTCCTGATCCCGGAGGAGTACGGCGGCAGCGGGCTCGGCATCTCGGCCGCCGCCGCGATCCTGGAGGAGATCCAGAAATCGGGCGGCAACGGCGCGGCCTGCCACGCCCAGATGTACACGATGGGGACCGTGCTCCGGCACGGCAGCGAAGCGCAGAAGCGGGAATACCTCCCGAAGATCGCGTCCGGGGAGCTCCGCCTCCAGGCCTTCGGCGTGACCGAGCCGACCAGCGGCACCGATACGCTCAGCCTCCGGACGACGGCGGTGCGGGACGGCAATGACGGCTACGTGGTCAACGGGCAGAAGGTCTGGACCTCGCGGGCCGAACACTCCGATCTCATGCTGCTGCTCGCCCGCACCACGCCGAAGGAGGCGGCGGAGAGGCGCACCGAGGGGTTGTCGGTCTTCATCGTCGACATGCGGGAGGCGCTCGGGAACGGGCTCGAGATCCGGCCGATCCGCACGATGATCAACCACGCGACGACCGAGATCTTCTTCGACAATCTGCGCATCCCCGCCGACAGCCTGGTCGGCGAGGAGGGCAAGGGGTTCCGCTACATCATCGACGGGATGAACGCCGAGCGGATCCTGATCGCCGCCGAATGCATCGGCGACGCCCGCTGGTTCATCCGGAAGGCCAGCGACTATGCCGGCGAGCGCCGCGTGTTCGACCGGCCGATCGGCCAGAACCAGGGCGTCCAGTTCCCCATCGCCGAGGCCTACGCGAAGACCGAGGCGGCGGACCTGATGGTGGGTAAGGCGGCGGCGCTGTTCGAGGCGGGGGAGCCGTGCGGCGAGCAGGCCAACATGGCCAAGTACCTCGCTTCCGAGGCGTCGTGGCAGGCGGCCGACATGTGCATGCAGACCCATGGCGGCTTCGCCTTCGCCGAGGAGTACGACATCGAGCGCAAGTTCCGCGAGACCCGGCTCTACCGGATCGCGCCGATCTCCAACAATTTCGTGCTCTCCTACATCGCCGAGCACGTGCTCGGCCTGCCGAGGTCCTATTGACGGCGCGCGACGCGATGCGGCCGCTCGACGGGCTGCTGGCGGTGTCGATGGAACAGGCGGTGGCCGCGCCATACTGCTCGTCGCGCCTCGCCGACGCGGGCGCGCGGGTCATCAAGGTCGAGCGGGAAGGCGGCGACTTCGCGCGCAAGTACGACAGGTTCGCCGGCGGCGAGAGCGCCTATTTCGTCTGGCTCAACCGCGGCAAGGAGTCGCTCACCGCCGACATCAAGGACCCGGACGACCGGGCGCTGCTCTACCGCATCCTCGACAGGGCCGACGTGTTCATCCAGAACCTCGCCCCGGGAGCCGCCGCGCGCGCCGGGTTCGCGTCGGACGAGTTGCGCGCCCGCAACCCCCGGCTGATCACCGTCGACATCAGCGGTTACGGGTCGGACGGCGCCTATGCGGACATGAAAGCCTACGACCTGCTCGTGCAGGCGGAATCCGGTCTTAGTTCGGTTACCGGCGGACCCGAAGGACCTGGGCGGGTCGGGGTGTCGGTCTGCGACATCGCCTGCGGCATGTACAGCTACATGGCGATTCTGGAGGCGGCGATCGCGCGCAGGGACACCGGCGAGGGCTGCGCCATCGAGACCTCGCTGTTTTCCGGCATGGCGGACTGGATGACGGTGCCGCTGCTCCACTGGGAGGCCGACGGCGAGGGGCCGCCCCGGATCGGGCTCAACCATCCCTCGATCCACCCCTACGGCGCCTATCCGACGAGGGACGGCGCGCCTATCCTGATCGCGATCCAGAACGAGCGCGAGTTCGTCCGCCTCTGCGCCGAGGTGCTGGCGCGCCCCGGCCTGCCGTCGGACCCGCGCTTCGAGAGCAACATCGCCCGCCTCGACAACCGCGCGCCGTTCGACGCGATCGTCGAGGAGGTCTTCACCGGGATGGAGCGCGATGCGCTGATCGCGCGGCTGCGGGAGGCGAAGATCGCGTTCGGCGAGGTCAACGATGTGGGCGGCCTCGCCCGGCATCCCGCGCTCCGCCGGAGCGGGATCGGCATTCCGGGCGGAGCGGTCGACATCGTCGCCCCGCCGGCGCGCATCGACCGGAATTCGCGGAACCTCGGCCCGGTGCCGGAAGCCGGCGCCGATTCGGAAGCGATCCGCAGGGAGTTCGCGGCATGAGCGCGCTGGACGAGGCGCTGGAACGGGCGCGCGGCTGGATCGGGCGGAGCGAGACGGTCGCGGGCCCGATCACCGCGGCGCCCGCCGACATCCTGGCCGCCACCTTCGACCGCGACGACCCGCCGCTGGCGGACGGCGATGCGATCCCGCCCGGCTGGCACTGGTACTACTTCCCCGAAATCGTGAAGCTCTCCGAGACCGGGCCGGACGGGCACAAGGCCAAGGGCGGCTTCATGCCCCCGGTGCCGCTGCCGCGCCGGATGTGGGCCGGGGTCAGGATGCGGTTCGACCGGCCGCTCCGCGTCGGCGAGACGGCGCGGCGGGTCTCGACCGTCGCGGACGTGGCGCCGAAGAGCGGACGCTCGGGCGCGCTCTGTTTCGTCACCGTGCGCCACGAGATCTTCGGCGAGGACGGGCTCGCGACGCACGAGGAGCACACCACCGTCTATCGCGGCGCCGAAGCCGCCGGCGGCGGTCCGGGCCGCGCCGGCGGGCCCGCGCCGCCGGCGGAGGCGGTCTGGTCGCGCGAGGTCGATCCGACGACCGTGCTCCTGTTCCGCTACTCGGCGCTGACCATGAACAGCCACCGCATCCATTACGACCGCGATTACGTGACGGACGTCGAGGGTTATCCGGGCCTGCTGGTCCACGGCAACCTGATCGCGACGCTGCTGATGGATCTGTTCCGCCGGGCGCGCCCCGAGGCGACGCTCAGGACCTACGCGGTGCGCGCGCTTGCGCCGCTGTTCGACGGGGCTCCGTTCACGGTGGCAGGCGCGCCGGGACCGGGGGCGGGAGAGGGCCGTCTCTGGGCTCTCACGCCGGATGGCGGCATCGCCCAGACGGCGGAGATCACTTTCGAGGGCTGAGGTCGCGGATCGCCTTGTCGATGCCCGCCTGGCGCCGTTCGGCCAGCGCCGGTTTCTTCTCCATCGCCCGGCGATAGGCCTCTTCCTGCCGCCCGCCGCGCCCGTCGAAACGGGGCATGACATAGCGCGCGATGAGCTCGTAGCTGCGCCTTGTCGCCGCGAAGTCGGCCCAGTTATGCGCCATGTCGAGGAAGACGCCGAAGCCGCCCGACTGGCGTTCCAGCCGCTCGATCTGGGCGATCAGGTCGTCGGGCGTGCCGATCGTCGCGATCCTGGACTGGATCAGCGCGTCTATGTCCGCGTCGACATCCCCCTCCCCGGTCGCATCCAGCGGCAGGTGCCCGACATAGGCGAAATAGTGCAGCCACTCCTGGATCCCGAAACGGACGTCGGCGCGCGCCCGCTCGCGGGTCTCGGCGATGTGGACCGGCCCGACCAGCCGCCAGCGCGACCGGTCGGCGGCGCGGCCGTGCGCTTCGGCCTCTTCGACGCAGATCCGCCAGGTCTCGGGCAGGGCCTCGAACGCGGCGCGG
Source organism: Defluviicoccus sp. (assembly GCA_028820505.1). Classification (GTDB taxonomy): domain Bacteria; phylum Pseudomonadota; class Alphaproteobacteria; order MPNO01; family MPNO01; genus MPNO01. The sequence goes on from JAPPIT010000121.1 coordinate 12,869, forward strand.
GTGGTCGCGGCGGTCGACAGCAGGCTCATGCCGTACTTGCCGGCGGCGCGCGGGCCGGACGGCGAGACGACCGAGGGCACGGCGAGCTCGACCCGCGGCCGGGTGAAGGGGGCGAGCTGGAGCCGGGCCTCGCGGACCTCGAACCAGCCGGCCTTGCGGCTCACCGTCTCGCCGTCGAGCAGGGGAACGACGACGTCGAGCGCCTCCGTCATCATGTCGCGGATCCGGGCCACGTCGATCCCCAGCATGTCCGCGTCGTAGGGCAGCGCGCCGGCGCCGACGCCGAACATCGTCCGGCCCCGGGTCTGGTGATCGAGCTGATTGATGCGCTCGGCGACGAGGAACGGGTGGTGATAGGGCAGCGTCACGACGCCGGTGCCGAGCCGGATGCGCCTCGTCCGTTCGGCCGCGGCGGCGATGAAGATCTCGGGCGAGGCGACGATCTCCATCCCGCCCGAATGGTGCTCGCCGACCCACACCTCGTCGAAGCCGAGCCGGTCGAGATGCGCCACGAGCGCGAGATCGCGGTCGAGCGCGAGCGTCGGGTTCTCGCGCACCGAGTGGAACGGCGCGAGGAAGGTGCCGAACCGGATCCGCCGCCGCTCCATACCGCCTCCACGCCTCGCCGCGTCCGGCGAACGCTAACAGCCGGCCCCCGCCCGGGCAATTCGCCGCCACCGCGCGGCCGCCCTCGCCGCCGCCCCTTTTGTCGTCATGCCCGGACTTGTTCCGGGCATCCACGTCTTGCGGCATCGCGGTGCGGGC
>JAPPIT010000198.1 GCA_028820505.1 Defluviicoccus sp.
CGCCCACAACCGCGTCGCGTTCCTCCCGGTTCAGGCCACGCAGCGCCGGTGCGTCCAGCAGCATGCTGAGCTGCCGGGCCTCGCTCGGCGGCCCCGCCGGCACAGGCAATGACTTCATTGGGCTCCTCCTCCCTAACGGTCCCGTCATCGGAGGAGCTTTGTCTAAAACCCTGGCCGACGAGAACCTCATGAAGCGCGGCAAGGGCGGGCAGAGATGCACGCGGCGTGGCGATCTCCATGCCGGCGCATGACGCAGGATCGAGCATCCAGACGGGTATCTTGATGATCAGCCCCGGCTCTACCTCGACGGAGGCCATGAGGCCGTCTGCACGCTGTTCGATAACTTCAGGGCGTACTCGCCGACCGAACAGTGCGTGCCAGCGGTAGTGGATGACGCAATCCTGCCCGATATGGGCAGAATGAATGCGCGATCGCCCTGGGCCGCAAGTCATGGCTGTTCGCCGGCTCGGACCGCGGCGGCGTGCGGGCCGCGGCGATGTATACGCTGATCGGCACCGCCAAGCTCAACGACGTCGACCCGCAGGCCTGGCTCGCCGATGTGCTCGGCCGGATCGCCGAGACGCCGCAGAGCAGGCTCGACGAACTCCTCCCCTGGAACTGGGTTCCGGAACAGAAGCTCGATCGGGCCGCGTAGACAGCCTCCCGCCAAGGCGAAGGTCAGATCCCGCTCCGGAGCTTCGTCGCCCACATCACCCCGCCGCCAAAATCAGCCTGAAATACCCCGCGGCCCTCGGCGGATGCTTACAGACCGACGGCAACGAGGCCTCTGAAACCGAGGGAGAGAACGCCGGTTCCACGACCGAGGAACTGACGCCCGAAGCCGAGGCCGAATTCACGGAACAGAAGCCCGAGTCCGACGAAGACCAGGACGATTCCCTGTCTAAGGAAGACCCAGCAACGCGCCGACTTTCCGCCCAACCCGCTCGGCGGCCCGTTCGATGTCGCGGTCTCCGAGGTGAGAATATCGCAGCGTCATGCGCGGATTGGCGTGTCCAAGAAGCCGCGAGACCACCGGCACCGGCACGCCGTTCATCACCGCGTGGCTCGCATGCGTATGCCTGAGATCGTGAAGCCTGACGTCCTCGATGCCGATCTCGCGCCGAACCCGATACCACAGCCCGAACTCGGGGCCGCGCGGCCGGGACGGATCGTAGGGCGAGGGGAACACGAACGGGCTCTCCCCCCGCGGCTGGCGGTCGAGGATGCCGCGGGCGTGGGCGTTCAGCGGCACCTGTCTCGGCCCCGTCTTCGCGTCGGCAAGGGCCAAGGCGTCGCCCCGGACCTCCGACCAGCGGAGCCCCACGATCTCCCCCCTGCGGCACCCGGTGAACAGCAGGAGCCGCACGATGTCGGCCTGCCGCCGGGCGCTGTCGCTGCGTGTGGCGTGAAGCTCGAGTGCTTCGAGGAGGCGGTCGATCTCCTCCCGCGACAGGAAACGCGAGAGCGCCTGGCGCCGGTTCCTCCTGATGCCCCGCGTCGGGTCGGTCTCGACATGCCCGCAGGCGATCGCGAAGTTCATCATGTGACGGAGAAGGCGGAGACCGGTGTTGGCGTTGCCGGGGGCGGTCCGGCTGAAGCCGTCGAACCAGCGCCGGACCTGCGCCGGGGCGATGCGGTCGAGAGGCTTCGCGCCGAAGGTTGGGAGTATCCTTCCCTCGATCACATACCGCACCGCCCGCTGGGTCGATGGCTTGTACCGGTCGAAATGCGCCTCCTTCCAGGCACCCTCGATGAAGTCTCGGAGCAGGGGAACGGAACGCCTCGCCGCGATCGTCTCCTCCGGCTCCGGCTCCGCCCGCCGCGCGTGGCATTCCCGGCGCGCCTCGTCGACGGTCCTGGTCATGACCGGGCCGAGCGAGACGCGCTTCGAACGTCCTCCCGCGTCATGCAGCATGACCCAGCTTTTCCCGCCGGTCGGGCGTACCCGGACCCCGAGACCGGGCAGGCGGGTGTCCCAGACCGTGTATTCCCGATCCCGGGGCCGAAGACGGGCGACCGCCGCGTCGGTGAGCTTCCTTCTCTCCCTTGCCGGCATGGCTCAGCTCCCCTCCAGCGCGCGGCCGACGGTCTCGGACGCCTGCATCACCGTCGCATCGGCGGGATGCGTGTATTTGAGGGTGGTCTCGGGATCGGCGTGACCGAGCAACCTTCCGATGGCCAGCACCGTCTCGCCCTCGCGGAGCGCGAAGCTGGCGTGGCTGTGTCTGAGGTCGTGCAGCCGGACATCGGGGATATCCGCTTCCGCGCGGACTCTGTGCCAGACGCGGTTCAGCCATGCCGTGCTCCGAGGTCCCCGCGTCCGCGACCCCGGGAAGATCCATGCGCCCGTCCGGTCAAGGGAATCCAGGACCCGCCGCGCCGGGGCCGAGAGCCACACCGTTCGGGGACCGACCTTGCTGTCGCGCAGGAAGAGGTGTCCCGCCCGGTATTCGGACCAGCGGAGCGTCAGTATCTCGCCCCGGCGGCAGCCCGTGAGCAGAAGAAGGCGGACGATCGAGACCTGATGCGGGAATTCGGCCGCGTATCTCGACAGTACCGCCGACAGGCGGCGGAGCTCTTCATCCGACAGGAACCGCTCGCGCCCCTTGCGGCGGTATCGGCGGATGCCCCGGCACGGGTTGGAACCCGCGGGCCTGAACCCCATCGCCTCGGCCTCGCGCATGACGACGGAGAGCACCGGCATCGAGCGGTCGGCCGCGACCGGCGTCGCGCGCAGGGACGCGAACCAGTTGCGGACATCCCGCGCGTCGATCTCCGCGATGGGCGTCTCCGCGAAACGCGGCAGGATCTGGTTCTTGAGGTAGCCCCGGTTCACCTCAAGGGTCCGTGGCTTCCAGACCCGCTCGTACCGGGCGAACACGGTCGCGGCGATGGTCTCGAACAGCGTTTCGTCCGGCCGAGGCGGCGCGTTCTCGCCCCGTCTGATCGCGGCGAGCATCCCGGTCGCGCGGGAGCGCGCTTCGCGGACGCCGATCGATCCGGCGTCGCCGACGATCTTCCAGACGCGCTCGCCGTCATGCTGGCAGTGGACGAAGAAGCGTTTCTTTCCCGAGGGTGTCACTCGGATGCCGAACCCCCGGAGCTTTCCGTCGCGGATTTCGTAGGATGTCTTGCGGGGACCGAGCGCCGCGATTCGGGCGTCGGTCAGGGCGGTTCTGGCCATTCATGTTCTCCTGTTTTCGGTTGCAGTAGGGAACGGGGGGGAACGAAACCCGCCCTTTCTGCAACCGGGTTGGGGAGAAAAAACGACCCTTTTTCAGTTACTTAGAACCGAAAGGTGCGTCGTGGGTGTGAAGCCGTTCCAGCCGGTACTTGTTCTCCTCCAGCATGCGGAAGGCCTCGACATAGGCATCGCGGGCCTGGGAATAGACGCCCCTGATGGCGAGCTCCTTGTAGATCACCGCCTCGACGTCGAGCGCGACGGCCTCGTCCTTCGACTTGATGCCGCTCAGGACGACCGTCCCGCCGATGCGGGTCGCGGCGACTGCGTCCTCGACCGCCGATGCCGCGCCCGGCACCACGTCGAGCGCGACGTCGACGCCCCTCCCTCCGGTGATCGCCATGACGCGTTCGACGACGTTCTCCCGGTCGGCCTCGATGGTGTGGTCGGCCCCGAGCGCCTCGGCGAGGCGGAGCTTGTAGGCGCTCCGCGACGTGCCGGTGACGACGATCGTGCGGGCGCCGGCCTCGCGCGCGGCGACCACGGCGCCCAGCCCGCGCTGCCCGTGGCCGAGGATCAGCACGGTGTCGCCCATCGCCGTCGCCGGCACATGCACCGCCCAGCGGATCCCGGCCGCGATGGGCTGGTAGAGCAGCGCCAGCGCGAGCGGCATGGTCTCCGGCACCCGGTGCAGCATGGTGCGTTCGTGCAGGTGGATGTACTCGCTGTAGCCGCCCCAGAGCCCGTGGCCGACATCGCGCGGGGTGTAGCCGTAGCAGGGCGGCGCGCCCGGCGGCATCAGCGACCGGCAGTTGTGGTAGGCGCCGCCGAGGCAGAGCTCGCAGCGCCCGCAGGAAAGATGGGGTTCCAGCGCCACCCGGTCGCCGACCGAAACGCCCCATGTCCGGGCCGCGTCGGCGCCGATCTCGGCGATGCGCCCGACCGGCTCGTGCCCCGGGATGACGGGGTAGCGCATGATGCCCTTGGCGGCGAAATTGCCGCGATACTGCTCGACGTCCGAGCCGCAGAGGCCGCACGCCTCGACCCGGAGCAGGGCCTCCCTGGGTCCGACCGGCGGCACCTCGTGCTCGTCGGGCTCGATCCGCCGGTCCGCGACCTGGACCATGACCCTGGATTTCATGCGGCGTCCGTTGGCCGCACGCGTTGGGCGATCTCCGCGCCGCGGTCCCGCTCGACCCGTGCGATGTCGTGCTGGCTCTGGAGACCGATCCAGAACGACGCGCCGTTGCCGAAATAGAGACCGAGGCGCACCGCGGTGTCGGCAGTGATCGAGCGGCGACCGTTGAGGATGTCCGTCACCCGGCCCGACGGAACGCCGATATCGAGCGCCAGCTTGTTGGCGCTCAAGCCCCGCGCGTTGAGTTCGCGCTTCAGCAGCCGTCCGGGATGCGAAATCGGGAGCATGGCCTTCATCCCCTGTGGTAGTCGACGATCTCGACCTCGTAGGCGTCGCCCGCCCGGAACTCGAAACAGATCCGCCAAGGCCCATTCACTGTCATCGCCCACTGATCCCTGCGTGTCCCTTTGAGTTTGTGCAGTCCGACGCTCTTCAGCGGGCTCAGGTTGCGGAGCGCATCAGCGGCATTGAGGGCGAGCAGCAGGTCTATGACAGCCTCGAAATCCAGGCCGCGAAACCGGTTCGGCGTCTCGCCCTCCCAGACCTTTCGACTGGCCGCGTTGCGCCAGGAACGGATCACGGCAAAAACGTACTACGTTACCCGGTGCGGTACAATATTCATCCGGCGAGAGTGTGGACATATACGAGGCCCTGGATTTCATGCGGTGCCTCCGGACCTGCCGGAACCGAGCCTATCGGCTGGCGGAAGGGCCAACAAGGACGCACAATCCGCCTATGGAACCGGTATCGCTGCCCCGTCTCAGCCTCGCGGAGCGCGAGCGCCGTTACGCCGCGGTGCGCGCCGCGATGGCGGAGAACGGGCTCGACTGCATCCTCGCGCCGGAGAACACGGGCGAGTGGGACGCCTGCCAGCCCGACGTGCGCTACCTGACGACGATCGGCGGCGGCGGCACCGCGGCGGCGGCGGTCTTCCCGGCGAAGGGCGAGCCCGCCGCCATCGTCCGCGAGCCCAGGCGGGTGGCGTTCTGGCGGGCCGCGCAGGGCTGGGTCGCCGACATCCGCGCGACCCGCGAGGGACGATGGGGCGAGGCGATGGCGGCCGCTCTGGGCGAGCGTTGCGGCGGCCGGGCGCGGGTCGGAATCGCGGGTCTGGAGGGCGTGCTGCGGTTTCCCGACGGCACGATGTCGTCGGGCGAGCTGCGCGCGCTGGAGGCGGCATTTCCGGACGCGGAATTCGTCGACGCGACCGCGCTGATGCACGACATCCGGCAGATCAAGAGCGCGGAGGAGATCGCCCTGATCGAGCGCGCGCAGGTCTGCGCCGATGCGATCAGCGAGGCGGCGTTCGAGCACGCCCGGCCGGGGGTCGCCGAGCACGCGCTTTACGCGGAAATGACGGCGGCCCATATCCGGAGCGGCGGCGAAATGCCGGCCATGCTGCTGATCGGCATCGGCAAGGCGCCCGACCAGACATTTCTGATGCCGACCTTCCGCGCGCTCGAGCGGGGCGACATTTTGATCTGCGAATCCGAGATCAAATATGCCGGCTACATGGCGCAAAGCGTCGAGTCGGTGTCGCTCGGGCCGCCGGGGGCCGACTACGAATGTCTATTCGATGCCTCGCTCTCCTGCTTCGAAATGCTGATGGGCGCGATCCGGCCCGGCGTGCCCTATGCCGAGCTCATCCGCCTCTGGGGCGCGCACATGGAGGCGCGCGGGCTGCGGGCCGCGCCGACCATGGGGCACGGGGTCGGGCTCGGCCAGGACGGGCCGACCACGCGGCCGGGCGGCGACGCGCAGGGCCGCGTCGTCGAGGCCGGGCATTGCTTCATCCTCAAGCCGTGGGCGACGTCGGCCGACGGCGAGCGCGCGATCCGCGCCGGCAACACGATCATCGTGGAGGAGGGCGGCGCGCGCCGGCTCGGCCGCCTGCCGATGGAATTCCGCGTGCTGGGGCGAGGCGGCTTCAGATGTTGAAAATGTCGATCGGCCCGACGATGCGGTCGTCGAGCACGTAGACCGTCTTGCGCGCGATGGCGAGCCCGGCGGCGGTCCGGCGCAGCGTATAGGCGTAGCGCCCGGCCCGGAGGATGGGCGGGTCGGTCCGGCGGAAGCTGTTGACCAGCCAGGTGGCGGAGACCTCGATTTCCGCGCCCTTGGTCTCCGCCGCCCGGACGTTGCCGACGACATGGGCGGTGTGGGGAAGCGGCGCGCTGGCGAAGGAATCCCGGCCCTCGATCCTGAAGATGCGCGCCTCCAGACCCGCGCGGTCGAGATAGATCAGGCTGACGTCGTTGTCGGGGTCCCCGCTGAACCCCTCCTCGCCCGCGATCGCCGGCGCCCAGAAGATCGCGTCCTCGCTGTAGAGGGCGAGCCATGCCGCCCAGTCCCGGCTGTCGAGATGCCAGGCCTCGCGGTAGAGAAGGTCGGCGGCTTCCGCCGTCAGCGCCGCGTCGAAGCCGCTCACGGCCCGTCCATCCGGCGCCGCCACTCGCGCCAGAAGGCGTAGAACGGCGTCTCGCTCTCGCGCCCGGGGTTGCTGTGGAGCGGCGCGGCGCCGAGCTCGCGGGCGGCATCGTCGGCGCCCTCGACCATCGTCGCGTAGCCCAGCGCGAGGTCGTTCCACGCCTCCCCGCCGGCCGCGAGCGAGCCGGCATGGGCGACTTCCATCGCGCGCACGTCGTCCGGCACGGCGATACTCGAAGGGAGGAAGAAATCCTCGTATTTGCGGATCCGCGCGCGCCGCGCCGCCGCGCTCTCGCCGATGGGCGCGAGGCACCAGGTGTCGATCTCGGTGAGGTCGACGGCGACCGGCCGCCACAGCCGGATGCAGGTCGAGGCGACGTCGTTGAGGAAGAAATTGGGGAAGATCGTCACCGTGCGCCCGCGGTCGATCATCCAGCGCGCCTTGCCCTCGCCGAAACGCGCGGCGATCGCCCCGCGCGCCTCGTTCAGCGGGGCGGACTCGGGCGATCCCCGGTCGGACCAGTTGATCATGTGCCCGTTGCCCATGTCGTAGCCGCCCGAGGAGATGCTTTCGAGGTCGAGGATGCGGCTCGCCTCGGTCCTCGCGCGGGCGTCATCGGCCTCGCCGGCGAGCGCCTCGCGCTGGCGCACGGTGTGGGCGAAGTTCCGGTGCACCGTGGCGACGTGATAGCCGTCGGTCGAATTCTCGGTCTGCAGCTTCCAGTTGGCCCGCATGACGTAGGTGCTCTCGCCCTTCAGCACCTCCATGCCCTCTTCCGACTGGTCGGCCATCAGGTCGACGAACGGCCGCGCGCCGCCGAGGAACGTTTCCAGGTCCTCTACATCCGGGTCCAGAGAGGCGAAAACGAAGCCGCGATAGGACGCGACCCGCGCGACCGGCTTGAGGTCGGTGCCGAGCCGCTCCAGCGCTTCCCGGCTGTAGCCCGCATCGCGGCCCCGCACCCGGATGCACCTGCCGTCGGCGTTGAAGGCCCAGCCGTGATAGCGGCAGGTGATGGTCGGCTGAACGCCCGAGCGTCCGCGCGTCAGCATCGAGCCGCGGTGCGGGCACGAATCGTGGAAGCAGCGGATTTCGCCGTCCAGCCCGCGGATCGCGAACACCGGGTAGCGCCCGATGCTGCCCCGGACATACTGGCCGCGCTCGCGGACCTGGCTGTCGTGGCAGATATAGTTCCAGCAGCGCTGGAAGATCCGCTCCAACTCGCGCTCGAACAGGGCCGGCTCGACGAAGGCTGCCCGCCTGACCCGGAATATGCCGTCCCCGGGCCGGTCGTCGACGAGAGACTGTGCGGAGGCGCCGGTCATGACGGGCGGGATGGTCCGGGCCGCCGCTCGCGCTGTCAACTGGACGGCACGGGCGGCGTGACTAAGATGCGCCGCGGTTTCTCATGGGAAGGACAGGCGCGTGAATCCAAGCGGCGAGGCCGCCGGCGCCCGAAAGCCGGTCGCGTTCGGCGATATGCGCGGCTGGATCGAGGCGCTGCGTTCGGCGGGAGAGTTGCGCGAGATCGACGCCGAGGTCGACTGGGACGTCGAGCTCGGCACGATCTACCGCATGGCGCAGGGGAAGGGCGACCGCCCCGCCTTCCTGTTCCGCAACATCAAGGACTATAACGGGCCGGACTCCCGCTGCCGCGAGATATTCGTCGGCGGCCAGGGCGCCTATTCCCGCCTCGCCATGATGTTCGGCCTGCCGCAGGACACGCCGGTCCGCGACCTGGTCCGGATCTGCCGCACCATCTTCAACCAACGGATCCCGCCGGTCGCGGTGGACACCGGCCCGGTGAAGGAGAACGTCCTCACCGGCGAGGATATCGATCTGCTCTCGTTCCCGGTGCCCAAGTGGAACCGGCTCGATGGCGGACGCTACGTGCTGACCTATGCCGGCTGCGTGACCAGGGATCCCGATACCGGTCTGCACAATGTCGGCATCTATCGCGGCATGGTGGGCGGCCGGGACACGATCCCCGTGCTGTTGTGGCGGGCGCAGCACTGGGGCGGGCACTTCACCAAGTACGAGGCCAGGGGCGAGAAGATGCCGGTCGCCTTCGTGCTCGGCTGGGAGCCCTCGCTCGGCTTTACCGCCGGCGCGCCGGTGCCGCGCGACATCTCCGAATACGACGTGATGGGCGCGATCCGGGGCGCCCCTGTGGAGCTGGTGCCCTGCGAGACGGTGCCGCTCATGGTGCCGGCGAACGCCGAGATCGTCATCGAGGGCTGGATCGACCCCGATCCCGCGACCTTCACGGAAGAGGGGCCCTATGCCGAGTTCACCGGCTATTACGCGACCGAGCGGACGCCCAAGCACACCGCGCGGGTGACCTGCATCACCCACCGCGACGACCCGATCTTCCGCGGCACGGTCGAAGGGGCGCTTTCCTACAGCTACGCCGAGAACGCGATCATGAGCTCGGTCCAGCGCTCGGCGACGGCGTGGAACGCGCTGGAGCGGGCGGGCGTGCCGGGCGTGACCGACGTCTTCGGAATGCCGATCCATGCCGGGGTCAACATCGCGGTGCAGATCCGCCAGACCTATCGCGGCCAGGCCAAGCAGGTCGCGGCGGCGCTCTGGGGCGATTCCTCGTCTCATGTCCGTTACAAGCACGTCATCGTGGTCGACGAGGACATCGACATCCACGACTACGCGGCGATCGACTGGGCGCTCGCGTGGCGGGTCAACGCCGGCGAGGGCGACATCGTGATCTTTCCCGCCACCTGGGGCGCGGGCCTCGATCCCTCGGTCCGCCGGCGCGACGCCGACGTGCACCTGTTCGGCACCGGCAAGTGGCACCGGGTGCTGATCGACGCGACGATCAACCTCGACTACCCGCCCGAGCGCGACGGAAGCCGCTACCCGCCGACGGTCGAACCCATGGAAGAGGACAAGCGGGCCGCGCTCGCGCGCTGGTCGGCGCTGGGTCTCGACGATCTCGGATAGCGCAGCCTGGATTTCTCTCCAATGAACGGGGCTCATACAGACCGCTTGACGGGACGCGAGGGCCACGACACTTCATGCGTCATGCCCGGACTCGTTCCACTGCTGTCCGGTTTAATTCCGGCCGACCGGGCGAACGGCCTGCGTACCGGAGGGTTTCCGACGGATCGGGCGGATCGGGACGCGAATCCCGGCGCACCGGCGTCTCCCCCGTTGCCGTCCCCCCACCGTCATGCCCGGACTTGTTCCGGGCATCCACGTCTTGCGGCATCGCGGTATAAGCGGGCGCCGGCGAAGCGGCGGAGGGACGTGGATGCCCGGAACAAGTCCGGGCATGACGCGGGGGAGGGCCCTCCGCCGGACGGGGACACGGATCGCGGCCCGCTCGTACGCGTCGCTCTTGCCCCCGACGGCGACCGGGCAGGGACACAGTCAAGAAAGGAGTAGTCTGAAATGGACCAGCCCGAAGGTCTTTCCAACCGCCTGCAACCGCGCCAGTTCGGCGACCTGCGCGGCTGGATCGAGGCGCTCGACATCGCGGGCGAGCTCCAGCGTATCGGGGCTAAGGTGGACTGGGACTGCGAGCTCGGCACGATCGCCCGCAAGACCTTCGGAACCGGCCACGGCCCGGCGCTCCTGTTCGACAATATCGACGGCTACGGCCCCGACGACGACGTGTGGTCGCGCGCGGTCTTCACCGGCGGCCTCTCGAACTATTCCAGGGTCGCCATGACGCTCGGCCTGCCGCAGGACGCGCCGGTCCGCGACCTGGTGCTGGCCACCCGGCACTATCTCCAGCAGCGCGTCCCGCCGACCGAGGTCAGGACCGGCAAGGTCAAGGAAAACATCGTCACCGGGGACGACATCGACATCTACAAGGTCCCGGTGCCGCGCTGGCACCGCGAGGACGGCGGACGCTACATCAACACCTACTCGGCGACGGTGACCATGGACCCCGACACGGGGGTCCACAATGTCGGCATCTATCGCGGCATGCTGGGGCAGAAGGACACGCTTCCGGTGCTGCTCTGGCGGGCGCAGAACTGGGGGGTTCATTTCCAGAAATGGGCCGACCGGGGGATGAAGATGCCGGTCGCCCATGTCTATGGCTGGGAGCCGGCGATGCCCTACTGCGCCTCGGCGCCGGTGCCGACGGGGGTTTCGGAATACGACGTGATGGGCGCGATCCGGGGCGCGCCGGTGCCGCTGATCAAGTGCGAGACCTCGGACCTGATGGTGCCGGCGGACGCCGAGATGGTGATCGAGGGCTTCATCGACCCCGACCCGGCGACCTTCGAGCAGGAGGGTCCGTTCGGCGAGTACACCGGCTATTTCGGCGGCGACCAGGGGCCCAAGCACGTTACCAAGGTGACCTGCGTCACCTACCGCGACGGCTCGATCCACCGCGGCACCCTGGAGGGCACGCTGCCCAAGATGCTCAACGAGAACTCGATCACCTCGTCGATCCAGCGCGCGGGCGTCGCCTGGAACGTGCTGGAGCGCGCCGGCGTTCCGGGCATCACCGACGTGCACTGCGCGCCGGCCAACAACGGCACCACGCTGATGATCCAGATGCGCCAGACCTATCGCGGCCAGGCCAAGCAGGCGGCGGCGGCGATCTGGGGCTCGAACGCATCGCATCTCCGCTACAAGCACATCTGGGTGGTCGACGAGGACATCGACATCCACGATTACGGCGCGCTCGACTGGGCCTTCGCCTACCGGGTCAACGCGGCCGAGGACGACATCGTGTTTTTCCCGGGCTCGTGGGGCTCGCTGCTCGACCCCTCGACCCGCCTCGAGGACCGCGACCCGATGCTCTACGGCACCGGCAAGTGGTGCCGGGTGCTGATCGACGCCACGGTCAACCTCGATTTCGAGCCCGAGGAAGCCTATGGCGGCGAGCGCTACCCCCCGATGGTGACGCCCCACGACGAGGACATGGACCTCGTCAACAGCCGCTGGGAAGAGTACGGCTTCGAGCCGGAGGAGTGAGGTTCGGGGCACGAAACTGGAAGGATGGCGGGTGAGTGGGGGTCGTTCTCTCTCCGTGAATGATCGTTTGTTTAGAATGGGTTAGGAGACTTTTCAGGGGTTCGGTTTTGTCTCATGACAAGAGGAATTCCGGTGCCGTACGGGCACGCATACCGCGTATCGGGATTCTGAGGATTTACGAAGGTACGCCGAGGCAAGCCCGGGCCACCGGAACCGACGTGTGTCGCAGGCGGGAGGCTCGCAAGCGTTGACCTCCGCGCCGTCGCCCCGCGAGGCGGCCGGGTCACTTCACCGCGAACCGACGCGACAGCGGGTCGATCACCAGTTTTTCTCCGGCGATGAAAATCAGGACGATGGCGAAGCACGCGGCGAAGAGCGTCACGGCGTCCGATGCCGTCAGGGCGCGAAGCATCAGGAAACCGATGCCGCTTTCCGCGCCGAACAGTTCGGAGACCAAAGCGATCTTCCAGCCGACGCCGTAGGCGATACGGAGCGCCGCGACGACATAGGGCATCAGGAGCGGCACCGTGATACGCCAGAACACCTTTATGGGACTGCGCGTGAAGCTGCGGGCCATCTCGATCAGCTCGCGATCCAGCTCCTTCAGCCCTTCGGAGATATTGACCAGGCAGAACGGTGTCAGGATCGCGACCTGGACGAAGATCACCGACAGGTTCGACGGCCCGAACCAGATCGAGGCGAGGATCGCCCAGCCGACGGAGGGGAAGGAGTTCAGGAAGGGCTTGATGCGCTCGTGAACGATCGCTTCGCCGGCCGGCCAGAGCCGGGGGACGAAGGCGAGAGCTCCTCCCAGCGTGACGGCCACGACGACGGACGACGCGACGCGGATCGTGCTGATCAGCGAGTCGTCGACAATCCCGGAAAGGAAGAAGAAGTCGATCACCCGTTCGGCCACCGCAAGCGGGCCGGGCAGGATGAAGTCGGGCATCCCGCGCGCGGCCAGCCACCAGCCGGCCACGGCAAGCACCACGAGGCCCTCGGCAAGGAGGTGCTCGCGCAGCCGCCAGGCACGCCACGGCCTCACCCAGGGGGCCACGCGGTCAGCCGACAGCCGCATGATGCCTCGCAAGTCGCGTTTGCACCGGGGCGAACACCCATCGGTCGGTGCTGTAGACGAACATGATGATGACGATGATCACGACCAGGATCATCGGCATGTCGAAATCCTGCCGCGCGAGATTGAGGAGATAGCCGAGACCCGTGTCGCCGCCGAACAGTTCCGCCGTCAGAGCCACCTTCCAGGCGACTCCGAAGCTGATGCGGAGCGTCGCGAATATGAACGGGAACAGCGCCGGGAGGATCAGCAGGCGGAACGCCCGCCAGCGGCCGCGCCCGAAGCTCGCGCCCATCTCCAGCATCTCGCGGTCGATGGCCTCCAGCCCTTCGCGCATGTTGATGATGGAAAACGGGATCAGGACCATGCTGATCGCGAACATCACGGTGAAGTCGTTGACCCCGAACCAGATGATTGCGAGCAGGGTCCAGCCGATGCCCGAGAAGGAGTTCAGGAACGGGCTGAGCCGTCCGTGAACCATGATGCGGAACGCCGGCAGGTAGAACACGAGGAAGGCGCATGCGCTCCCGATCAGGAACGAAGCCAGGATCGCGCCCCCGATATGGGCGAACGACCAGAACATGTGCTTCACCAGGTGATAGTCGGTGAAGAACTCGTAGAGGCGCACCGCCACGGCGACCGGGCCGGGCATGATGAAGGGCTCGACGATCTGGGCGTAGATCGCCCAGAGCACGAGGAAGGCGATCGTGAACAGGTGTGCCCCGGGGGGGGGGGGGGGGGGGGCCGGGGCCCCGGGGGGGGGGGGGGCCCCCGCGGGGGGGGGGGGGGGGGGGGGGGGGGGGGGGGGG
>JAPPIT010000168.1:0-7936 GCA_028820505.1 Defluviicoccus sp.
AGCCTGCTCCTCGGCAGCGGCAGCCTGTGTCGCCGCGGGGGCGGCGGAGCCGCCACCCGGGCTGGAGGCCGCGATGGAGGCGGAACCCTCGCGCGAGCTCTCGGTCTCCTTCGCGGACGAGAAGCGCGCCGGCGCGATGCGCGCGGCGGCGGTCTCCTACGGCGCCCGGGCCGGGCTCGCCCACCGGGGCTGGGAAATCGGCCGTGTGCTCGAACGGCAGGCGGCCCAGCTCTCCGGCATCTACCGCTTCCGCGACCTGCTGCTCGACGAGGGCGGCTTCCGGGTGCTGCCGCCGGTCGCCTCCGAGACCCGCCGCGCCTTCCGCCTCGGCCGCGACGGCGCCGAGGCCGCGACCGCGCGCCGCGTGGTCCGTATCGTCTCGGCCGAGCGCCTCGTGAGCGCCCCGCCCGACTGGCGCGACTATCTGGTCCGCAAATGGGAGCCGGCCGAGCCGCCGGTCTCGGTGCTGTTCCCGCGCGATCGCCGCGAGCGGGAGCACTGGCGGAGCTGGATCCGCGAGGGCTGGGAGAAGGGCGTCGCGCTGGCCGACGACGTGTTCGCCGCCGACCTCGACCGGCTGAGCCGCGACTTCGAGGGGATCGTGCTCTGGCGCCGGCTCAACCTCGCCCGCATGGCGACCGCGCCCTCGGTCACGCTCGACGACGCGCCGGTCTCCGGCGGCGGTCGCGTGCTCCGCATCGACGAGGCCTTCGCCAGACTCGGGACACCGGCGCGGCTGGTCCCCGTCCCGTCCGAATGGCGCCCGCTGATGGAGGCTCCCTGGTGAGCGGGCCTCGGTCGGTAAGGAAGTCCATCCGGAGGAAGCTGGAACGGATGAGGGTCAAGCCCTCGGAGAACCCCGATGTGGCGGCGGTGATGGCGACCGATCCGATCCTTGCCTGGCGGGCGGGCTGTTCGTTGTGGATGTCGGCGCTTTCCATCGTGCTTCTGGTCTGGAGTGTTCTGATCTCGGTGGCCCAGGGGTCGACGGAATCGGGTGGCGAGCTGGCGGCGTGCTTGGGCGCATACGGGTTTTTCTGGTTCGCCGGGCTGACGTACGGGGCCGGCGAGGCAGTGGAGGGGTCGGTCGAACCGGCGGAAGCGTATCGGAGCGCCTTGGCGTTGAGGGCCGGGATGATGGTCCTGGGCTACTCGCTGTTCTTCTGGTCGGACGACAGCGGGTTGTGGATGGCGGCAGCGGTGACGATGGCCGGGCTCTGGACGGGGGCCTTCGTGGAAAGCGCCTGCGTGGGATGTGTCGCGAGAGAGAACGGGTTTTCGATTCGGAAGGCCTCGATCGTCTGCATGTGTGTGGCGGCGGCGGGAAGTCCGACGTCTGTCCGGAAGAAGACCCAGAGCGATGGCTAGATGCGTCCGGAATGGGCGAGCCCGCCTTGAAGGCTCAGAGCCGAGGAGCGAACAGAACCAGGAGGGAGCCGACAAGAAGGAAGCCCAAGACTGCGTCGAAAGCGGTGAGCGGTCTGTAGCGACAGCGGCGGATGATGAAGACCGCGGGGGATGCGAGCAAGAGGATCCAGGCCAGGAACATGATGGCGCCAGCGATGTTTTGAGCGATTTGGCCGATGCTCATTTCGGGGTTTCTCTCGTTGTCGGGAGAACAAGCACGAAGCGTCCATTGCAGGGCGAGGATAACCGGTTCGTCAATCCCGGCGGCACCTTAGGGCTGTGCCGGTATGGGGAGCACCGGGCGGCCCTGCTGGAGCGAGGCCCGCCGGCGGAGGCACCGCGGTGACCGCGCCGTGGGGACCCGGCGAGCACGCCTTCCCGGGACAGCGGCTCGACGAGTTGCTGCTGTGGGCCGCCGGCGAGGGAGCGTCGGAAATAGCGTCGCGGCCCGGTGATCTGCATCCGATCGATGGTGCCGGAAGGCGGACCAGGCCGGGACGGACGTCCTCGGTGGAGGTAGGGACGTCCGTCGCAGGAGGTTGGAGGCAATGAAGCGAGAGCGGCCCCTGGATCCGGATGTGGCCACCGTGATGGCGAGTGCCTGCTCGCTCGCCTGGTGGGGCCGCTGGTCGTTCGCGATGTCGGTGTTCTCGATCGCGTTTCTGGGTGCGCTCTCGTTGGATGGAGCGCTCAAGGGGTCGGTGGTGCCGGCGGGGCAGGCGATCGGAGTTGTCTTCGGCTACGTGGTCATCTGGGTGTGCGGAGCAGCTTACGGCGATTGTGAGGGGCTGGCCAATTCGGTGGCGGAGAGCGAAGCGTTCAAGGGCGTGGCCGTCTTGCGGTTCGCGCTGCTGTTCCTGGGTTTGTCGCTTGCGGCCTGGTGGATGCCGGGCGGACCGAGGCTAGGGGAAGCCGTTCTGACGGGCGGGCTCTGGTTGGGGGCGTGGTGTGAAGGAGCGTGTGTGGGGCGGATCGCAAGGATTCACGGGTTTTCGTTGTGGAAGGCTTTGAGGGTTTCCGGCCGGATTGTGTTCGGAAGGCGGCCGCCGGAGCGGACCCCGATGATGGAGGCCCCGCGGTGACCGCGCTGTGGGGACCCGGCGAGCACGCCTTCCCGGGGCAGCGGCTGGAGGAGTTCCTGCTCTGGGCCGCCGCGGAGGGCGCGTCCGACATCGCCTTCCAGACCGGCGAGCCGGCGCTGATGGATGTCGACGGCAAACTGCTGCGGGCGACGTCGGCGGCGCTCGATTCGACCGCCATGCAGTTCCTGATCGAGCGGATGTTCAACGCGAGCGGCGACGGCATCCTGCGCTCCGGACGCGCGATCGACTGCTCGTTCGCGGTCCGCGAGGACCGGCGGCGGACCCGCCGCTTCAGGGTGAACATCTCCCCGGTCCAGGTGGATCACGGGTTCGGGGCCAACATCGTGCTGCGGGTGCTGCCGGACGCGGTGCCTGGATTCGAGGAGCTCGGCACCGAACCGGAAATCGTGGAGGCCTGGGAGCTGTGCCGGGGGCTCACCCTGGTCACCGGCGTCCCCGGA
This sequence comes from Defluviicoccus sp., assembly GCA_028820505.1. Taxonomy (GTDB): domain Bacteria; phylum Pseudomonadota; class Alphaproteobacteria; order MPNO01; family MPNO01; genus MPNO01. The sequence continues at coordinate 2,951 of JAPPIT010000168.1, forward strand.
TCCGGGAAATCCACCCTCCTCGCGGCCGGCACCCGCCGGCTGCTGGAGAACGGGGCGGGCCGCATCCAGTCCTTCGAGGCGCCGATCGAGTACGTCTTCGACGGCATCGCCGACGGAGACGCGCTGATGTCCTCGGCCGAGATACCGCGTCATTTCTTGACGTTCGCCGACGGGCTGAGGTCCTCGCTGCGCCGCCGCCCGTCGGCGGTGATCGTTGGCGAGGCGCGCGACCGGGAGACCGTCGAGGCGGTCGTCCGCGCCGCCGATTACGGGATCGCGGTCTATTCGACCGCCCATACCACGGGGGTGGCGGCGACGGTCCGGCGCATGCTGGCGGAGTTCCCGGCCGAGGAGCGCGAGGAACGCGGCGCGGCGCTGATCGACGTGCTCCACATGGTGGTGAGCCAGGTGCTGGCGCCCAACCCGCAGGGCGGGCTGACCGCGCTCCGCGAGTGGCTGGTGTTCGACCGCGATTTCAAGCGGGAGCTGCTCGGGATGCCGCAGTCCGCATGGCCGGCGGCGATTTCCGAGGAAGTCGAGCGAGTGGGAAGCAGCATGGCGAGCGCGGCCGAGGCGGCGTATTGCGCCTGGAAGCTTCGCCATATGGACCTTCTGCGTGTGGCCCCGGCGGTGGCCGGGAAGCTTCCGAAAGCGCCCCGCCCGAACCGCGCTGGGAACGTTCCGGAGCGGGAAAGAGCCGGCATGTCGAGGCCGAAAGGGCTCGCCGGGTCGAATGCGTCGCCGCCCGCCGCGCCGGAGCCGGGCAGCGACCTTGAAATCCTGATCGGCATCCCGCGGAAGGAAGAATCGACACGCGAGGAAGGCCGGCATGGCGACCCGCGGGACGCCGGCGATTGAGAGGGGAGGGGATTCATGGAGCGCGAGCTTCGCTGGCGGGACACGATGCGGCCGGTCCGGATCTACGGCTTCGACGCGCGGCTGCTGGCGCTGCTCGCGCTCTGGGTGCTGTGGCCGGCCTGGTGGACCACGGGGGTCCTCGTTGCGGCGGTGCTGGGTCTCAGGTTCGCCGAGGCCCGGGGCTACCGCCTCGCCGCGGCTCTCAGGGCGGTGCGCGCCCGCGCGGCGGGGCGGCGGTCCGCGCTCTACGCGGAGCGGGAGCGGCGCTTTGTGGACTTTGGCTGATGTCGCCGGGGCTCGCGGCGGCCGGTTTCAACTACGTGGCGCCGTCGGCGCCGCGCGCCGCCTTCGCGGCGGTCGACGATCCGTCGACGCTTGCGAGCACGCTGGCCCGGCTCGCGCCGAGGGGGATGACGCTTCGCTACGACCGGCGGGTCGACCCTTCCCGGCGGATCGGCCGGAGCTACGGCGGCTGGCGCGCGCTGCTCTGGGGCGAGGGTCTCGCGGGCGACGTGAACGGCACCGAAATACACGTCCGCCCGGCCGGGGTGGCGCCCGGCGCGGCGGAGCTGGTGAGCGGCGCCGCGGGGCGTCGCGACTGGGCGGTGCGCGCGGGCGAAACGCTCACGGTGACGCTCGGGCGCTGGGCCGGCGCGGCGGGGCTGGAGATCGCGGTTCTGACCGACAGGAGCTGGCGGCTCGGGATTTCGCACGTCTTCCGCTCGCGCACCTTCGACGAGGCCTGCGCGGCGCTCCTGCTCGGGCTCTCGCACATGCCGCACCCGCCGGCGGCGGAGCGGGTGGGCAACGTGGTCACGGTCACCCACAGGCTTGCACCGGACGCCGCTCCGGGGCGTGTCCCCGGCCGCGCTCCGGACCCGAACGCCGGGCCGGAAGGAGGCGAAAGATGAATTCGACGATCACAGGCGCGATCGCGGCGGCGCTTGTCGTCGCGATGCTGGTCTGGGCGCCGGCGGGGGCGCGGGAGCCCGTGCCGGGCGGCAACCCGTCTGCCGCGAGTCCGCCGCCCGCGGCCGCCGTGGTATCGGCGCTCCGCGGGCGCGGCGCCCGGCTGACGCCGCTCGGCGAACGGGGCGGGCTCGCGGGCTGGCTGGTCGAGCTGGCCCGGGGCGAATCCTACACCCTCTACGTTGCGCCCGACGGGCACGCGGTGGCGGGGCTGATGTACGCGCCGGACGGGGCGCTGGTGACGCGTTCGCAGGTCGCGGGTGCGCGCGGCGCGTCCGGGGGCCTGGAACGGGTCGGGGCGCTGCAGGGGACGCGGCCGGCGGCCGCGGGACGGTCCGGATCCACGCGGATCGCCCAGGCGGAGGGAAACCCGGGAGCGACGTCCGGAGCGCGCGCGCGGTATCCGGGCGTGCCGGAGAGCCTGCTGCGGGAAATCGTTGCCGGAAGGCCCGCCCCGGCGGGGTTGTTCGCCCAATCCGCGGCCCTGTTCGGGTTCACGCTCGGCCACAGGGGCCGTCAGGCGGTGATCTTCGCCGATCCGGACTGTCCCTGGTCGACGCGGGCGGTGGACGAGCTCGGCAGGCTCGCCCTTGGCGGCTCCTTCCGGCTGCGCGTGGTGCCGGTGGGCGTGCTCGGGGCGGCCTCGGCGCGGAAGGCGATCCGGATCGCGTCCAGCCCGGACCCGGCGCTCGCCTGGTACGGCCGCGACGTGGCGCCCGAGCACCGCGCGGGGAGCCAGTGGGTCGAGGAGAACAATGCGGTCTACGAGCGGTGGGGCGAGGATTCGGTGCCGCTGATCGCCTGGCGGGCGCCGGGCGGCGGCCAGGTCTACCGGGTGGGCTCGATCGCCCGGCCGGACATATGGGCGGCGGAGATCTTCGGACCGTGAGCCGGGCGCAGGCGATGCGGGAGATGGGCAACCTGTTCGCGTTTCACCGCGACCAGCATCTCGGCTGGCGTCGCGCGGCGGGGTGGCTCGCGCTGTCGAACGCGCTCACCGCGGCCGCCTTCGCGGGCTATGTGTGGTTCCACTCGACGACCTACATCACCGTCGCGGCGACGCCCGACGGGCGCGTGATCCCGATGACGCGGCTCGACGAGCCGATCATGTCGGCGGCGGCGCTCCGGAACTGGACGGTGACGGCGGTGACCGAGTCGTTCACGCTGGGCCACCACGACTGGCGCCGGCGTCTGGGCGAGGCGCGCAAGCATTTCACGGACGAGGGGTACGATTCGTTCCTCGACGGGCTCCGGGAGAGCCTGTTCCTGACGCGGCTGCGGGACAACCGGCAGGTGGCCTCGGCGGTCGCGACGGGGGCGCCGGTGATTACCGATACGCGCAAATATCGCGGCCGGATCGCCTGGGCGGTCGAGTTCCCGATCCTTCTCACCTTCGAGGCCGGCCGCAAGCGGCTGGACCAGGCGCTGGTGGCGAAGGTCCTGGTGACGCGGGTGCCGCTGGAGGAGCGCGATACCGGGATCGGCATCGCCCAGCTGATCGCGACCCGCGGGAAGGTGGGATCGTGAGGCGCCGCCGCACCGCACTCGGGCTTGTCTGCCTGCTCCTCCTGCCGGCAGCGGCCGCGCCGGGTCAGGAAGGGCGGGGCGGATCCGGGACACCGGAGATCTGGTCGCGCCATGCCGCGCCCGACGACGACGTGGCGCGCGAGGGACGGGGCGTCCTCCCCTTCACGCGCGATCAGATCGAGAAGCTCGCGAGGCTGCTGGAGCAGACCCGCGAGGCGACGGCGCGGGGCGCCGGCCGGACGGTGGCGGGGCGGCTCCGGCGCCTTCACATCGACGCCGACGCGATCCCCGAAATCGCCGTTCGCAGGGGCTTCACCACGGTGGTGGGGTTCACCGACCTCACCGGGGCGCCGTGGCCGATCGAGGAGGTCCTGCTGGACGCGCGCTTCCTGCCGGGCGACGACGCCGCGCCGGCGGGACATCTTCTCTACCTGGCGCCGCGCGAGCCGTTTCTCTCGGGCAACCTGACGGTGAAGCTCGTCGGGCTCCCCGATCCGGTGGTGGCGATGCTGCGGGGCGGAGCGGAGACGGCGGATTTCAGGGTGGATCTCAGGCTGGCGATCGCCGGCCCGAACGTCGATCCGGCGGCGCTCGCCAAGCCCGAGGCGCTGCGCGCCGGCGACGCGGACCTCGCGGGCGTGCTGACCGGCACCCCGCCCGAGGGCGGGGCCCGGCTCCGCGTGATCGGCGGAACGCCGGGGGACAGGGCGTGGCGGGACGGCGAGGACATCCTGCTGATAACCCGCGCGCACGTGCTCAGCCCGGGCCCCTGGGCGGCCGAGCGCGGCGCGGCCGGCCGCTGGGCCTACCGGCTGCCGGCGACGCCGCTGGCGCTGGTGAGCGAGGGCGGGCGGGAACGCCGGCTCGGCTTCGAGGAGGCCGGGATCGAGGGGTTGACGCTCGGCCGGAGCGCGCCGGGAGCGCGCGAATGAAGAGCGTGGTCGTGGGCGTCTCCGAGCGCACTGGAATGCCGACTGCCCGCGCCGAGGAGGCGGTTCGCGCGGTGTTCGCGACGATCGAAGACGCGCTGGGACGCGGCGAGCGGGTGTGGGTGCGGGGTTTCGGAGCCTTCGAGGCGGTCACCGTGCGGGGCCGGCCGGGACGGAACTTCAGGACGGGGGAATCGCTGCCGGCGACGGAGAGGCGAACCCTGAGGTTCCGCCCGGGCGCCCGGGTTCTCCGCGCGATGGAGGGCGGTGAATGAGATCCCTTCTCCTGCCGGCGGCGGTATTGGCGGCGTTGGCCGCCGCGCCGGCTTCCGCGCAGATCGACGTCGACAACCGTGGTCTGAAGGTCGACCCGGCGAAGCCGGGCTCGCCGGAATACGGCCGGTCGATCGAGGATCGAAACCGGGCTGAGCGGGAGCGGGCTGAGCGGGAGGGCGGGTCGCATCTGGACACGACCTACGGTCAGGGCGAAACGGTGCCGGAAGAGGGTGCGCCCCCCCAGGGATTGTCGCTGCCGGCGCTTCCGGGACAGGAAGCGCCGGCGGCCCCCCCCCCGCCCGCCCCCCCCACCCCCCCGGGGGGGCGCCGGCCCCCCCCCCGTGGGGGGCGGCCCCCCCCGCCGGGGGGGGGGCGGGGGCCGCCCCCCCCCGCCCCCCAGGCGGCGGAAGCGGGAGCGCTTCGCATG
>JAPPIT010000168.1:7946-13540 GCA_028820505.1 Defluviicoccus sp.
GGGGGGGTCCTTTTCGCCACCCACCCTGGGGTCGGGCCAAAGGGGGCCGTTCTGGGGGGCCCCCCCCCCTTTTTGGGGGGGGGGGGGGGTTCGGGCCCCCCCCCCCCCCGGCGGCCGCTCCGCGGCCGTCGCCACGTCCCGCGGCGGAGTGGCCGACCGCTCCCTCGGCTGCGGCCTCCGGCCCCGCCGAGAGACCGCGGGGCGGGTCCTACGAGGCGCTCGACGAGGTGAACGGCGGCGGGTTGCGCGACCTGATCGGGGAGCTCCTGAAGGCGCTCGACAGGCCGCCCAGGACGGTGCGGCTGCGGGCGTTGTCGCCGGCGGCGCCCGCGCCGGCATCGGGGGAGACGGCCGGCGCGGCGCCGGCCGCCGGCGATGGCGGCGGGAGCGCGTTTCCGGCCGTGAAGGCGGGCGAGGCGCTCTATGCGCGGGTGCTGTACGCGGTGGACAGCGATTTTCCCGGTCCGGTTCTGCTGGAGATCCTCGAGCCGCCGCTCGCGGGTGCGGTTGCCACCGGCACGTTCGACCGGGTGCGCGACCGCCTGGTCGTGCGGGTGAGCCGGCTGTCCTGGCGGGGCGTGGAGGCGCCGGCGGAGGGCTGGGCGGTCGGGCTCGACTGCGCCTGTTTCGGCATCGAGGGGGAGGTCGACCGGCACTGGTTCGAGCGTCTGATCCTGCCGGCGGCGTTCCGCTTCGCCGAGGGCTTTTTCGCCGCCAAGGCGGCGGTCTCCCGGAGAGTCGAGGTTTCGGGCGAAACCGTGATCGAGGAACAGGCCGGCCCCACGGACCGACAGGCGGTCTATGCGGGGATCGGCAATGCCGCGCGGTCGGCCGGCGAGATCCTGCTCGAGGATGCGCCGACCGGCCCAACGGTGCGGATCCCCCGCGATGCTGAGCTCGCGGTGGTGTTCGCAAGGCCTCCGGGCGCGGGCGCGGAGCGCGGGAGAGCGCCGGCGCCGGCGTCCCGGGGGCCGCTTCCCCCGGCTTCGCCGGCCGGAATCGTCCGCGCCCGGGCGGCCGCGGCTTCCGCTTCTTCCCGGCCTCGCGGGGAGAACGGGCGATGAACGATCTCGCGGGCGCCCTGATCGCGGCGGTGGCGGACCTCAAGCCGGGCGTGATGCTTCTGATCGGGCTCGCCTGCTACCTGCTGGCGCTCCTTGTCTTCGTCCAGGGATGCCTTCGCATCCTGCGCCATGTCGACACCGCCGGGGCCGGCCCGTCGCTCTGGAGCGCGGCGGCGTCCTTCCTGATCGCGGCCGGCCTGATCTGGCTGCCCGGCGTGCTGGCGGGGGCGGGGAAGACCTTCTTCGCGGGGCAGACGCCGGGGGTGGCGACGCTCGGCTACGGCGGCCGGGGAGAGGATTTCGGGGAGCTTCTGAAGGCGCTGTTCTGGATCGTCCAGGTGATCGGGCTGCTGGCCTTCGTGAAGGGGCTGTTCGTGCTCAGGGGCGCTTCGGACGGGGCGCCGGGCGCGACGGTCTCGGGCGCCGCGATGCACCTGATCGGCGGGCTGATGGCGTGGCACATCCTGGCCCTGATCGCGGCCGTCCAGACGACGCTCGGGATCAGGGTGCTGACGATTTCGTAGGAGGAAACGGAAGATGAAGAAACTCTGGTGGGGGCTCGCCGGCGCGAGCGCGTGGGCGCACGCCGCGTTCGCGCAGTCGCTCGGAGACATGGCGAAGAGCGCCGAGGGCGATCTGGATCTGGTGGGCGGGTTCCTGGCGATCGTCTTCTACCTTCTCGGCATCCTGGTCGTGGCGTTCGGGCTCTTCCGGATCAAGAAGCACATGGATCAGCCGCAGCAGGTCAGCCTGTCGTCGGCGATCGTGGCGATCATGATCGGGGCGGCGATCATCCTGATCCCGGTGGTGCTGAACGGAATCGCGGAGACGTTCGGCCTGACGACCGGCTCGACCGGGATCGGCAAGCCGAAATTCTAGGGATGGGCCGCGGACCGTGCTGATCGAGGACCTCCAGCGGCTGTTCTGGGCCACGCGGCAAAAGCCGCTGGAGTCCTTCCTGATGCCGGTGGCGGCGTTCGACGGGCGGCTGTTGTGCCGCGACAATTCGCTGGTTTCGATGTTCCGCATCGACGGCGCGCGGGCGCTGGCGGGCGCGCCGGAGCTGGAGCGCTTCGTCGAAATCGCCGCCGGCCGGCTCAACAGCCGGTTCATCGGGCGCGGCCACGCGCTTCACGCCACCTTCGAGCGGGTGCTCGACCGGACGGCGGTGGAGGAGGCCTGCGACGCGCTCGGGAGCCGTTCGGAGCGTCTCGGGCTGGGGCTGGGCGATGTCTTCGCCGAGCGTGCCAGGCGCCCGCCGCCGGCGGCCGAGACCTTTCTGCTGGCGTGCTGGACGCGGCCCTCGGCGGCGACCCCGCTGGAGGCCAAGAGCGACCGGAGGAAGAGCCGCGCCGCGCTGAAGGGCTGGCTGCCGAAGACGCGGGAATCGCAGTGCCGCGCCGCCGGGCGGGAGAGCCTGATGCCGCGTCATGACGCGGTGGTGGAGGCGGTGCACGGGATGCTGGCGGATTCCGGACTCATCGCCCGCGCGCTGACCGGCGAGGAGGCGGTGGCGGCGCTCCGCCGCGGCGTGGATGCGACCACGCGGACGGCCTGGCGCGGACGGACGGCGGACGATCCGCCGCCCGCGCGGATCGAAGAGCCGGCGGAGCTCGGCGCGTTCCCGCCGCCGCTCGCGTCGCAGCTGATCGACCGCGAGCCGGAGCGCGAGGGCCTCGGGGCGGCGCTCGCGGGAAGACTCTACGGCACGCTCGACATGTGTCTCGGCCCGCGCAACCCGCGCCCCTTCTCCGAGCTCCTCGAACGCCTGGCCGGCTTCCCCTTCCGGCTCTCGATCCTGGTCGAGGGCGGCGGGCTGGAGACGCTGGGCGCGCGTTCCGCGCGGCTGGCGTCGTCCTTCCTCGCCTTTTCGTCGGACGAGACGAACGCGGTCAAGCACGCGATGGGGGAGATGACGGCGCTCGCCGCCGATGCCCAGGCGGTGGTGCGGCTCAGGGTGTCGATCGCCACCTGGGTGGAACGGGGCGAGGGCCGGGACGCGCTGCTGCGCCGGATCAGCCGGGTTCAGCAGCTCGCCGAGGGCTGGGGCGAATGCGTGTTCTCGGCGCTCTCGGGCGATCCGGTGGAGTCGCTGGCCGGCACGATCGCGGGCTTCGCCTGCGGCGGCACCGCGCCGGCGGCCTGCGCGCCGTTGCGCGAGGTCCTGGGCTTCTGGCCGGTCGGCCGGCCGGCGCCGCTGTCCGAGCGCGCCGATCACATGTTCCGCACGCCCGACAACAAGCTGCTGCCGTTCTCCTATGCGGGGGGCGAGGATTACGGCTTCGAGCTGATCCACGGCATCCCCGGGCGGGGGAAATCGGTATTGATGAACTGCCTCACCCTCGCCCACCTCCTGCAGGGGACGCGTCTCCCCTACGCGGCGACGATCGACATCGGCCCGTCCTCCGCCGGGCTGATCTCGCTGATCCGCGAGAGCCTCCCCGTCTCCAGGCGGGGAGAGGCGGCGTGGTTCCGGTTGCGCATGATCCCGGAGCACGCGATCAACCCGATGGATACGCCGCTCGGCTGCCGGCATCCGCTGGCGGCAGGCCGCGCCTTCCTGGAGAACCTGCTCGGGCTGATCTTCACTCCGGCGGGAGCGGAAGGCGTGCCGGACGGGGTGCGCGAGACGATCGGTCCGGCGCTGGACGCGGTCTACGCGATGCGCTCGGACGGCCGCGCCGGAGCCGAGCCGCACGCCTATACGGCGGGCCGCGACGCGGCGGTCGACGAGGCGCTCAGGGTCTACAACTGCCGCCTGCCGGGGGACGCGCTGTGGTGGGAGGCGGTCGACGCGCTGTTCGCGGCCGGCGATCCGGGCTCCGCCGCCCGCGCGCAGCGCTACGCGGTGCCGGTGCTGTCGGATCTCCTCTCGGCGGTCCGCGATCCGGGTGTCCAGGAGCTGATCGGGGACGCGCGCTACGGGCCGGGCGGAGAGACCGTCACGCAGGCCTTCGCGCGGGTGCTGACGGCGCTCGCCTCGTCCTGGCCGTCGCTGTTCCAGCCGACGCGGTTCGACACCGGGGCGGCGCGGGTGGTCTCGGTCGATCTCGCCGAGGTGGCGCCGACCGGCTCGGCCGAGGCCGATCGCCAGACCGCCGTCTTCTACATGGTCGCCCGTCAGCTGCTGACGCGCGACTGGTGGACCGGTCCGGACGAGATGGAGCGCGTGCCCGAGCGCTATCGCGACTGGCACATGGCCCGCGCGCGGGCGCTGAGGGAGGCGCCGAAGCGCTTCGCCTATGACGAGTTCCACCGGACGGCGGGCGCGCGGGCGGTGCGCGCCCAGGTCGAGCGCGACGTCCGCGAGGCGCGCAAGATGCGCGTCCGCCTCGTGCTGGCCTCGCAGCGTCTGGAGGATTTCGGGGAGGAGCTGGTCGAGCTCGCCAACCGGTACTGGATTCTCGGCGCCGGCGGCGAGGCCGGCGAAATAGAGCGCATGTCCAAGGTGTTCGGCCTGTCGGAAACGGTGGCCGAGGCGGTGCGGCTCCGCCTGACGGGGCCGGGCCGCGACGGCGCGCCGGTGCTGCTGATCGCGTCCGACCGGCGCGGCCGGTTCGAGCAGCTGATGCTGAACGCGCCCGGTCCGGTCGAGCTCTGGGCGCTTTCGACGAGCCCGGCCGACGTGGCGCTTCGCGAGCGGGTGAGCCGGAAGCTCCGGCCCGCCCAGGCGCGGGCCGCGCTCGCGCGCCGCTTTCCGGCGGGCACGGCGCGGGCGGAGCTGGACGAGGCGGAGGCCGCGGGCGAGCGCGACGCGCTCGACCGACTCGCCGCAGAGACCGTCGCTCTGGCGTGGGCCGGAAGCGAGATCCCCGGATCGATGTCCGGGGCGGGTCCCGGAACGATGTCCGGGGAAGGCCGGGAGGCGGGGGCGGCCTGAATCGCCCCGCCGGGAGGAAGGAGATCATGGTGCTTCACATGAACGAGGCGATACTGCTCGGTAATGTCGGGGGCGACCCCGAGGTCCGGGTGCTGAACAACGGGGGCAAGCGGGTCCGCTTCCGGCTCGCGACCAACCGGCGGTGGCGTGACAACAACGGCGAGTGGGTGGAGCGCACCGACTGGCACACGGTCGTGGTGTTCGCGCCCTGGGCCGAGTCGGCCAGCACGATGATCCACAAGGGCGAGCAGGTGATGGTGCGCGGCCGGATCGAGTACTGGGAGAGCCAGGACCCGGTCAGCAACGAAACGAAGCGCGGCGTGCAGCTCACGGTTGCCGGACCGCACTCCCTGGTGAATCTGCTGTCGCCTCCGCCCGGCGACCGCCGGTCGGTGGATACCGGACCGGTGGCGGCCGATCCGGCGCCGGGCGATGGAGGCGCGGGCGACGCGCCGCCCGCCGGCGACGCCGGGACGGACCCCGGAACGGCGTCCGGGGCGAGCCCCGGAACGGGGTCCGGGGAAGGGGATGCCCCTCCTGCCGGCGGGGAGCGGTCCGGGGAGCTCGCCGTCTGAATGGCGGGGAGGCTCGCACGCCTGGCCGGGGCGGCGGCGTTCGGCGCGCTGCTGGTGCTGTTTGCCTTCTCGACC
>JAPPIT010000099.1 GCA_028820505.1 Defluviicoccus sp.
AGAACATAACCGGAACATACACTCCCAACGGTGGAACTTCAAGGATAAGCAGGAAGTGTTAAATTTGCACTTTGATTTTCTCATTTGTTTTCAATAGATTAGGGACCGCTCCGGCGAGGCGGCAAGATTCCGGCATGCAGCGGCTTTCGGTGCGCGTTCGTGCATGGGGCTTCTGGCGCCCGGCGGATCAATCCTCGGCCGTGCCGGAACGCGCGGCCGGGATATGCCGGTAAAGGGTGGAAACGGAGACCCCGAGGCGGCGCGCGACCTCGCGCGTGCTCAGTGCCGGTTCCTTGAGCATTGCCCGGGCGGCGGTTATGTCCTCCGGACCGAGCTTGGGCGGGCGTCCCGGGTGGCGTCCGTGCGCGGCGGCGGCCTCCAGCCCGGCCAGGGTGCGCTCGCGGATTATGGCGCGTTCGAACTGCGCGAAGGCGCCGGAGATCTGGAAGAACAGCATGCCGGACGGGGTGGCCGTGTCGATCGCCTCGGTGAGGGAGCGAAGCTCGACGCCGGACGCATGCAGCGTCTCGATGGTGTCGAGGAGCTGGCGGAGCGAGCGCGCGAGGCGGTCGAGCTTCCAGACGACGAGCGTGTCGCCGTGGCGCAGGTAGTCGAGAGCAGCGGCGAGTTGGGGCCGGTCACGCGCGGAGCCGGTTGCGGTCTCGGTGAAAATGCGCTCGCAGCCGGCTTCCGTGAGAGTCTGGATTTGCATTTCGGGGGTCTGATCGCGGGTCGATACGCGAGCGTAGCCGATGAGCAACCGAGTCTCTCCAGGAAGCATGCGAAAAACGGTGTCAGGCTATGTTTTGGGAAAGGCAATTTCAAGAGGGTTTTTGGGAAGGCGTTGTTGGGGGTTTCGAGTGTTGCGTGAGCGCTCCGGCGCAGCTCGGCGGAAAGTGCCGTTTTCGGGATGCGGGGGTCGTGCGGGCGCGTGTGCAATTGTTGCGCGAGGATGCGGACCGGTCGGGGGAACAGGTGTCAGGCGGCGGCGGGAATCGAGCGGCGGATGCGGGGCGGTCATTTACCGCTACGCCGCCAGAGGTGGATTGGCTGGCGGATCGCTCATGCGGGCGGGGTTACGATGTGTCGTCCCCTATGAGGTGCTCGAGGTGCGCTTCAAGGTCCATTCGCTCGTGGAAGATTTCGACGACTTCCAGCGCGTCGGTTTTTTCGCGCAGGATCAGATAATGGACACCCTCGCGGTAGCAGGTGAGCCCGGAGGCGTCGCGCACGCCCCGCATCAGACGTTCGCAGGGCCGGGCCTCCGGGCCTTGGCTGGCCGCGAGGGCTTCCAACCGATCCGCCAACCGTGCGGCGTAGGCGTCGGCCTGGGCCAGGCCGAACCGTTCGATGCTGTAGGCGATAATGTCCGCAAGGCGGTCGAGCGCGGCTGGCGAGAAGACGACCGTTTTCATTGCCCGGGATGCTGGCGTTTGGCCTGTCGAACGATCTCACCGAGGACCGCGGCGGGCTGGCCGGCGCGGCCTTCGCCGCGGTCGAGTTGATCGAGACCCGCGCCGATCCGCGCGCGGATTTCCGTGAGTTGATCGGCATGTTGGCGGCGCTGAAGCTCGCGCAGCGCGTCCCGGACTACTTCGCTGGCATTGTTGTAGGTGCCTGCCGAGACCAGATCGTCGACGAAGCGGGCGAGCTGGGGGGTTAGCGCGACGTTGCGAGCATGGCTTGCCGGCATGAGGGATCTCCTGGTTGAGCGGAGCTACCATAGTTCGGGGTGTCATATTTTGCCACCGGGCTGGAAAAGTGGTGGAACCGGCCGTTTTCGGGATGCGGGGGTCGTGCGGGCGCGTGTGCAATTGTTGCGCGAGGATGCGGACCGGTCGGGGGAACAGGTGTCAGGCGGCGGCGGGAATCGAGCGGCGGATGCGGGGCGGTCATTTACCGCTACGCCGCCAGAGGTGGATTGGCTGGCGGATCGCTCATGCGGGCGGGGTTACGATGTGTCGTCCCCTATGAGGTGCTCGAGGTGCGCTTCAAGGTCCATTCGCTCGTGGAAGATTTCGACGACTTCCAGCGCGTCGGTTTTTTCGCGCAGGATCAGATAATGGACACCCTCGCGGTAGCAGGTGAGCCCGGAGGCGTCGCGCACGCCCCGCATCAGACGTTCGCAGGGCCGGGCCTCCGGGCCTTGGCTGGCCGCGAGGGCTTCCAACCGATCCGCCAACCGTGCGGCGTAGGCGTCGGCCTGGGCCAGGCCGAACCGTTCGATGCTGTAGGCGATAATGTCCGCAAGGCGGTCGAGCGCGGCTGGCGAGAAGACGACCGTTTTCATTGCCCGGGATGCTGGCGTTTGGCCTGTCGAACGATCTCACCGAGGACCGCGGCGGGCTGGCCGGCGCGGCCTTCGCCGCGGTCGAGTTGATCGAGACCCGCGCCGATCCGCGCGCGGATTTCCGTGAGTTGATCGGCATGTTGGCGGCGCTGAAGCTCGCGCAGCGCGTCCCGGACTACTTCGCTGGCATTGTTGTAGGTGCCTGCCGAGACCAGATCGTCGACGAAGCGGGCGAGCTGGGGGGTTAGCGCGACGTTGCGAGCATGGCTTGCCGGCATGAGGGATCTCCTGGTTGAGCGGAGCTACCATAGTTCGGGGTGTCATATTTTGCCACCGGGCTGGAAAAGTGGTGGAACCGGCCGTTTTCGGGAAGGACCGGGGTCATGACGGAATCGGGGAAAATGGGGCGCATCGAGAGTAGCGAGAACGCGAGACGGCCGGCCGGTCGTGCAGGCTGTCCGCTTGCGGCCGGATAAAGGCGCGGCCACGAGGCTCGAAGAGTGGCGTTGCGGAAGTCCACGATGCGGCGGAGCTGGGGAATCCGGTGGCCAAGGTGGGGATGGTCGCGGTGAAGGCGATTGAGCGCCTCGCCGATGATTTCGAACTTGCGCTCGACGGCGGCCTGGGTACGGCTGTCGGCGAGGTAGGCCTCCGGCGTCATCGCTCCGATGTAGCTTTCAATGTCTGCCGAGGCCTGCTCGATGTCGGTCAGCAGGACGCGGGGGTCACGACTCATAGACGAGCTCGCGGGACGTCTCGATGGCCGCGCTGAGATAGGGGTTGCGGATGGCCCCGGTTTCGAGCAGGTCGACGGGGCGGTTCAGTGCGTCGCTCAGCGCGTCCCTGAAATCGAAATACACATCGAGCGTGCCGGGCGCGCGCCGGGGGTCGAACTCGACCAGAAAATCGGCGTCGCTGGTGAGCGGATCGAAATCGGCGCCGCGCGCGGCGGAGCCGAAGACCTCTAGACGGGCGACGCCGAACTCGCGGCAGAGCTCGGCCAGCCGCTCGCGCTTGTCGGAGATGGCGGGATGCATGGCGGACGCTCAGGCGGCGTCCCTGCGCCCGGAGATCGCTTCGCGTCGGCGTTCGAGGTGGGCAATGCGCTCGCGGAGGTTACCGATCTCGCGCCGGAGCTCGGTGAATTGCTCCTGCATGGATTGGCTGAGTTCGTCGATCCTGTTGTTCCCGGCGGTGAAATTCTGGGTCGCGGCCTTGCACGGCCCGGCGATCTTGGCGCGCAAGTCGGCGCGAGGGTAGCGCTGGGTGGCGAGGATCGCGCCGGCGAGAGCGATGCCGACGCCGAGGATGGCGATCAGTTCGTCGCTCATGGGCGGGGTCCTTTCCGGTTGCGGAGCGCGGGTCCCCGGAGGGGGGGGATGCTAGGCCGGGATCCGACTGGTGTCGAGATTCAGGGTGCGTCGCGGCGTCGCCTTGAAACCGGGTCCACGATGCGGGCATCGAACTTCGCTGCCGGAACCGCCCGCGCGATCGGGTTGGATGCCGGCCCGTCAGGCGTCGACGATACGAAGATGCTGGCTCGGTCGATCGTCTTGGGGCACCATCCGGTTCATGCGGCGATCCAGGGTCGCAAGGCATCCCGAGCGCGCCCGGGCAAGAGACAGGAGGTAGGCATCCGTAACCTGACGATGCCCCGAAAGTCGGATGCCGCCGGAGAACGCGGCCGACATGCAATCGACGTCGTCGGACCAGAATTCGTGGCCGCCCATTGCCGTGATGTGCCGCAGCAGAGAGAGCGCCGCGGGCGGCGAAACCGCGTCTGAAGTGAACGCCGGGTTGGAAGACAGGCGGACGAAACCGAGCTGGGTCAAGGGGCAGGTCGCCAGCCCGGCGAAGCTTCCCGTTCGAACCATGCGTGGGCGGCATCGTGATGGACGTGCGACGGCCACGCCAAGGCAAGCAGGAGATTGAGATCGAGCAGGAACGTCAAGGCTCGTCTTCGTGGCGCTTGACACGATCGAGCGTCAGCACGGTGCTGTCCTCGGATATCTGGAACACCGGAAATTCGCCGCGCTTGCGTTCCACCGCGCTTGTCGGGCTCAACCCGCGCCGCGCCAGGTCGGACAGTACCGCGCCCACCGAGAGGTTTCGCTCTGCCGCGATCGATCTGGCCGCGTCGAGAATCTCGTCGTCGATGTTTAGCGTTGTTCTCATGCTGGAAGGATAACCGAATTGATGCGAAGATGTGCAGATGTGATGATGTTTCTCGATCGGTGAGCCGATTCTTCTCCCGGGCAGATTTCGGCTGGCGAAGGCTCCTTCCGAGTTGCCGGGCTGGGCGACGGGGGCGATGTCGTCTTATCCGCGGGACTGGCTCTTGGGGTTCGATGCGGGTCAGTGCAGCGCGCGGGCGAGATGTCCGGCATAGACGCCGACGGCCTTCCAGTAGCAGGCCATGGGCGCCTTGTGGCGGCGCCACTGGAGCTCGGCGCGGCACAGCGCGTCCTCGCGGAGATCGAGCAGCGCGTCGCGGAGCGCGCGGCGGGCGGGCGGCGGAAGCGCCTGGAAGCGCGACCGCCAGGAGCGCTTCAGGTCCGCGTCGGCGCGATGGATAGTGGATTGGGGGATGGTGGATCGGGACATGACGGGTCCGTCCGGGTGAGCCAGGTTGCCAGCACCACTGGAGTGCGGCGGGGTGCAGCGCGTTCTTGCGAAGGCCGGGAGACCGGGCGTCAGCCGTCTACGGTCGGCTGGCTGGAGTCCCTGGGAGGGGGTGGTGTCTCGGGATCGGCGGCGGCGCGATCTGCGGGGGTCGCGGCGGGGATGCCGAGGCGGGCCTCGATGCGCGCGACGCGCTGCGCGACGGCGGAGAGCTCGGTCCGGACGTCGGAGATTTCAGCCCGGATGTCGCTGCTCATCTGCTGCATGCCGATCCAGAGGGCGCTGAACCCGCCGACGTAAATGCCGAATAGGGCGATGTGGATGGCGAGGATTTGCTTGGGGGACATTGCGTCGGCTCCCATGGAGTGGAGTGTGATGTGGATGGCGATGGGGATCAAGCGGGAAATAGTCGGACCGGGTTGGTCTACCAGCGGTGCGCGTCGAGGTGCCGCAGCGCGGCGGCGGTGAGATCGCGGACATCCTCCCAGGACCGGTCGTCGCTGTCGTTCCAGTCGACGATCGCGTTGAGCCGGGGCTCGAAATCGGCGGCGTCGCGCTCGCGCTCGGCGGTGTCGATCTTCCCGACCCGGGTGTAGACGGCGGAGACGGCTTCGGTGGCGTCGCCGGTGCGGGCGGGGTCGAAGCCGAGCACGTGGCCGGCGTGGATCCGGATCGCGGCGCCGAGGCAGAAGCAGCGCGGGCTCTCCGGGGTGGCGTTGCGGAAGGCGGGCGGGTGGCGCACCTCGTCGTTGTCGACGACATGGAAGCTGCCGTCGAATTCGATCGTGTCGCCGTCGTCGTCGCGCCCCCAGCCTCCTTGGTGCCAGCGCCTGGGGAGGTCGAAGGTGTCGTGCACGCGGCGGGCGATCTCGAGCATCTGCGCGGGGTTCGGGGTCTGCATGGACGTGTTTCCTCGCATGGGTGCGTCGGGCGGAGGACGCTTAGTCGTCCTCGGGCCACATGATGGTGATGGCGGGCGCCCCGTCGTCGCCGGCGCCGATCGCGACGACCGGGAAGTGCCTGCGGGGCGGGCGGTTGCTGTCGCGCAGGTCCTTGCGGATGTCGCGCACCAGCACGCACATCCTTACGCGGTTGCCGCCGGAGGCGCCGAGCGCGTAATGGCGGGCCATCCAAAGGACGTCCCAGAGCCGCCCGGCCTCGTCCTGGAAACCGAGATAGCCCTCGGGGAGCGCGACCAGGCGGTCCCAGACGGCGCGGGTGAGGGCGACGGGGACCTTGAAGCCGGCTTCCCGCGCGGTCTCGGAGACGTCGACGAGGTAGCCGTCCTCGATCGCCTGGGCGCGGGTGTAGGTGGAAATCGGCGGACCGAACGCGGTGGCGATGTCGGCTGCGGTCATGGTCGGGCTCCTGTGGGGGGGAGGAACGCGGGAATCGGACGCGGCCCGGAGCCGTGCGGAACGGTCGGCGCGGCCGTCCGGCCCCGTGGCACCCCTTCCGGACGCCTCTTCCCTCCCGGGGGTGGGACGATCGGATGTGGCGAGCGGTGAGGATCGGGGATGGCCGGGAAGGGTCGGGGCGGATGTGGCGAACGGGGGCGTTCGCGAGGGTCGAGGCCGCGTCAGGCGTTCATCGCCCGAAACGGATGAAGTCCCCCGGCTTGTCTGGCGATGTTGCGCAGGACCGAGGTCGGAAGGTCGCGGGACCGTGCATGGGGACGGTCGCCCTGCGGCCGGCGGGGTGGCGGAAACGCCTGTGGGAGCCGCGCTGGCGGACCTCGCGGAATCCGAGGGCCGCGAGGATCGCGACGACCTCGCGCGGCTTGAGCGCCGGAAGGGAGGACATGGCCGTCAGACGGTGACGGTATGGGTGCCGACGAACTCCGTCTCGGGCGCGGGGTCCTCGTCTTCGAGGACAAGGGTGACGACCTGGACGAGCTTGTCATGCAGCTCGTCGAGGCTGTCGGCGTGGGTATGGGTGCCGGGCAGGGCGGGCACGTGGCCGACGAACTGTCCGGTGGTGGGGCAGCGTTCGATGATCGCGGTGAAGCTGCGCATTGGCACGCTCCCGGTTCGAGGGTGCAATCTACGGCAAGCGGCAATGATGGGGAAGCGCTTCGCGCGTCCGGGCGGATGCGCGGTCAGCCCGTGAGCAGGGTCGCGGCGAGCGGATCGCCGTGCGGGTGGAGCCAGACGGCGACGGTGCGGTCCGCGATCGCGGGATAGAGGGTTCGCGCGGCGGCGACGGCGTCGGGCTCGGAGGACGCATGCACGGTGATCACGGGAACGCGGAGTTCCGGATCGTTTTCGCGCTCGATGCAAACCGCGTACTGGCGGAGTCCGGCGGTGGGGTCGTGTGTCGGCATTGAGGTGCTCCGTTGGGGGTCGAGGGTGGCGGTCGGTGGACGTGAGCGTGTTTGTTTACGGGGCCGGGCTCAAGCGGCGGCAGATCGTTGCCGAAATCCACTTTGGCGGCGAGCGAAGGGGTCGAGCGGGAATGCGCCGGTAGCGAATCAGCCGGGTTCCGTTCCCGCGTAATGGGCCAGCGTTGTCACTGCCTCGCCGTGCACGGTCGAGGCAACGGCCGTGACGAATCGACGGTCGGCCGTCACCACCGTCGCGCCGATACGGTGAGCGAGCGCGAGATACACGCAGTCGTAAACCGGATGTTCGAGCGCCAGCGCGAGACGAACCGCGTCCGCGCCGACGGTCTCGTCGTCGTTCCAGCGCATCGGCATGTCGGACAGCACGGTCATGGCGGCGCCGGCTTCGGCGCGTTCGATCTGACCCAGCCGCGCCTTGCGCCACAGCGCATTGGCAACCTCGGAAGCCATCAGGCGCGGCGCGTGCAGTTCCTCGCCGCTTGCCGCCAGTCGATCGGCAATATCCGCGTCTTCTTCGGCGACCAGCCACTTGACCGCCACGCTTGCATCGACGACGAAGCGCATCAGAAGTCGTCGCGATGGCCGCGGTCGCGGTCCTCGCGGATCAGCACTTCCGCCGGGGTCTGCTTGCGACCCCTGGTCTTCTCCCGCAGTCGGCGCGAGGCCTCCAGGAACCTGGCCCGCTTCGCCGCCATGTCGTCCTGGGCGGCGCATTCCAGGATGTGACGCACCTCGCCCTCCAGGGAGCGGTTGTTCGACGAGGCGCGCGCCTTGAGGCGGTCGACCACATCGTCGTCGAGCTGTCTCACGTTGATGGTTGCCATTGTGTGGTCTCCTAGCCTGCCATCATATTGATAGCGGATCGTGCCGGTACTTGGAAGCCAGTTTCCGAGAGCGTATTGCGGTGCAAGGAACGAGGAGGCTCACCGCCTGCCGCCGAATCCTCCGAGCAGCCCGACATCGCGGTCGTTGACGATTCCGGCCATTTCGTCGTGCGCGGGGCCGAAGAAGCCGGCTCTCACCCTGCCCTGCCGGCCGGCGAAGACGTTGCCCTCGACGCTGCCGGCGTATTCGAGGCTGGGGGAGCGGAACGGGACGGAGGCGCCGCCGCGGACGGATGCGAGGTTGTCGAACCGCGCCGAGCCCGCGAGGCTCCGGAGCTCGATTTCCAGGCTGGCGTCGCCGACCACGGGCGGCATGGAGGCGCTGAGGGTATCGACCCCGAGCAGGTTCCCGGTCCAGGTGGCGGTTCCGGAGAGCGCCCTGTTGTCGGCGAGCGGCGTTGCCGGCTGGGTTCCGAAGGCGTGGGCGGCGGCGCGGAGCCGGTCGGTATCGGGATCGAGGACGCGCTCGATGCCGATGCCCCATGCGGAGTAATGCGCCCACGCGCCGTAGCCGTGGAGCTCGGGCTCGGATGCGGTGGCTTCGTCGAGGATGTCGTATCCGATGTCGTCGAGCATCGCGAAATCGATCTCGGCGGGATCGCTGACGGTGCCGCGGCTGCAATAGGCCATCACGGAGGAGCAGACCGCGGGATGGCCGTAATCGACCTCGGCGCCGGGAGTGTTGGGAGCGACCGGGCGCCTGTCGGCGTCGAGCCACTGATAGGGGACGGGCCGGCCGCCGTTGGCGCGCATCGTCTCGGGGCCGGTGAAGGCGTGGTTCTCCCCATCGAAATAACGCGCGACCGAGGGGTAGGACTGGACCGAGCCGATGCCGAGCACGTGTCCGATCTCGTGCACCATGACGCGGCGGGAGTCGTGATGGTCGCGGTTGAGCAGGAGGGTGCCGGTCCGGGGCTGGAGATCGGTCTGGGTATATTCGACATGTTCCGGGCCGGCGGAGGACCACATGTCGGTGACCGGTCCCTTGTCGATGACGAAGATCAGGATGTCGTCGGCGGTGACGGGGCCGTCGAGCGTCGCCGTGAACTCGTCCCCGTGCGCGATCTCGGCACCGGCGGGGACGGTATGGGGCTGGAGCTCGTCGGCGAGGCGCCGCGACCATGCCTTGCCGGCGCGTTCCATGAGGGCGCGGGATTGCGCGTCGACATTGGGCGCGAACCGCCAGTCGAACTCGATGTCAAGCGTTCCAGCGGGACCGGCCTTCCACTGCGCGTAGACGGCGCCGCCGCGCTCGCCGAGGATCTCGACGTCGCCGGGGGCAACCCTGTCGATAAGGGCGCGCGAGCCGATATCGGCGGTGGCGGTTGCGCGGTGAAGGGCGGCGATCGCCGCGGCCCGGGTCGCGGGGTCGGCGACCGGGGCGAGGCCGAGCGCTGCGGTGAGCGGGGCGGGGTCGGCCCAGCCGTCGCGCGGATCGATGGCGGCGACGTTGGCGCGCGCGTGGGTCGAGGTCACGGGGCGGGGGCCGTCGCCGGAGGAACCTCCGGGTCCGCCGCCGCCGCAGGCGGTGAGCGCGAGAGCGACGGCGAGGGTTGCCGGGAAGAGGAAGGATGGCGATTTCGCGAACATGGCGTGGGTTCCTTCGGTTGGAGGGGTGGGGATCAGTTCATGGACTTGCGGTCTGTGTTGCTGGAGAGCGCCTGGGCGACGATGGCGGTCCAGGCCTCGCGGTCGTGTCCGAGCGCCCTGTTCATGCGGTCGCAGAGCTCCTCGGCGTTGTCGAGGTCGATGGCGGACATGGCGGTCGGGATGTATCCGGTCATGCCCACGAATACGATGCGGATCTGCTGCGGCCGGTCGGGCAGGTCGTAGGCCGGGGCGAAGGCGTAGACGGGATCGAGGGGGAAGTCCTGGAGCTCGTTCATGGCGGTGTCCGGTATCGGTGTGGGGCGGGCGAAGCTACGCGGCCTCTTCGGTCTCGGCGAGGGGCTTGCGTTCGAGGAGCCTGGCGAGGACCTCGGTTCCGGGGACGAATATCCGGGTGCGCCAGGAGACGATCTCGGCGAAGCATCCGATCGCCTTGAGCGCGGCGAGGTCGCGGTCGTCGGGGCCCTCGATCTCGATCCGCTCGGCGCCCATGTGGCGGCGCCTGGCGAGGCGCCATCCGTTGGCGAGCTCGAGGGCGTTGCCGCGGACCATGATCTCGTCATGCGCCTCGTCGGGCGTCAGCGCCGGTCCGCCGGCGAGCCCGAAGGCGGCGCGCATCCGGCGCAGCTCGGCGGCGCCGAGCACGCGGCCGATCAGCCGTTCGCCGTCGTCGGTGGTGAGCCTGCGGACCCGCATGGCGGTGTCGGGCAGGCGGTCCCAGACCGGCAGCAGCAGGCCGGCGGCGATCCAGAAGCGGGATTCCGCGAAGGCCGGCAGGGCGGCGGTCTCGGCCTCCCAGGCGGCGCGCCATTCGGGCTCGGCGGCCTCGCGCCAGCTGGAGGCCCGCCAGGCGGCGCGCGGCATGGTCTCGCGGTCGTTGGGGCGGATCAGTCGGATACGCTCCTCGACGCCGCCGTCGTCGAGGATGCGGACCGGCGCGGGCAGGATCAGGGCGGCGCGCTTCGAGCGGTCGTTGACGGCGAGGCGGGGCGGGTCGTCGGAGGCGGCGGCGTGGAGCGCGAGGGCGGCGCACGCGGCGACCGGCCGGAGCCTGTCGCGGCGCGCGATCTCGACGATCTCGGTGGCGGCTCCGGAGGCCTGGTGGACGAAGACGGTCTCCCGTCCGGCGACGGTGAGCGATTCGGCGGCGATGGTCTCGACGCCGCGTTCGAAGGTGCCGGCCTCGATGGCGTGCTCGATGTTGGCCTCGATGCGCTCCTCGAGCGCGGCGAAGAGCTGGTTCTGCTCGTGGATCGGGAGCGCGAGCAGGCGGTTGAGGAACTGCGGCATCGGCGGCAGCTCCTCCTTGATGCCGTCCTCGTTGGTAAGCTTGAGCCCGGTGGCCTCCTCGAAGGCGTCGAGCGTCCAGCCCGGGATCGCGCCGCGCCACAGCGCGAGATAGAACTGCCGCAGCGCGGCGCGGGCATACTCGCTTTCGAGGTTGTCCGAGGCGCGGAACAGCGCGGCGTCGCCCTCGCCCATCGAGGTCTGGGAGTCGCGCTGGCCGCGGGTGATCGCGCCGAGCGAGTCGAGCCGCCGCGCGATGGTGGCGATGAACCTGCGCTCGCCCTTCACGTCGGTGGCGACCGGGCGGAACAGCGGGGCGGAGGCCTGGTGCGTGCGGTGGGTTCGGCCGAGCCCCTGGATCGCCTGGTCGGCGCGCCAGCCGGGCTCGAGCAGGTAATGGACGCGGCGCCCGGTATTGGCGGCGTCGAGATCGGCGTGGTAGCTGCGCCCGGTGCCGCCGGCCATGGAGAAGATCAGGATCCGCTTGGTTCCGTCCATGAAGGCGGCGGTCTCGGCGAGGTTGGCCGATGCGGGGCGGCTCCTGAGCGCGAGCCGTTCGCCGCGCGCGTCGCGGACGCGGACGATGCGGCGCGACCGCCCGGTGACCTCGGCCACGTCCTCCTCCCCGAACCGGTGCAGCAGCTGGTCGAGCGCGGCGGGGACCGCGGGGAGCGCGGCGAGGCGCTGGATCAGCGCGTCCCGCATGGCGAGCGCCTCCTGGCTCAGGACGGGATTCCCGTCGGGACCCTCTGCCGGGCGCGACAGCAGGTTGCCCTCGTCGTCGGCGAAGGTCTCGTGCAGGCGGACGGGGAAGGCGTGCTCGAGGAAATCCAGCACGTATTCGCGCGGGGTGAGGTCGACCGAGAGATCGTCCCATTCGGACGGCGGGATCTCGGCGATGCGGCGTTCCATCAGCGCCTCGCCGGTGGAGACCAGCTGGATGACGGGGGCGCGCCCCTCGGCGAGGTCGCGCTCGACGGCGCGGATCAGGGTGGGGCACTTCATCGAGGTGAGCAGGTGGCCGAAGAAGCGCTGCTTGGTGCCCTCGAAGGCGGATCGCGCGGCCGACTTCGCGTTGCGGTTGAGCGTCTCGCCTCCGGAGACGATGCCGGTCGCCCTGAGCGCCTCCTCGAGGTTCCTGTGGATGATCTTGAACGCGCCCGCCCAGGCGTCGTAGATGCGGCGCTGCTCGGGGGTTATGGCGTGTTCGAGGATGTCGATCTCGACGCCGTCGTAGGAGAGGGCGCGGGCCTGGTAGAGTCCGAGCGCCTTGAGGTCGCGGGCGACGATCTCCATGGCGGCGACGCCGCCGGCCTCCATCGCCTGGACGAAGGCCTTGCGGTCGGCGAACGGCGTGTCGCCGGCGCCCCAGAGGCCGAGGCGTCTTGCGTAGGCGAGGCCCTGGAGGGTGGTGGCGCCGGTGGCCGAGACGTAGAGGATCCGGGCGTCGGGGAGCGCGTTCTGGAGGCGGAGCCCCGCCCTTCCCTGCTGCGACGGCCTGACCTCGCCGCGCGAGCCCTTGGATCCGGCGGCGTTGGCCATGGCGTGCGCCTCGTCGAACACCACGACGCCGTCGAAGGCGTGGCGGTCGTCCTCGTCGAGCGATCCGGCGAGCCAGCGTACGATCTGCTCGAGCCGCGACGGCCGGCCCTGGCGGGCGGGGGAGCGCAGCGTGGCGTAGGTGGCGAAGAGGATGCCGCCGGTCTGCGGGATCTCGGCGCCCTGGCGGAACCTGGCGAGCGGGATGACGTCGTCTGCGCGGCCGCCGATCGCGGTCCAGTCGCGGCGGGCGTCCTCGAGCAGCTTGTCGGACTGCGACAGCCACAGCGCGCGCCTTGTGCCGCGCAGCCAGCGGTCGAGCACGATGGCGGCGACCTGGCGTCCCTTGCCGCATCCGGTGCCGTCGCCCAGCATCCAGCCGCGGCGGAAGCGGACGGGCGCGGACAGGACCTCGCCGTCGGCGAGCGCAGTGCCCGGCTCCGGGTCGGACCGCGCGCCGGCGGTATCGGGGCGCTGGACGGTCTCCCAGCCGGCGCCGATGCGGTATTCGCCGTCGAGATGGGCGTCATGGGGCTGGCCGGCGAGCACGACGCTCTCGAGCTGGGCGTCCGACAGCCTGGCGTCGGCGACGACGGAGACCGGCAGGAGGGGCCGGTAAGTGGGGGCGGGGTGCGGCACGGCGGCCATGGCGGCGGACTGGACGAGCGGCGTCGGGTGCGGCGCGGCGCCGGCGATGGAAACCGCGCGGGGCGTCCATGGTTCCCACTGGCCCGTGTTGCCGCTGGGGGCGCCGCCGTCGCTGTCGGGCGCCGGGCCGTATTCGAGCTCCGCGACCGGTCCCCAGTCGCGCGCCGGCGCGGCTTCCGCCGGGCGCGGCCGCCGGGGC
>JAPPIT010000184.1 GCA_028820505.1 Defluviicoccus sp.
GCGGGCGAGGCGGCGGAGGGACGTGGATGCCCGGAACAAGTCCGGGCATGACGGTGGGGGGACGGGTGGGGCGGAGAGGCTTGCCCATCGGCGCACGGCCCGCGCCGCAAATCTAAACCGGACAGCAGTGGAACAAGTCCGGGCATGACGGTTGGGAAAGCGGGCCGGGCAGTAACCGCTTTGCGCGGTTCAGACCGTTCCCATATCATGACCGCGGGAGGTTCTTCGCATGACGCGGCGGCCCGGCGACAGAGTGGATCCCCGCCTTGCCCGGCGCGGCGGGCCGGACGACGGCGACGACCGGGGCCCGGGCACCGGGGTCGCGGTCAAGCCCGCGGTCAGGGTCAAGAAACCCTCCATGTACAAGGTGATCATGCTCAACGACGACTACACGCCGATGGAGTTCGTCGTGATGGTGCTCGAACGGTATTTCAACAAGTCGCACGACGAGGCGACCCACATCATGATGCACGTCCACCAGAAGGGGGTCGGCATCTGCGGTGTCTACACCTACGAAATCGCCGAAACCAAAGTCACGCAGGTGATGGACCTTGCGCGCCAGCACCAGCATCCGCTTCAATGCACCCTTGAGAAGGCATAGGTCCCATGTTGTCGCGCAACCTTGAGAAAAGCCTGCACAAGGCCCTCGCGCTGGCGAGCGCGCGGAGCCACGAATATGCGACGCTCGAACATCTGCTGATGGCGCTCACCGAGGATCAGGACGCGATCGCCGTCCTGCGCGCCTGCGGGGTCGAGATCGAGCGTCTGGGCAAGGACCTCACGACCTATCTCGACAAGGAGCTCTCCAACCTCGTCATCGAAACCGGCGAGGACCCGAAGCCCACGGCGAGCTTCCAGCGCGTCGTCCAGCGCGCGGCGATCCACGTCCAGTCCTCCGGCCGGCAGGAGGTGACCGGCGCGAACGTTCTCGTGGCCATGTTCTCGGAGCGCGAGTCGCACGCGGTCTACTACCTGCAGGAGCAGGACATGTCGCGTTTCGACGCGGTCAACTACATCTCGCACGGGATCGCCAAGGTGCCCGGCCGGTCGGAGAGCCGGAGCGTCCAGGGCACCAGGCAGGCCGGAGAGGACAAGTCCGACAAGGGCGAGAAGCGCCAGAACGAAGCGCTCGCGACCTACTGCGTGAACCTCAACCAAAAGGCGGACTCGGGCAAGATCGATCCGCTGATCGGGCGCGAGGCGGAGATCGAGCGCACCATCCAGGTGCTGTGCCGCCGGACCAAGAACAACCCGCTCTATGTCGGCGATTCGGGCGTTGGCAAGACCGCGCTCGCCGAGGGTCTGGCGCGCCGCATCGTCAAGGCGGAGGTGCCGGACGTCCTGCAGGACGCGACCATCTTCTCGCTCGACATGGGCGCGCTGCTCGCCGGCACGCGCTACCGCGGCGATTTCGAGGAGCGGCTGAAGGCGGTCGTCGCCGAGCTCGAAGCCTTCGAGGGCGCGGTGCTGTTCATCGACGAGATCCACACCGTGATCGGAGCCGGCGCGACCAGCGGCGGCTCGATGGACGCGTCCAACCTGCTCAAGCCCGCGCTGCAATCGGGCACGCTCAGGTGCATCGGCTCGACCACCTACAAGGAATACCGCTCCTATTTCGAGAAGGACCGCGCGCTCGCCCGCCGGTTCCAGAAGATCGACGTGATCGAGCCGTCGATCGACGACGCCGTGAAGATCCTGCGCGGACTCAAGCCCTACTACGAGAAGCATCACCGGGTGCGCTATACGGCGGAAGCGATCCGCACCGCCGTCGAGCTCGCCGCGCGCTACATCAACGACCGCAAGCTGCCCGACAAGGCGATCGACGTGATCGACGAGGTCGGCGCGGCGCAGAAGCTGGTGCCGGAGAGCCGGCGCAAGAAGCTGATCACGGTCAAGGACGTCGAGGCGGTGGTCGCCAAGATCGCACGCATCCCGCCCAAGTCGGTCTCGCGCAACGACCAGGAGACGCTCAAGAACCTCGAGCGCGACCTCAAGACCGTCGTCTTCGGGCAGGACAACGCGATCGAGGCCCTGACGTCGGCGATCAAGCTCGCCCGCGCGGGTTTGCGCGAGCCCGAAAAGCCGATCGGCTGCTACCTGTTCTCCGGCCCCACCGGCGTCGGCAAGACCGAGGTCGCGCGCCAGCTCGCGCTGACCATGGGGATCGAGCTCGTCCGCTTCGACATGTCGGAATACATGGAGCGCCACTCGGTCTCGCGGCTGATCGGCGCGCCGCCCGGCTATGTCGGGTTCGACCAGGGCGGGCTGCTGACCGACGCCATCGACCAGCACCCGCACGCGGTGCTGCTGCTCGACGAGATCGAGAAGGCGCATCCCGACCTGTTCAACATCCTGCTGCAGATCATGGATCACGGGAAGCTCACCGATCACAACGGCAAGAGCGTCGATTTCCGCAACGCGATCCTGATCATGACCACCAACGCCGGCGCCGCCGAGCTCGCCCGGCCCGCCATCGGCTTCGAGCGCGAGGCGCGAGTGGGCGAGGACGAGGAAGCGATCAAGCGGATGTTCACGCCGGAATTCCGCAACCGGCTCGACAAGACGATCCAGTTCGCCTCGCTGCCGCCCGCGATCGTCGCCCTGGTGGTCGACAAGTTCGTCATGCAGCTCGAAGCCCAGCTCCAGGACCGCAACGTCACCATCGAGCTGACGCCGGCGGCGCGCGACTGGCTGGTCCGCACCGGCTACGACGCGACCTACGGCGCGCGGCCGCTCGCGCGCCGTATCCAGGAGCACATCAAGACGCCGCTCGCCGACGAGCTCCTGTTCGGCAGGCTGGCCAAGGGCGGCATCGTCCAGGTCGACCTCAAGGACGACAAGCTGACGTTCGACTTCGTCGATCCGCCGCCCGCCAAGCGCAAGCGCCCGAAGGACAAGGGTCCGGACGCCGACAAGGTCTCCGAGCTGGTCGACTGACCCCGAGGGGGTTGCCCCGATGGCATCCGACATCCCCGGACCGGCGATCGACGGCGCGGTCGTCGAGGATACGGTCGTCGCCGCGCGCGCGCCGTGGAGCCGGGTGGTCGAAAAGGGCCAGATGCTCCGCATCGTCGATCTCGAGGGCCGGCAGGCGGTCGATTTCCTCTGCTACAACGCCCATGACCCCGGCGACCGCTACGCCGCCGCCGACACGATGAAGATCAACCCGACCGGCATCTTCCTCACAACCGGCACGGTGCTCTACAGCGTGGAACTGACGCCGCTGTTTACCATCGTCGCCGACAGCTGCGGCTTCCACGACACCATCGGCGGGTGCTGCAGCGCGCCGATCAACGCCTTCCGCTACGGCGTGCCGTATCAGCCCAACTGCCGCGACAACTTCATCGCCGAGCTTGGCAAGCACGGCATGGGGAAAGAGGACATCGTCGCCAACGTCAACTTCTTCATGTACGTGCCGGTGAGCGAGAAGGGCGAGATGGACATGGGCCCGAGCCTGTCGAAGCCCGGCGATTACGTCGACCTCAGGGCCGAGACCGACACGCTGGCGGTGATCTCCAACTGCCCCCAGATCAACAACCCGGTCAACGACTACAACCCGACCCCGATCCGCGTGGTGGTGTGGACGCCGGGGGGTTGAGGGGGGCGTCCCTCGATACGCCGCCGGTGGCGGCTACTCGGGATGAGGGGTAATTCAGCGTTTCCCCCGCCGCCGTTCCCCCACGTCATGCCCGGAACAAGTCCACTGCTGTCCGGTTTAGATGGGCTGGACCCGGTGCAAGGCGTTGGTACAGGCGGGTTTCCGGCCCTTCCTCCGGATCGGGACACGGATCGCGGTCTGGCCGCACCCGCCGTCCCTGTCCCCCGGTTGTCACCCCGGACTTGATCCGGGGTCCAGAGCCACAGGCACCGCCCTCGCCCGGCTTCCCTGGACCCCGGATCAAGTCCGGGGTGACAACGGGGGCGGAGACGGTCTCGCTCATGGGCGCGGAGCCCGCCTCGAAATCTTAACCGGACAGTAGTGGAACAAGTCCGGGCATGACGGACGGGGTGTCGTTGACCTCCCGCTCGTCAACTAATCTTTGTAAGTCCCCATCGAAGGGCGGCTATGGGCAAGGCGTATCCGCCGCCTCACCCCCCCCCGTTCACCCGCTCCCGCAGTTTGCACCCCCTTGTTTGCGTATTGTGGTCGTTTCGATAATATGGAGGCGGACTGTTTTCGTTACCGCAAACAAGGGGCGCGCGTTGGCTGAATCTTCGCGGAGCCGCCGGCCGCACGGACGCACGATCCGGTGCCCTGGCGGATACGATGCTTTCGTCCCTGCCCCGCTCCCGCCGCCGATCGCATGGGATGGCGCGCTCGCCGCCGCGCTTTCCCGCGCAGATCTCGCGGTCGGACGTCTCGCGGGGGAAGGCCGGCGCTTTCCGAACCCGCACCTTTTCATTCGTTCTTTCGTCCGCCGGGAAGCCGTGCTCTCGAGTCGGATCGAAGGAACCAGGACGACCCTCGCGGAACTGCTCGCCGCCGAGGCGGGCGCGCCGGCGGGAGCGGACTCCGCGGATCTGCGCGAAGTGGGCAACTACGTCTCCGCCCTCGAATACGCGTTGGATCGGCTGGAGACGTTGCCCTTGTCGCTACGCCTTATCCGAGAGGTCCATGAGCGTCTCATGCGGGGCGTTCGGGGCGACACGGCGGCTCCGGGCGAGTTCCGGCGGAGTCAGAACTGGATCGGACCGCCCGGATGCGATTTGAACGACGCCAGTTACGTGCCGCCACCGGCCGGCGAGCTGGCTGCGTGTCTCGATGCCCTGGAGCGCTTTCTCCACGACGACGGCCTGCCCCCGCTCGTCCATGCCGCGCTCGCGCACGCGCAGTTCGAGGCCGTTCATCCGTTTCTCGACGGCAACGGTCGGGTCGGTCGCCTGCTGATCACGCTGCTGCTTGCCGAACGCGGCCTGCTGCCGTCTCCGCTGCTTTATCTGAGCGCGTATTTCGAGGCGACGCGGGAGGCGTATTACGCGCATTTGCTTGCGGTGACCCGGCATGGTGCGTGGGAGGATTGGTTGATCTATTTCCTGAGCGGTGTGCGGACTCAGGCCGAAGACGCGCTCGCGCGCATCGAGCTGATCGATTCCCTGTTCGAAAGCTGGCGCGCGGACCTTGCCGGCGCGCCATCGGGGAGGGTCGAACAGGTGCTGAGGCTGTTCGTCGAAAGCCCGTTCTGGACCGTGGGCGAAATCGGCAAGAAAATGGGGGTGGCCTATACGACGGCCCGGCGCGCCATCGATCGGTTAGAGGACGCCGGCATCGTCTCGCTTTTCGGAAACGCAAAGCGCAACCGTGTCTATTGTGCGGCCGCGATTCTCGCGGCGCTGGAAGCGCCCATCGCGAAGGATGCCGACGTGAACGAGGCGCCATCGGGGCGGGTTCTCTTCGGATAGGTCGACGACACCCGCTTCCGCAGCGAACCCCGGTCGGTTCCGACGCCGCGCCGTACCGCGCACGGTACCGTTCCAGCTTCACCCCCCGTTCACCCGCGCCCGCAACTCGTGCTTCAGCGTCTTGCCCATCGCGTTTTTCGGCAATGCGTCGAGGAAGAGCACGTCCTTGGGGTGCTTGAAGCGGGCGAGGCGGCCTTCGAGGCGGGCGAGGAGGTCGGCGGCTTCGAGGTTCGCCCCCGGTGCAGGCACGACCACCGCCACCGGCACCTCGCCCCACCGCGCGTCCTCGCGCCCGACCACGGCCACGTCGGCGATGTCGTCCATGGGGTGGACCAGCTGCTCGATCTCGGCCGGGTAGATGTTCTCGCCGCCCGAGATCACGATGTCCTTCTTGCGGTCGTTGACGAACACGTCGCCGTCTTCGTCGCGCCAGCCGACGTCGCCGGTATGGAACCAGCCGTCCTTCAGCGCGCGGCGCGTCTCTTCGGGGTTGTTCCAGTATTCGCGCAGCACGTTGCCGCCCCGGATCAGGATTTCCCCCGAGACGCCGTCCGCGACCTCGTTGCCGTCGTCGTCCACGATCCGGAACTCGCAATGGAGTCCGCATTTCCCGGTCGAGCGCGGCTTACGCAGCCCGTCGCCCGGCTTCTGGTATATGCAGACCGGCGAGGTTTCGGTCAGGCCGTAGGTCTGGCACACCGGGATGCCGCGCGCGTGCACCGCGTCGATCAAATGGAGCGGCACGATCGAGGAGCCGGTGGTGAGGAGCCGCAGGCTGGAGAGGTCGGCCGCTTTCCAGCCCGGCAGGTCGATGACGGCCTGGATGGTCGCCGGCACCAGCACCAGCTGGGTCGGGCGCTCGTCGACGATCGCGCGGAGCGTCGCCGCCGCGTCGAAGCGGCGGTGCAGGATCACCGTCCCGCCGACATAGAAGGCGGGCGAGGTGAGGATGTTGAGCCCGCCGACATGGAACATCGGCAGCACCGTCAGCACCCGGTCGGCGTCGGTGAGGCCGGAATAGTGGATGCAGTTGTGGGCGGTGACCTGGATCGCCCGCTGGGTCAGCACCGCGCCCTTGGGATGGCCGGTGGTGCCCGAGGTGTAGACCAGCAGGCAGGGCGTTTCCGGCCCCGCGTCCGGGTCGCGATCCCCGCCCTCAGCCGCCGCGTCGCGGGCCAACGCCTCCACCGGCACCACGGGGGCGGAACCGGAGGCCGCTGCCTCGCGCGCGAGGTCCGCGTGGTCGGCGTCGGCGATCAGCACGCGGGGCGCCGAGTCGCCGAGGATGTAGGCGAGCTCCGGCGCGACGAGCCGCCAGTTGAGCGGCGAGAACATCGCGCCGATCCGCGCGCAGGCGAAGAACAGCGCCAGCATCGACGGGCTGTTGAAGCCGAGGAACGCCACCCGGTCGCCGCGCCCGACGCCGTGGACATTCTTCAGAGCCCGCGCATGGCCGCGGATCGTCTCCGCGAAGCCCGCATAGTCGATATCCTCGCCCTCGAACCGGATCGCGGTCTTCGACGGGGCGAACGCGGCGTTCTTCTCGACCCAGAACGACAAATCGTTCATTCGTCTTCCTCGCCGCGCTCGTAGAGCGCCTCGCGGCCCAGCTTGTCGACGCAGAGCTCCGCCGTCCACGGCAGCATCAGCGAGCCGCAGCGGCTGTCGCGGTAGAGCCGCTCCAGCGGCAGGCTCTTGAGCATCGACTGCCCGCCGCAGGTGCGGATCGCCTTCTGGCACAGGTCGTTGGCGGTCTCCATCACCGTGTACTGGGTGCAGTAGGCGCGGAGCACCGATGCCTTGGAGGGGTTGGGGCGCGCCTCGCCCAGCATCTGGAACCAGAGCGCCTTGGCCTGCTCCAGCGCGATCAGCATTTCGGCCACGGCGTGCTGCTTGGTCGGGTACATGCGGCGCTTGACCGGCGGCATGCCCGGCACCTCGCCCCGCAGATACCGCACGGTGAAGTCGTAGGCCGCCTGGGCGATCCCCATGTAGCTCGGGGTCAATGTGGTGAACATGTGCGGCCAGCGGGTCGCGGCCTCGAAATAGATCCCCTTCGGCATCAGCGCCGCGTCGTCCGGCACGAACACGTCCTCGAACAACAGGTCGCGCGAGACCGTCCCCCTCATTCCGAGCGGGTCCCAGTCGCCGACCACGCTCACCCCCTCGGCGTCGGCGGGGACGGCGAAATACATCGTGTCGCGGCGGCTCAGATTCTCCTTCTTCTCGGTGCACAGCACGCCGTAATAGTCCGCCGAGCCGGCGAGCGAGGCGAAGATCTTCTTGCCGTTGATCACCCAGCCGCCGTCGACGCGGTCGGCCAGCGTGCCGAACGGGCGGAACCCCGCCGCCGCCGCGCCGCCCTCGGAGAACGGCTGGGCGTAGATCGCGCCCTTGTCGACGATCCGGGCGTAGTGGATCGCCCGCCGCCGGTTGTGCTCGCGCCGCTGCGCGCGGGTCATCGGGAGATCGTCGGCGAGCGCGCCGGTCCACAGGCACGAGCTCACATGCATGTTGAAGGTGAGCGCCGTCGAGCCGCAGTAACGGCCGATCTCGGCCGCCATCAGGGAGTAGGTCTTGAGGTCCGCGCCATGCCCGCCGTGCCGCTTCGGCACGCACACCGCGAGCAGGCCCGACTTGTGGAGGTCCTTGTAGTTCGCCATCGGGAAGATCGCGTCGCGGTCCCACTTATCGGCGCGCGCCGCGAACCTGTCCTCGCCGAGCCGCCGCGCCTCGGCGCAGAGCGCCGCCTGTTCGTCGGTGAGCCCGTAACAGTCCGGGTCGAACATCGGCGCGTCGCGCCGGTCGTTTGCGGTCGCCATGCCTCACGCCCTCCGCCTGGCCAGGAACGCGCCCACGGCCCGGTTGAACGCCGCCTGGTTTTCCAGGTTGCCGAGATGGCCGGTTCCCGCCAAGCAGACATAGTCCGCGCCCGGGATCCGGCCCGCCATCTTCTCCATCATCGGCGCCGGCGCGTTGGTGTCGGTTTCGCCCGCCAGCACCAGAACCGGCATTTCGTAGCCCGCGAGCGCATCGCGCCGGTCGAAGGTGACCAGGCACGCGATCGCCGCCCGGTAGGTCGCTTCCGGCACCCCGGCCATCGAGCGCCGCGCGATCGCCGCGCCGTCGGCGTCGGCGTCGGGGCCGAGCATGGTCTCCACCATTTCGTCGGCGAGATCGTCCATCGTCATGCCGTTGTCGAGCGGCGCGATCCGCGTCTCGACGAAGCGCCTCTGGAAATCCCCGTCCGGACGGCCGAAGGCCGGGCTGGTCGCCGACAGCACCAGGGTGCGGACGCGATCCGGCCGGCCGGCGGCGAACTCCTGCGCGACCATGCCGCCCATCGAGTGCCCGACCAGGTGCACGCGGTCCAAAGCAAGCCGGTCGAGCAGCCCGGCGAGCGAACCGGCGAGCGCCGCGAACGTCATCGGTTCGAGCGCCGGCGAGCCGCCGTAACCCGGCATGTCCCAGGCGATCGTCCGGTACGCGCCCGAGAACGCCTCGATCTGCGGCGCCCAGCTCGCGGAATCGCCGCCGACGCCGTGCAGGAAGACGATCGCCTCGCCGCTGCCGGCCTCGACATGGCGGACCGGGGCGCTCATGCTTCCGCGCCGACCAGCCGGCCCGCCTCCACGACGTTCTCCCCGTCGAGGCTCACCGTG
Organism: Defluviicoccus sp.; assembly: GCA_028820505.1. GTDB lineage: Bacteria > Pseudomonadota > Alphaproteobacteria > MPNO01 > MPNO01 > MPNO01. Next base: position 9,063 of record JAPPIT010000184.1, read on the forward strand.
CAGTTCCGCATCGGCAGGTCGAAATGGCCGAGCGTGTGGCGGCCGGCGAACTCGTTGGCGCCGGTCGAGTAGAGGAAGTTGCCGGCGAAGGCGCGGAGCTCGATGCCGTTGAAGTCACGCCGGTCGTACATGGTGAGCGCCTCGTAGCGCGCCGCCTCGTTCAGCCCCCAGCCGACATGCGAGGTGGCGTAGGCCTCGCGGTCGCCCCACGCCGCGAGATAGCGCCGGAAGAGCTCCGCGTCCGTGCCCTCGCCGTCGATTCCGGTGACATAGTCGTCCTCGATGGTGAGCGCGACCGGCGCCTCGAGGTAGCGCTTGAAGGTCAGGTTGACGTCGCCCGTATCCAGCACCAGCCGCCCCCGGACCGAGCCGGCGGCGGGGAAGGCGACGACGATCCCGCCCGGCCAGTGGGCGACGGTCTTCGGCCGGTCGCAATAGCCCCAGACGCCGGCGCTCGGCGCCCCTTCGAGCGCGACCGTCAGATCGGAGCCCGCTTCCGAGGTGACCCGCATCTCCTTCGCGGCGCGGATACGCTTCACCGCCGCCTTGACGCGTTCGGTGAGCGCAGGGTCGGGGATCAGGCGTTCGAGCGCGTCGGGATGCTCGTTGCTCACCATCAGAAGGCGCGCGCCGTCGCCGATGATGTCGGGCAGTTCCGGCGCGTGCAGCATCCCTTCCACCGTGAGGTCGACCACGAGGGAGCTCGCCGCCAGCGCCCTGACCGCCGGGCCCAGCCCCTGAAGCGCGGGCGACGCGCCGGTCGAGCGCACCGGGACGGGCGCGGTCTGCGGCGGGGACACCATGGTGACGTGAAACGGCCGCGCGCCGCGCCGGAGCAGCGCGAGCTCGGCGAGCTCCACGTTGAGCCGCCGCGACTGGGTCTCCGAGAGGATCGCGACTTCCTCGCCCTTCTCGACCCTGCACAGGCCGAAGACGGTATCGAACGCCGCGATCCAGCGCTCCTCGATGCGGTCGGTGAACACGTCCGGTTTCTCCTTTTCCCCCGATAATGGAAGATATGGTATCGATACGGCCATTCGTCAAGATATTTTTCTCATTTATGGAAATTTTTTTCGCGCGGTCCCGTCGATGCCCGATCGTCGCCCCGCTTCCCGGCGACATGGACGCCGTTCGGCGGGTCTGCTACCGTGCCGGCCTGCAACGCACGGGCAAAAGACCGTCGGAGTTCGCGCAATGGACACGGTTCCGATCATGATCGCCGGGGTATTCGTCGCGCTGGCCGCGCTGATCGTGACCATGATCGGATCGCTGCGCCGCGACATCGACAAGCGCTTCGACGGGGTCGACAAGCGCTTCGACGGCGTCGACAAGCGTTTCGACGGCGTCGACAGGCGCATGGACGGGATGGAAAAGCGCTTCGACGACCGCTTCGACAGGATGGAAAAGCGCTTCGACGGCATCGACGCGCGCCTGCGCTCCGTCGAGCAGGGTCTGGCGGAGGTAAGGGGCAGGATCGCTTTCGTGGAGGCCTACATCCTCGGCCGCAACGAGCCCGCGCCCGAGGAGACGCCGGCCGAGTAGCGGCGGGCGGGCTGCCGCTGCCTGTCACCCCGGACTTGTTCCGGGCATCGGGTAGACAAATCGCTACCGGGTCGACATTCGCGTCCCGCGGATGCCGAGCGGGAATGTCGACATTTGCCGACTCGACCGGCCTGTCGGCATTTCCGTCGGCAAATGCCCACTCGGAAATGCCGAACGCGCGCGCGGCACCAGGGGGCGTCGGCGAGCCTGTTGTGGCATTCCCGGGGCGGCAATAGAGTCCTGGCGATGACCCGGGAGAGCCTGCGATGAGCCGAAGTCTGACGGTCCACGACCCGCGCGGCACGCCGCCCGGGGTCACCGGCGAGCGGCTGGCTCCCCGGCTCCGGAGCCTCGACGGCAAGACGATCTACCTGGTCGACTGCCTGTTCGACAATTCCGACAGGTTCATGGGCGAGCTGCTGGACTGGTTCGGCAACAACCTGCCGTCGGTCGACGCCCGGATCGTCAAGCCGCGCGAGAGCTGGGTCGACGATCCCGACATGCGCAAGCGGATCGAGAACGACGGCGACGGGGCGATCCTCGGGGTGGGCCTGTGAAGCACCTGCAGCCCGACGGTCGTCGGGCTCGCCCTCGACCTGGAACGCGCCGGGGTGCCCTCGGTGGCGGTCCACACCGACGTGTTCGAGCAGCTGACGAGATCGGTGGCGCTCGCCAACGGCATGCCGACCGCGCGCCAGGCCTACGTTCCGCAGCCGGTGGTCGACCGCAGCGCGGCCCAGCTCCGCGGCTATATCGAGGGAACCGACCCGGTTTCCGGCCGTCCCTTCCTGCGCGAGATCGTCGAGGGGCTGACCCGGCCTCTCGACGACGCCGATCTGAGCGGGCTTTCGTTCGAGCGAGCCACGCCGCGCCTGCTGGAGCCGGACAGCGAGGACAACCTCCACGCGCAATTCCTGGAGAACCGGTGGACCGACCACCTGCCCGTCGTCCTGCCGACCGAGGAGCGGGTCGAGGCGATGCTGCGCGGCACGAGCCGCCGGCCGGACGAGATCGTCGGCACGCTCCGGCCGACCGCCTATCGGGAGTTCTGGGAATTCACCGTCGAGAAGGTCGCGGTCAACGCCGTGATGGCCGGTGCGCGGCCGGAATACCTGCCGGTCATCCTCGCGCTCGCCGCGACCGGGCAGACCGCGCGCTCGTCCAGCACCAACTCGTTCGCCGTCGTTTCCGTGGTCAACGGGCCGATCCGCAAGGAAATCGGCATGAACGACGGGATCGGCGCGATGGGACCCTACAACCACGCCAACGCGACGGTCGGGCGGGCCTACAACCTGGCTTCGATCAACCTGCAAGGCGGATCGGTGCCGGGCGACACCTACATGGGCTCGGTCGGCAACTGGTACAACTATTCCGCGACCTTCGCCGAGGCCGAGGAGCGCAGCCCCTGGCGACCGTTCCACGTCCAGAGGGGGTTCGCGCCGGAAGAGAGCGCCGCGAGCGTCTTCTTCGGCGCCTGGTACACCCATGCCGGCTACGGCCCGCGCGAAACCTGGCAGGAGAATTTCCGCCGCTCCCTCGCCGGTTGCGAGCACCATTTCCCGCCGCTCTTCGTGATGGACCCGATCTGCGCCCGCGGGCTGGTCGAGCTCGGCTTCGACACCAAGGAGAAGATGATCGGCTGGCTCAGCGACAACGCCCTGCTGCCGGCACGCGAGTACTGGGACAACCAGTGGGTCAAGACGCTGATCCACCCGCTTGCGGTCGCCGGCGTCGAGCCCTTCGCCACCCGGCTGAAAGCCGCCCCCGACGAAGCCGTCCGGATCTTCGAGCCGTCCGACATCAACATCGTCGTCGCCGGCGGCGAGACCCAGGGCGCGTGGAAGATGATCGCCGGGCGCCACGGCGAGGGCGGCACCGTATCGGTCGACGACTGGCGCTGAGACGCCGGTCGGGAGCGCAAAAGGGGAGGGAACGATGGACACGATCTTCGAACAGGTGGTGCCGCCCAAGACCGGGCTCGCGGTCGAGGTTGAGACCGGACAGCGCCTCCGTGTGATCGACCTCGAAGGCCAGCAGGTCGTCGACATGGCGCTGTTCAACCGGGAGAACCCGCGCGAGAAGCTTTCCACCTCCTACTCGCGCACCCGCTATATCCCTGCGCCCGGGGCGGAATACGTGCCGCGCGACAGCCTGAGCGTCGGCGACACGCTGATGTCGTCGTCGTGCCGCCCGATGATGACGATTACCGCCGATACGCCGGAGCCCAAGGGCGTTCACGACGTGCACAACCGGATGTGCAACCGCTACCTCTACGAGAGCCACGGGGTCGGTCCCCGGGACGGCTGCCACGAGATCATCACCGGCGTCATGGCGCCCTACGGCATCGGCTACGAGGACATCCCGGACACGATGGACCTGTTCATGAACTACCACCACGACTGCGGGCAGCGGCGGTGGATCATCGACTACCCGGTCTCGAAGCCCGGCGATTACATCGAGTTCGAGGCGAATATGCCGCTCATCGTCGGCCTGTCGAACTGCCCGATGGACGTGCTCGCGCCCTGCAACGCCTACAACTGCACCCCGGTCAAGGTGGAGGTCCGGGGCTGAAGGCGGGCTCCGCGACATTTCTTCCGTCATGCCCGGACTTGTTCCGGGCATCCACGTCTTGCGGCATCGCGGT
>JAPPIT010000142.1 GCA_028820505.1 Defluviicoccus sp.
CGCCCCCCGCTGTCACCCCGGCCTTGAGCCGGGGTCCAGGCTCGCCCCGGACAACCGATCCGGGGAAAGCCGGGCGACGGCGGTGCCTGACAGGCTGGACCCCGGCTCAAGGCCGGGGTGACAGCGGGGGGACAAGGAGGGCGGATGCGGGCGGGCCGCGATCCGTGTCCCGATCCGGCGGGCGGGCCGGAAACCCGCCTGTACCGGCGCCTTGCGCCGGGTCCAACCCATCTTAACCGGACAGCAGTGGAACGAGTCCGGGCATGACGGTCGGGGGACGGTGGCGGCGTCCCCGTCGCCGGTCCGCGCCGGCCGACCGCCCGTCAACCGGCCCATATAAGCCGTTTCTTTTCCGGGTCAGGCGTCGGCCATGAGCGCGGCGGCGACCCGCCGGTCCTCCCCGGCAAGGATGTTGAAGGTGCGGCACGCGGCGCCCGTGTCCATCGCATCGCCGACGATGCCGTGCCGCTTGAGGGCGCCCCGCAGATCGGGGGCGAGGGGCCGCATCGTACTTCCTGTCCCGAGAAGCAGGATTTCGACCGCCGGCTCCGCCTCCACGACCGGAGAGAGGCCCGCGATCGATACGTCTCCGCGGTCGCCGTCGGACCATGGCAGGACCGCATCGACGAGGACGATCACCGACCCGGCGAACTCGGTCCCGGAAATCCGGAACCGGCCCCCGCCATAGGCCTGGATGACGCTGCGCCCCTGGGGATCGACCGGCGCGATCTCCGTCACCGGGTCAGCCGCCGGCGGCGGGCCGGTCGTCGTCGACCTCGCCCACGATCAGGCCGCCGCGCTTGAGTTTCATATAGACCAGGAGCGGCACCGCGACCCAGATCGAGGAATAGGTCCCCACGATCACCCCCCAGATCATCGCGAAGCTGAAGCCCTTGATCACCTGCCCGCCGAAGAAGAACAGGCAGAGCAGCGCGAGAAGCGTGGTCACGCTGGTGAGGATCGTCCGGGAAAGCGTGTCGTTGACACTGAGGTTCAACAGGTCTTCGAGGGGCAGGGTCTTGTATTTCCTCAGGTTTTCGCGCACCCGGTCGTAAATCACCACGGTGTCGTTGATCGAATATCCCGCGATGGTGAGCACCGCGGCCACGGTGGACAGGTTGAATTCCAGCCCGAGGACGGAAAAGACCCCGATGGTCAGGATCACGTCGTGCATCAGCGCGATGACGGCGCCCACGCCGAACTGCCATTCGAAGCGGAACCAGATGTAGACCAGCATCGCCGCCAGGGCGAGCAGCACGGCGGTGATCCCCGCCTCGATCAGCTCCGCGCCCACCTTGGGCCCGACGAACTCGACCCGGCGGTAGTCGACCCCGGGGCCGAGCGCCTCCTTCACCACCTCGACCGCCTTGAGCTGCTCGCGCTCGGCGCCGGTCTGGCGTTCGATCCGGATCAGCACGTCGGTCGGCTCGCCGAATTCCTGGAGCTCGACCTCGCCGAGATTCAGATTGGACAGCTCCGACCTCAATTGACCTATGTCCGCCGGACCCTCGGTCCTGATCTCGACCAGGATGCCGCCGCGAAAATCGATGCCGTAGTTGAGCCCGACGCCCAGGAACAGAACGACCGAAAGCGTCACCAGCGCCGCCGACGCCATGCCGGCGATCCGGCGCCACCGCATGAAATCGATCTTGGTTCCGGTCGGGATCAGGCCGATGAGACGCATGCCGGTCTTCCGCGGTTCAAAGAGGCAGGACCTGCGGCCGGCGCCGCCGGAGCCAGGTCACCACCATCAGCCGGGTCACCATGATCGCGGTGAACATCGACGTGAGAAGCCCGATCGCGAGCGTCACCGCGAACCCCTTGATCGGCCCCGAGCCGAACTGGAACAGCAGCACCGCCGCGATGAACGTGGTCAGGTTCGCGTCGATGATCGTCGTCAGCGCGCGCTGATAGCCCGCGTCGATCGCCGAGATCGGCGTTCGGCCGTTTCTCTGTTCCTCCCGTATTCGTTCGAAGATCAGGACGTTGGCGTCGACCGCCATGCCGATGGTCAGCACGATCCCCGCGATTCCCGGAAGGGTGAGCGTCGCCTGCAGCAGCGACAGCGCGGCGCCGATCAGGATCATGTTGAGCGTCAGCGCGGTACAGGCCATCAGGCCGAACACACCGTAGACCGCCGCCATGAAGACGATCACGATCACGATGGCGAGCACGCTCGCGATCTTGCCGGCACGGATGGAATCGGCGCCCATGCCGGGCCCGACGGTGCGCTCCTCGAGCACCGTCAGCGGCGCCGGCAATGCGCCGGCGCGCAGCAGAAGGGCGAGGTCGCGCGCCGACTGTACGGTGAAGTTGCCGGAGATGATGCCGGACCCGCCGAGGATCGGTTCGCGTATCACGGGCGCGCTGATCACCTTGCCATCGAGCACGATGGCGAACGGCCGTCCGACATTGCGCCGCGTGGTATCGCCGAACCGCCGCGCCCCCACGGCGTCGAAGCGGAAGCTGACGACGGGCTGGGCGTCCTGGACGGTCGGCTGCGCATCGACCAGCGTGTCGCCGCTCACCATCACCCGCTTGCGGACCAGGTACTGCACCGGCTGACCGTCCGGGCCGACCTCGTTATCCGCTGGCAGGAGTTCCGAGCCGGGCGGCGGACGTCCGCGGCGGGCCTGCTCCGCCGACATCGACGGATCGACGAGGCGGAAATTCATCTTCGCGGTCTTGCCCAGCAGGCGCTTGATCCGCTCGGGGTCCTTGACGCCGGGGAGCTGGACCAGAATGCGATCCGCACCCTGGCGCTGGATCGCGGGCTCGCGCACGCCGGTCTCGTCGATCCGGCGCCGGACGATTTCTATCGACTGGTTGACCGCGGATGTCTTGACGTCGCGGACCGTCAGCTCGGTGAGGGTGATGGTGAACCGGTTGCCGCTGACCGAGGTCTCGGTCCCCGTCTCGAGCCGCCGGGCGATGCGGCGCGCTTCCTCCAGCTTGCCGGGATCGCGCACCGTGAACGCGATGCCCTGGCCCTGCACGCCGAGCCCCTGGTAGCCGATCCGGCTACGCCTCAGCTCGGTCCGGGCGGCATCGACCAGTGCGACCAGACGTTCGCGAATCACCGCGTCGACCTGGACCTCGAGCAACAGATGCGAACCGCCCTGAAGGTCGAGGCCGAGGCTGATCTGCTTGTTGGGAAGCCCGTCGGGAATGCCTTCGAGCACGCCGCGGTCCACCACGTTGGGCGCGGCATAGAAGATGCCGAGCACGCACACGACGGCGATAAGCAGGATCTTCCACCTGGCGAAATAGATCATCGGGCGTGTCGGCCGGCTGTCCGGCCCGGCCGGCCGGTTCCCCTGCCGGTCGGACCGCTAGGTGCGGTCCTCATCGGGTCCGTCCGCGTCCTCGTCGTCATCGCGGCTCCGCTCTTCCCGGCGCTTGCGCCGCCGCCGCCTCGCGCGACGCTCTTCCTCCTCGTCGTCGTCCTCATCGTCATCGTCATCATAGTCGTCGTCACGGGCGCGGCTGGGCTCCGGCTTGGCGACCAGTTCGGCGACCATCGCCCGCATGACCCGAACCCGGACGCCCTCGGCGATCTCGACGCTGAGCTCGGAATCGCCGATCACGCGCTGGACCTGTCCGACGATGCCGCCGGACGTGACCACGCGGTCGCCGCGCCGCAGACCGGCGATCATCTCGCGGTGCGCCTTGGCCTTCTTCTGTTGCGGACGGATCAGAAGGAAATAAAAGACCACGAAGATCAGGACCAGCGGGATCAGCGGCTCGATGCCGCCCAGCCCGCCCCCGTCCTGCGCGAACGCCGGCGAAATCAACATGGGGTGGCCCTCCTTCCAAATTCGCTGGGTTTCCGCGAGGAGGCCGCCGCGACACTGTGCGCGCCGGGCGTCGCGACCGCACGGACTATAGCGACCGGCATCGGCCATGCAACCGGATTGCCCCCGGCGGCACGCCCTTGACTGCAAGGTGCGGTGTATTAGGGTCTCGCGCCGGCCGGTGCCTGCGCAGGCCGCAAGATGGGAGCGGACCGATGACGCGGGGCGGAAGCGGCGAACCGGACGATACCGAGATCCCGGCCCTGCTCGCGCGTATTGCCGAAGCGCTGGAACGCGCGGCGCCAGGGGATCCGGCGCCGGCGGACCTCCGGAACGGCGAAGCCTTCATCTGGCATGCGGAGGACAACCGTCTGGTCCCGGTCCGCAAGATCAACCGCCTGGACCTGGACCTGCTGGTCGGCATCGACCGGCCGGCGTCGACCCTGCTCGAGAATACGCGGCGGTTCGCGCGCGGCCTTCCGGCGAACAACGCCCTGCTGTGGGGCGCCCGGGGGATGGGCAAGAGTTCTCTCGTGAAGTCGGTGCACGGCGCGATCAACGCGGAGGCCGGCGGCGGGCTCGGGCTGGTCGAGGTGCACCGCGAAGATCTAGGCAGCCTGCCGATGCTTCTGGCCATGCTGCGCTCCGTCGACCGGCGCTTCATCCTGTTCTGCGACGATCTCTCCTTCGAGGCGGAAGATACGACCTTCAAGTCGCTGAAGGCGCTGCTGGAAGGCGGGATCGAAGGCCGGCCCTCCAACGTGATCTTCTACGCCACTTCCAACCGGCGCCACCTGATGCCGCGGGAAATGATCGAGAACGAGCAGTCGACCGCGATCGTTCCGGCGGAAGCGGTCGACGAGAAGGTTTCCCTGTCGGACCGGTTCGGCCTCTGGCTCGGCTTCCACAATTGCGACCAGGAAACCTATTTCCGCATCGTCGAGGGCTATGCGGCACGCTTCGGTCTCGAGGTTCCGCGGGATCGCCTGAGGTCGGCGGCCAACGAATGGTCGGTGACCCGAGGCGCCCGGTCCGGGCGCGTCGCCTGGCAGTTTATCCAGGATCTGGCGGGACAGCTCGGCGTGACGCTGGATCGCGCGGAATAAGGAAGCTTATCGCCCGGCGCGCCGGCGCCAGATAGCGCATCGGATCGACCGCGCGCCTGCCCCGCCTGAGCTCGAAATGCAGCTGGGGCCGGCTGACATTGCCGGTCGAGCCGACCCTCGAGATCGTCTCGCCGCGGCGTACCCGTTGCCCGGTCCGGACCAGCAACACGTCGTTGTGCGCGTAGGCGCTCATCCAGCCTCCGGCATGCTTTATCAGAACCAGATTGCCGAAGCCCCGCACCGCGTTGCCGGAATATGCCACCACCCCGTTCTCGGCGGCGCGCACGCCGGTGCCGCGCCGCGCCAGGATGTTTATCCCGTCATTGCGCAGACCCTTCCCCCGGCTGCCGAAGCCGACCGCGACGGGACCGTCGACCGGCCACAGAAAGCGCTTGCCGGAACGCGGGGCGGGCGGGGCGAGCGCAACGGCCTTGGGCGGTTTCGATTTGACCCGGCCGGGCGGCGACGGACGCTTGGCGACTCGCCTCCCGCCGGCCGTTTCCTTTCCCGGCAGACGCAGGGTCTGACCGGGATAAATCCGATAGGGCGGCTCGATCCGGTTGGCGGACGCGAGACGGGCCACGGAAAGGCCGTAGCGCCGCGCGATACCGCCCACCGTGTCCCCGCGGCGCACCACATGGGCCCTCGCCCCCGGCAGGCGAAGCCGCTGGCCGGGATGGATTTCGTAAGGCGGGCGCAGCCCGTTGGCGACGATCAGGTCGCGGAGCGGCACCCCGTGCCGGCGGGCGATCTTGTAGAGGCTGTCGCCCCTGCGGACGACCACGGCAGCGCCCCCGCCCCTGTCGGCGGGCGCATTCCGGTTCCAGCTTCGCCCCGAATCGGCGCTGGAATCGTGGCGGCTGCTGCCGCACCCCGCTGCGGCGAGCAACGCGGCAATCAGGACAAGGGATCGAAGCACGGTCAAAAGAGTCCGTTGAATCAATCTATTCTCAAACTAATCTCATCCATTTCCAAATACAATTGCCGTAACGAATCGCCAGGTCAGCGTCCCGAATCGTCCACGGTGTCGGCCAGCAGCGGAACGAAACGGACGGGCCACAGGGTCTCGTAGTGCACGTCTTCTCCCCTCTTGCGGCACTTGAGAAGCTGCTGGTCCTCATCGTCTCCTCCGACCGGAAGGATCATCACCCCGTCGGGCGCCAACTGGTTCAGCAGCACCGGCGGCACGTCTGCCGCAGCCGCGGTTACGATGATACGCTCGAAAGGCGCCACCTCGGGCCAGCCCCTTGAGCCGTCGTCCCACCGCGTCGTGATGTTGGAGAAACGCAGCTCGTCGAACCGCCTTTCCGCCTGCCGCAACAGGGCCCGGTAACGCTCGATCGTGTAGACCCGCCGGCACAGCGTCGACAGCACCGCCGCCTGGTAGCCCGATCCGGTGCCGATCTCCAGCACCTTCATCCGTCCGCCGAGCTCGAGTTGCCCGGTCATGTAGGCGACCACGACAGGTTGGGAAATGGTCTGGCCGTGCCCGATCGGCAGCGCGTCGTTGTCGTTGGCGCGGGAACGAAAGGCCTCCGGCACGAACATCTCGCGCGGCACGCGCTCGATCGCGGAGAGCACGTCGGGGTCGGCGATGCCCTGACCCCGGAGCTCCTTCAACAGGCGGATCTTGGATTCGTATTCGATCACGAAAAAGGCTTCGCGTCGCTCGGCAAGCGGAAGATTGGCTCTGCTTTACCGCGTCGGCCGAATCGCGTCGAGTCCGCCGAGATAGGGGCGAAGCGCGGCGGGCACCGAGACCGAACCGTCCGCCTGCTGGCGGTTCTCCAGCAGCGCGATCAGCAGCCGGCCGACCGCCACGCCGGAGCCGTTGAGCGTGTGCACGAAATCCGTTCCTTTCCGGTCCTCCGGACGGTAGCGCGCGCGCATCCGGCGCGCCTGGAACGCCCCGCAGTTCGAACAGCTGGAGATTTCCCGGTAGGTCCCCTGCCCCGGCAGCCAGGCCTCGATGTCGTAGGTCTTCTCGGCGGCGAAACCCATGTCGCCGGTGGACAGAACCACCACCCGGTAAGGGATTTCCAGGCGCTTCAGCACCTCTTCCGCGGCCCCGGTCATCCGCTCCAGCTCATCGGCCGATGTCTCGGGGCGGACGATGCTGACGAGCTCGACCTTGTGGAACTGATGCTGGCGCAGCATACCGCGGGTGTCGCGCCCCGCCGCCCCCGCCTCGGAGCGGAAGCACGGGGTCAGGGCGGTGAAACGGAGCGGCAGGTCGTCGGCGTCGAGAATCTCGTCGGCGACCAGGTTGGTCAGCGGCACCTCCGCGGTGGGGATCAGCCAGTGGTCCGTCGTCGTCTTGAACAGGTCCTCGCCGAACTTGGGAAGCTGTCCGGTCCCGTAGAGCGCGGAATCGCGCACGAGGAACGGCGTGCTGACCTCGGTATAGCCGAATTCGGTTGTGTGCAGGTCCAGCATGAAACCCGCCAGCGCGCGTTCGAGCCGGGCAAGCGCGTCGTTGAGCACCACGAACCGCGCGCCGGAGAGTTTGGAGGCGGCGGCGAAGTCCATCATCCCCAGCGCTTCGCCGATCTCGACATGGTCCCGGGCCTGGAAGTCGAAGACCGGGGGCGCGCCGACCCGCCGGATCTCGACATTGGCGCTCTCGTCGGGACCGTCGGGAACATCGGCAGCCGGCAAGTTGGGAAGATCCTTCAGCAGGGTGTCGATCTCGGCGTCGGATTTGGCGAGTTCGACGTCAAACAACTGTATCTGGTTCTTGAGGTCGGCAACCTCGCCCCTCAGTGCGGGTGAGTCCCTGCCCTCCTTCTTCGCAGCACCGAACTCGCGAGACGCCTCCTTGCGACGAGTCTGCGCAGCTTGGATGGCGGTCCGGAGATTGCGACGGGCTCCGTCCAGCATCAGAATTCGGTCGCTCATCGGCTCCATGCCGCGGCGTTTGAGCCCGCGGTCGAGCCCGTCCGGGTTTTCCCTGATCCAGCGCAGGTCGAGCATCGAGAACTCCGCCTAGACGGCCGCGTCCTCGGCCGCTTCGCGCTCGGCGCGTTTGCGCTCCATCACCCGCGCCCCGAAAATCGAGGCTTCGTACAGCAGGATGATCGGCAATGCGAGCCCGATCTGACTGAAAACGTCCGGCGGCGTCAGGATCGCGGCGGCGATGAACACGGCCACGATCGCATAGCGCCGCTTGGCGGCGAGCCCGTCGGCGGTGACGATTCCCGCCCGCGCGAGCAGCATCAGGAATACCGGCAGCTCGAAGCCGATGCCGAAGGCGAAGATCAACCGCATGACGAGCGACAAATACTGGTCCACCTTGGGCTCGACCTCGATCGCGAGGTCGCCCGGATCGGCGGGCTTCTGGAAGTCGAGGAAGAACTCCCAGGCCACCGGCATGACGCCGTAATAGACCAGCGCCGCGCCCATGCAGAACAGGATCGGGGTCGCGATCAGGAAGGGGAGGAACGCCCGCCGCTCGTTCCGGTAAAGACCCGGGGCCACGAACAGCCAGATCTGCATCGAGATCAGGGGAAAGGCGATCAGGGCGGCAGTCCAGAACGCGACCTTGACGTAGGTGAAGAAGGCCTCGTGCAGGGCGGTGAAGATCATCCGCCCCCCCTCCTTCTCGTCGAGAGCCGCGGCGAGCGGCCGGACAAGGAACTCGAAAATCTCCTCCGCGACGAAGAAGCAGGCGAAAAACGTGACGATGAAACCGACGGCGCAGAAAATCAGGCGCTTGCGGAGCTCGATCAGGTGATCGAGCAGCGGCATCGCCTTGTCTTGCGGAGCGTCGTCGTCGGCCACGGTCAGTCACCCGATCCGGACTTCGCGGCGACGGGTTCCTCCCGGTCGTCCCCGGCGGGCGGGGCGTCGGCCTCTTCCCCGGATTCGGACGTTTGGGTCTCGTCGGCTCGGGATTCGCCCTTGGCCGAGGCCGCCTGTTCGGCATCCTCGAAGTCGAAGACCGATTCGTCGTCGAGCCATTCGTCCTCGATCTCGTCCTCGATATCGCGCTTGATGGTGTTTACCATCCCGTCGGGGTCGAGTTCGGTCTGGAGAGAATCTTTCACCTTGTCCAGTTCGGCCTCGCGCGCCATGTCCTCCAGCCCGCCCTGGAACTCGCGCGCGAGCTCCCTGGCGCGGCGGACCCATTGGCTCACCGTTCTGACCAGGCCGGGCAGCTCCTTGGGGCCGACCACGATCAGCGCGATCACGATAACGATCAGGAATTCCCAACTGCCGATGTCAAGCATCGGCCGGCCGTTCCATCATCGGGTTGCCGTTCTGGCGGAGGGCCTGTCCACCGCAGCGTCCGTGCCGTGGCGCGCCGCCACCCCGTTCAACGAGGTTTCAGCTCTTGGCGGCCTCGTCCCGTTCCGTCGCTTCCGCTGGAATTTCCTTCGCGGTTTCCTGGGCTTCCGCCTTCACCGTGCCGGCCGGCTCGGTTTCCTTCAGGCCCTTCTTGAAAGCGTTGATGCCGCGCGCCGCATCGCCCATGAGACGCGAGAGCTTGCCTCCGCCCCCGAACAGGACAAGGACCACAACGAGGACGACGAGCCAGTGCCAGATGCTAAACGATCCCATCGCGGGTGCTCCTGCCTTCCATCCTGCCATCGCCGCCGCGGGCGGCGATGCCGGAAAGCGTATATACCCGAAACCGCGATGTCGTGCACTCGCGTTTGCGGCGAGCGTCCCGGCCGTGGTCGGGCCCGCCCCTTCCTATTCGGCGGCGGCCGCCGGGGCGAACTCGGGTTCCCGCGGACGGTCGGACAGCTCCCGGCGAGGAGCGGAGAAGGCCAGGACGCTCTCGTCGCGCTCCGTCTCGTCGTCCGTCTCCTGACCCTTGTCCCCCAAACCCACGATCGCGCTCGCGGGGCGGGTATCGAGCAGTCCGGTCGCCTTGAGCTCTTCGAACCCGGGCAGGTCCGCGAGGCCTGACAGTCCGAAATGGATCAGAAACTCGTCCGTCGTGCCCCAGGTTACGGGACGACCCGGCGTCCTGCGCCGGCCGGCCGGTCGTATCCAGCCCGCCTCCAGCAGGATGTCGAACGTGCCTTTGCTCGCCGCGACGCCGCGGATCTCCTCGACCTCGCTGCGGGTCACCGGCTGGTGGTAGGCGATGACGGCAAGCGTTTCGACCGCCGCGCGCGAAAGTTTGCGGATCGCCTTGCGCTCGACGCGCATATGTCCGGCGAGGTCCTCCGCCGTGCGAAAGCACCAGCCGCCTGAGATCCGTACAAGGTTGACGCCGCGTCCGGCGTAAACCGCCGCGAGTTCGTCGATCAGGGCCGCCACGTCGGTATCTTCGGCGAAGCGCTCGGCGAGAGCGGCTTCGTCGACCGGTTCGGAAGCGGCGAACAGGATCGCTTCCATGAGGCGCAGATCATGCTTCATTCGTGGCCTCCTGAACGGGTTGAAGGGCGCTGCGGCCGCGTATGTATATGGGGCCGAACGGGTTCATTTGCCTGAACTGGAGCCGACCCATCCGGGCGAGTTCGAGGCCCGCGACGAAAGTCGACGCGATCGCGGAGCGGAGCCGGATGCCGCCGCCGGCCTCGGGCGGCAGGAACTCGAACAGGGTCTTCCAGTCCGCGGTGCCGCCGCTGAGGCCGCTCAGCCGCTCGATCGCCTCGGCGATCGAGTAGAGCGTGCTGGGCTCGATTTCCAGCACTGCATCGCTCGCCCTCCGGCGGCTTTCGCCGTAGGCGGAAAGGAGATCGAAGAGGGATACCTCGTACACCGAGCGGCGAACGATCTCGATCTCCTGCGGCTCGCCGCGAGCGAACACCTCCCGGCCCAGAAGCGGCCGCGCCAATAATTGCCGGCCCTTTTCCTGCATCGCCTGCAACCGCCGCAGCTGGAAAGCGAGCGCCTCGGCAAGCTCAGGACCGCTGGGCTCTTCGTCGTCCTCCTCGTCGGGCAGCAGCAACCGCGACTTGAGGTAGACCAGCCAGGCGGCCATCACCAGATAGTCGGCGGCGATCTCCAGGTCGAGCCGCCGCGCCTCGGCGATGAACACCAGATACTGTTCGGCGAGATCGAGGATGGAAATGCGGGTGAGGTCGACCTTCTGCTGACGCGCCAGCACCAGGAGCACGTCGATCGGCCCCTCGTAGCCGTCGAGATCGAGCTGAAGGGTCAGGCCGGGTCCGGCCGGCCAATCCTCTTCCGCCACCAGGTTTCCGTCTTCAGTCAGGGCGCAAACCCCGCGAGCCCCGCGATCACACCCATCAGGAAGCGCACCGGCTCCCCGATCAGCCAGGGGAAGACGTTGAGGTCCACCCCGAACTCCTGCCCCGCGTAAGGCAGGACGAACAGCACGCCTATTATCACGAACAGGCCGAATCGCTCCATGCGGGCCAAAGGGCGTGCGAGCGGCAACGGCAGCAGCCCGACCGCGATGCGCCCTCCGTCGAGCGGCGGCAAGGGCAGCAGATTGAACACCGCGAGCACGAGGTTGATCACGATCGAGTTCCGCAGGTTCTCGAAAACCCAGAGCTCGGCGGTGACCGGCAGCAGCGGAACCAGGTGCATGAGGGCGGCCGAGGCCGCGGCGAGAGCTATGTTGACCGCCGGCCCCGCGGCGGCGACCCAGACCATGTCCCGGCGGGGTCGTTCCAGACGGCTGAAATCGACGGGAACGGGCTTCGCCCAGCCGAAGACGAAGTTGCTGAAGGACAGCAGCAGCGCCGGTATCACGATCGTGC
Source organism: Defluviicoccus sp. (assembly GCA_028820505.1). Lineage (GTDB taxonomy): Bacteria > Pseudomonadota > Alphaproteobacteria > MPNO01 > MPNO01 > MPNO01. Next base: position 11,584 of record JAPPIT010000142.1, read on the forward strand.
CGTAGGGATCGACATGGCGCAGCGGGTTGAAGGTCACCCGGCCCAGGCGCTTCGCGGTATCGTCGCCGAGCCGCCACGCGACATAGCCGTGCGCCGCCTCGTGCAGGGTGATCGCGATCAGGACGGGCGCGATCCAGGTCGAGGCCGTGTAGACGAAATCCATCAATCGCCCGCCGTCACCGGGAGCCTGGCGCGGCGGGCCAGCGCGACGCCGTTCCCGAACCGCGCCATCGCGCGGTCGCTCATCGGCCCCGTGCCACGCATGGTCTCGCGCATTTCGGCCAGATCGCCGTTGCAGTGCAGGACCACGTCGCAGCCGGCGTCGAGGGCAGCGCGCGCGCGAGCGCCGGGACCGCCGGTCAACGCCCTCATGCAGAGATCGTCGGAGACAAGCAGGCCCGCGAAGCCGATGGAACCGCGGATCGCGCTCTCCACGACCGTCCGGGATGCGGTCGCCGGGGCGTTGGCGTCGAAAGCCGTGTAGACCACGTGCGCGGTCATCGCCCAGGGCATGTCGCGCAGTGCGCGAAACGGCGCGAAATCGGCTTCCAGCGCCTCCCCCGGGGCATCCACCGCGGGGAGCGCCAGATGGCTGTCGACCGTCGCCCGCCCGTGACCCGGAATATGCTTGATCACCGGGATCACCCCCTCGGAGAGGAGCCCCTCGCAGACGGCGCGCCCGAGCGCGGCGACGATGTCCGGATCCTTCGAGAAGGCGCGGTCTCCGATGATGGCGTGGCCCTGGGGAGCCGGCACGTCGAGCAGCGGCAGGCAGTTCACGTCGATGCCGAGATCCGCGAGTTCGCCGGCGATGTCCCGCGCGGCGATGCGCGCCGTTTCGATTGCGCGGTCGAGACCCCGTTCGGCGGCCATGTCCCCGAAACTGCGCCAGGCCGCGCGTCGTCGCCAATGCGGCGGCCCGAGGCGCTGCACCCTTCCTCCCTCCTGGTCGACCAGCACCGGGGCGTCGTCCCGGCCTACGGCGTCGCGGAGGGCCGAGACCAGATCGCGAACCTGCCGGGGCTCCCGGCAGTTGCGCCCGAACAGGATGAAACCGAGCGGATCGGCGTCGGCGAAGAACCTCCGCTCTTGCGCGCCGAGCGTCTCGCCCGCGCAACCGAAGATTACCGCGGCCGGATGCGTCGGTTCAGCGCCTGACGACGAGGCAGCCGACATTGCGCTTCTCGAGATCGGCGCACAGACGCAGGGCCTTCTTCCGGTCGCTCACCGGACCGGCGAGAAGCCTGTAATAGACACCCTTCGGCGGACCGAGATCCTTTTTCTCTACCGCGAGTCCGAGACCGGAGAGGAGATCGCTGTGGCGCGTCCGGAGACGCTTCCACGCCTTGTCGACGCCGGCTTTCGAACGGAGCGCGGCGAGCTGCAGCCGGTATTTCTCCGCCTCCGGAAGCGGGGCGGGCGGTTTCCGGGCTTCCGCCTCCGCCTTCGCCGTCTCCGTATTCTTCGCCGGGCTTGCCGTTTCGGGTTCCGCCGGGTCAGGGTCGGGAATCGCGGCGACCGGCTCCTCAGGCGGTTCCGGCTCGTACCTGGGACGCGGCAGCGGGACTTCCGGAGGCGGCAACAGACGTTCGGGGGTCCTGTTCTGCGGGGCCGCGGCGACGCGGTCGTAGATCCGCTTGTCCCGGTCGGGAACGGCGCGGCCGCCGGGGGAGTCCGGCTTGACCTTGAACGGTCCGGGATCGGCCGCGATCAGCACCGGGGCTCCGCCGGACGCCGACGACCGCCCTTCGCTGTAGGCATGGACCATCGCCACGCCGGAAGCGGCCAGCGCCGCGATTCCGACGGCGCCGGAGAGCAGTTTCCGGAGCCGGCGCATGCCGCCTCCCTTCCCGTGCCCGTGGCGGACGGTTGGATCGGCGCCGGGCCTCCTCGCCATCAGCGCATTTCCTCGACCGGGTTCACGCCCATGACTTCGAGCCCGGACGCTATGACCAGGGCGGTCGCCCGCACCAGGGCGAGGCGGGACCGGCTCAACGCGAGATCGCCGGCGACGACGAAGCGGCGATCGTCATCGACGTTGCCGCGGTTCCAGAGGGCGTGGAAAGCGGCCGCTATGTCCGACAGCGCAAAGGCGATCCGATGCGGCTCGGCCGCTTCGGCGGCGGCCTCGACCGTGCGCGGCCAGCCGGCCAGCATGCGGATCAGCGAGAGTTCCTCTTCCTCGTCGAGCCGGTCGAGCGGCGCCTCGGCGAGCGCTGGATCGGAAAAATCCTCGCCGGGAAACGTCTCCGCCGCGTTGCGCAGCGCCGAACAGGCGCGCGCATGGGCGTACTGGACATAGAAAACCGGGTTATCCTTCGATTGCTCGACCGCCCGGGCGAGGTCGAAGTCGAGCGAGGCTTCGTTTCCGCGCGTCAGCATGATGAACCGCACCACGTCCATGCCGACCCGGTCGACCACTTCGCGCAGGGTGACGAACGTGCCCGCGCGCTTCGACATCTTCACCGGCCGCCCGGCCTCGGAAAGATTGACCAGGTTGCAGATGAGGACGTCGAAGTCCGCCTTGCCCCCGCTCAGCGCCGCGACCGCGGCCTGCATGCGCTTCACGTAGCCCTTGTGATCGGCGCCCCAGACATCGATCAGGATGGGGAAGCCCCGGCGGAACTTGTCCCGATGATAGGCCATGTCGGTAGCAAAATAAGTCCAGCTGCCGTCCGATTTGCGAATCGCCCTGTCGGTATCGTCGCCGAACGCGGTCGAGCGGAACAGGGTCTGCGGCCGGGGCTCCCAATCCTCGTCCGTCCTTCCCTTGGGCCGTTCGAGAATGCCGACATGCAGAAGCCCGCGGCTTTCGAGGTCGGAGAGCGTGTCGTCGACCGCCCCCGATGCGGCAAGCGCGCGTTCCGAGGAAAAGACGTCGTGCGAGATGCCGAGCGCCGCGAGGTCGTCCCTGATCAGGTCCATCATCGCATCGACCGCGAAGTCGCGGACCGGCGGAAGCCAGTCCTCCTCCGCGCGGTCGAGCCATCTCGCGCCGTCCCGCTCGAGAAGCGCCGCGCCCGCCTCGACGAGATACTCGCCGGGGTAATGATCCTCCGGCAGTTCGCCCGCCTCCTGCCCGGCCGCCTCCCGGTAACGGTGGTGAAGCGAGCGCGCGAGCACGTCGACCTGAACGCCGGCATCGTTGACGTAGTACTCGCGGGTGACGGCGTACCCCACCTTGGCGAAGAGCGAGGCAAGCGCATCGCCGACAACCGCGCCCCGGCCGTGGCCCACATGCATCGGGCCGGTGGGGTTGGCCGATACGTACTCGACGTTGACTTTGTTGCCCTTGCCCAGGTCCGAGTCGCCGTAAGACGTGCCGGCGGCGAGAATGTCGCGGAGCCGCGCGCGCCAGACCTCGCCTCGCAGGCGGAGATTGATGAACCCGGGTCCGGCGACCGAGGCGTCGACCACGTCCGCATGCGCGGCGAGCGCCGCCGCCACCCGTTCCGCGAGATCTCGCGGGTTCATGCCGGCCGCCTTCGCGCGCACCAGCGCGACATTGCTGGAAACCTCGCCGTGGCGCGCATCCCGCGGCGGCTCGACGGAGAAATCCGCGCCGTTGGCGACGGGGGCCTGCCCGACCTGTTCCAGTGCGACGGCGAGGGAGTTCTCGATAAGCTCCCTCATGGCCTCGAATACGTTCATTTCGGCCTTCGGCGATCATGCGACACGGCTGGCAGCCCGTAATTGCGCGACGAAGGAAACGATTTCAAGTGCTTAATGTCGACCGCGGCTTGACGGCATAGCGACCCCGGCCTAGATAAGCTGCCATGTCGGAGGGGGTGGAAAGCGGCACCGGGCCGGCGGTTGCGGCGGTAACGATCAGCGACTCGGCGGTGCGCCGGATCCGCGAGCTCGAAGCGGCCGAGGACGCCTCGGGCGCGATGCTTCGGGTCGCGGTGGGCGGCGGCGGCTGCTCCGGATTCCAGTACAGCTTCACCTTCGACGATTCCTGCAACGGCGACGACAAGGTGTTTTCGCGCGACGGCGTTCGCGTCGTGATCGACGACATCTCGCTCGAATTCCTCGGCGGTTCCGAGATCGACTATGTCGAGGAACTCGTGGGCGCCTATTTCACGGTTCGCAACCCGAACGCGGCGTCGACCTGCGGCTGCGGAGTCTCGTTCGCGGTCGGATGACCAGGATCGCCACCTGGAACGTCAATTCCATCCGCGCCCGGCTGCCCCGCGTGCTCGAATGGCTGGCCGAGTTTTCCCCCGACATCGTTCTCGCCCAGGAGCTCAAGGCGACCGACGAGACGTTCCCGCGCGAGGCGATCGAGGATGCGGGGTACAACGTCGCCATCTGCGGACAGAAGAACTTCAACGGCGTCGGCATCTTCGCGAGGCAACCGATCGAGGACGTGCGGACCGGCCTCCCCGGCGATCCCGACGACGACCAGGCGCGCTATATCGAGGCTTTCGTCGGCGACCTCAGGGTGGCGTCGATCTATCTGCCCAACGGCAACCCCGCGCCGGGCGCAAAATACGATTACAAGCTGCGCTGGATGGACCGTCTGCTCGCACACGCCCGCGACCTGCTGCGCCAGGAGGAGGCGCTGGTGCTCGGCGGCGACTACAACGTGGTGCCGACCGACGAGGACTGCTACGACCCCGACGGTTGGGCCGACGACGCGCTGTGCCGGCCGGAATCGCGAAGGCGTTACCGTTCCCTGATCCATCTCGGGCTGACGGACGCCTACCGGGCGTTCAACGGCGCGCCGCACACGTACAGCTTCTGGGACTACCAGGGCGGCGCATGGCAGAAGGACTTCGGGCTTCTGATCGACCATGTGCTCTTGTCGCCGCAGGCCGCCGACCGGCTGTCGGCGTCCGGTATCGACAAGGGTCCTCGCGGCAAGCAGAAGGCGTCGGACCACACCCCTGTCTGGTGCGAAATCGACCCGCCGGCCTGAACGCCTATTCGCCCCGGGGCAATTTGAGGTCCTCGAGCGGCGGCAGGCCGTAGCTCTCCCAGTCCTCCGCCACCCCGCGCAGTTTATCCAGCGGCGGCAGGGAAATCCCCGGATAGCCCCATTTCCGGGTGGCGTCGATCACCACCTTGGCGCCCGGCGCCTGGCCGCCATCCGGCGTGTCGGGACCGAAGGAGGATGGGTCGAGCTCGACCGCAGCCGGGGTCTCGATCACCCGCAGGTCGTGCTCCGGGCGGACCCGCCAGGCGAGGATCCAGTCGCGCATGAACGGGTCCTCGATGTCGATGTCGTCGTCGGTGACGACGATCCACTTGAAATAGCTCATCCCCATATGGCCGAACGTGCCGAAGACCGCCTGGTCGACATGGCCGGCATACATCTTCTTCAGCGAGATCCAGAGCGTCGCCGTGCATCCGCCGGCCTCCAGCGCATGCACGTCGGCGATGCCGGGGATGCGGAGGTCCTCGCTGAGGTGCTTCTTCAGCCCAGCCTCGAGCAGCGACCGCTTGATCATGCTGCTCTCGGACGGCGGCAGCTGGCTGATGATGCCGAGCAGGATCGGGTCCTTCCGGTGGGTGATGCAGTTCACCCTGAACACCGGCGCGTGGCGGCCGCCCGCCATGTAGCCGGTGAACTCGCCGAACGGGCCTTCCGGCTCGAGCGAATCGGTCAGCACCTCGCCCTCGATGACGATCTCCGCATGCGCCGGCACTTCGAGATCCACGGTCTCGCAGCGCACCATCGGGATCGCCTCGCCACGGATCCCGCCGGCGACCGCGAGCTCGTCGGCGCCATAGCGCGCGGGCGCGACCACGTACTGCACCGGATCGCCGCCGATGAAGATCGCCGCCGGCATGTTCCTGCCGCGCGCCTTCCATTTCTCCCAGTGGATGGCGCCGCCCCGATCGGGCGCGCCGAACAGGATGCCGGTCTTGTCCCTGCCCTTTATCTGGCAGCGCCGGATGCCGATATTGCGCCGCCCGTCATCCGGGTCCTTGGTCACCCAGAGCGGGGTGAGATAGGGCCCCGCGTCCTTCTCCGGCGTCCACACCGGGATCGGCAGCGCGTTGAGATCCACGTCGTCGCCGGAGACGATCACTTCCTTGCACGGCCCGTCGTCCACGATCACTGGCTCGATCGGGTTGGCGATGCCCTCGATGACCTTGGCGTGGATGGCGGCGAAGTTGGGCTCGCAGCCGATCGCTGTGGCGATCATCTCGCGCGACGACGCCACCACCCCGGCCACGACCCGGCCGCCGGGATAGCCCTTGATGTTGCGGAAGCCGATGCCGTAGCGGTTCTGCTCGGACATCGCGCGGAAGATCATGCGGAGCACCGCCGAGATCTCCCAGTCCTTGTCGACCTCCTTGTCGACCCAGCGCATCATGCCCCGCTGCTCCAGGACCTGGAGATAGGGCCTGAGCCCGTCATAGCTCATCGCTCGTCCGCCTCCCGTCGATGCCGGTGCGCGCTAGACGCCCACATCGGAGGCGCTTTGTCCAGCAGAGCCCGGTTGAACGGCGCGGACCGCTTGGCTATCACCTCCGAGGTTCCCGGAACGGCGAAGGAGGCTGTCATGGGCGGCGAAGCGAACTCCATCGGCAAGCGCGCGGCAGCCGACATCGTCGCCTTGCGCGAGACCTGGCATACCAAGGACCACCCGTTCTATGTCGGGTTCCACGAGGGAACCGTCGGGCTCGCGGCGATGGCGAAGCTGATGGCGCAGCACTATCAGCACGTCGTCCGGGCGCTGCCGAGCTTCGGGCTGATCTACGCCAAGGCTCCGCCCGACGGGCGGCGGTTCATCCTGGAGAACCTCGCGGAAGAGGAAGGGCTCGTTGCCGGCCCCGGCGAAGACCGGGAACCGCACGACCACATGGAGCTCATTTTCCGCTATTGCCGGTACGCCGGCATGACCGACGACGAGGTGCTCGCGACCGAGCAGCTGCCCGCCTGGCGGGCACGGTCCTATTTCTACCTCGCGACCGTGCGGGACGAGGCCTTTCCGGTCATCGTCGCCATGCAGTCGACCCAGGAAGGCCAGCAGCCGGCGATCAACGGCGAACGGACGCTTCCGGCCTTCAAGAAGTTCCACGGGCTGGAGATGGACGACCCGGCGATCGAGTTCTTCGCCGAGCACTACATCGCCGACGCCGACCATTCGAGCCGCCAGATCCAGCTCGTCGAGCGGCTGGTCCGGACCGAGGAGATGGCCGCGCGCGCCGTCGAGGTCGCCACCGTCGCGGTCAAGACGCGCTGGGCCTGCATGAACGAGATTTACCGGACGGCGGTGCTCGGCGAGAGGGATCCGCTGCCCGAGGGAATCGCCGCCTGACCGGCTGCGACGCGGTCAGTTGCCCTCGGCGGTCTTCGGCGCGGCGGCCGGGTTCCATTGCCCACGGCGCATGCGGTTGATCTCGACTCGCTCGAACAGCCCGGCCTTGCGGAACGGTTCGTCGCGGGAGAACGCCTCCGCCTCCTCTCGCGAGGGGACATTGACGATCAGCACGCTCCCGGTACGCGTCTTGCCGTCCTCGCCGAGCAGCGCGCCGCCGAGCACCAGGATGTCCTCGTGCGCGTCGAGATAGGCGAAGTGATCTTCCCGGGCTCGCGCCCGAATCTCTTCCGAGCCCGGCTTGTCGATCTGGTAGATGATGTAGAGCATGGCCCCGCGCCTTCTTTACCGCTCCGTCAAGATCACAGCCGGGGCGGTCGCGATCAAGTCTCGGGGCTTGCGGGAGAGCAGGAATGACGGTCGAAATCGGCGTCGTCTTCGACGGGTTCGACGACGCGCGCGAGATGATCCGCCTCGCCCGGGGGGCGGAGGCGGCGGGAGCCGGGAGCGTCTGGGTCGCCGAGCACATGGGCTGGCGCGAGGCGGTGACCGCCTGCGCGGGGATCGCCGTAGCGACGGAGACCGTCCGCCTGGTGCCGACCGCGATCAGCCCCTATCTCTGGCATCCGACCCCGACGGCAATGGCGCTCGCGACGCTCGAGGAGCTGGCCCCGGGCCGCGTCGCCGTCGCGGTGTCGGTGGGCAACCTGCTCAATCTCAAGGAATCGGGTCACGAACCGGTGCGTCCGGTCGCCGCCATCGGCAACATGGTTTCCGACCTGCGCGCGCTCTGGACCGGGGAACCGGTGCGGCGGGAAGCCCCGTCCTATCGGCTCGACGGCGTCTACATGAACTTCGCGCCCTCCGTGGCGCTGCCGATCTATGTCGCTTCTACCGGCCCTCAGGTGCTCCGCCTCTCCGGGCGAATCGCCGACGGCGTGCTGCTGTCGGGCGGGCTCACCCTCGAATCGACCCGGCGCTGCCTCGCCTTCGCGGAGGAAGGGCTGGGTGCTTCGGGACGGGACCGCGATACGCTCCGCCGCGCAAGCCTGATCTATTTCTCGGTGTCGCCGGACGGAACGGCGGCGGTCGAAGACCTGAAGACCAAGCTCGCCTATCTGTTTCGCAGCGCGCGCCACGCCGACAACATCGCGACCTCGGGTCTCGCGATCGACCACGAGGCGATCATGGACGCCGTGGGGCGGCGGGACCTCCCGGCGGCGGCGGCGATGATCCCCGACGAGGCCATCGAGGCGTTCTGCGTCGGCGGCACGCCCGCCGATTGCCGCAGGCTGCTCGCGGGTTATCTCGACGCCGGGATCGAGGAACCCATCCTCCAGATCAGCGGCACGCCGGAGAACAAGGCGCTCGCTCTGGACCTGGTACGGGAATTCGCGGCCTCTCAGGGTCCTATCAGCCCAAGCTCGCGGTAGGTTGACGCGGCCGCCGGATGAAGCGGCACGCCGTCGATCGTAAGGCCGGCCGCCCCATCGCTCCGCAACGGATCGAACAGGCGGTCCAACCCTTCGAACAGCGGGTTGAGCGCGGCAAGGCGCTCGTGCTGCGTCGCCATCAGCCGCGCCAGCCGGCCCACCGTGTCGTCGGGCGTGCGGGCATGGGTAGCGATCACGTTGAGCACACCGATCTGGTCGCTGTCGCGCTCGTGGCCTCGAAGCGCGCCCGCCTTCACCTGCGCGGGACGGTAGAACCCGACCCGCTCGAGCAGGGTTTCGAGCTGGCCGGCCCCGTAATCGAGCACCCGTATGTCGGCCCGTTCGGCGAGCCCGGTCATCACCTTGTTGGGAATCGGGCACTGGAACTGGGCGTCGATCTCCCCCGCCGCCAGCGCATTGGCGCCGTCGAGGAAGTTGAGATGGATCTGCTCGAATGTGTCGAAGCCGATGCCGAGCACCCCGAACATGGTCGCGACGTGCTGCGCCATGCCGCTTCCGGCGGGGCCGATGGAGACCCGTCCGCCGCGCAGATCGTCGACCGTCTCCAGCCCCGACTCGCGGAGCGCGACGAAGAACATCGGCCCCGAATTCGCCGGCGCCGCCATGCGGACGTCGAGCGCGCGCTCGAACGGCGGCTCGCCCCGCGCCGCGCGGCCGATCCAGTTGGCGGCGAGGAGTCCGAACTCGATCTCTCCGGCCTCCATGCGCTCGGCGTTCCCGACGCTCGCCGTCGGCGTCGCGAAAATGTCGACGCGGTCGAAAATCCCCCGCTCTTTCGCGATCGCCGCGATCGCCTCGGCCTGGGTGTAGAACGTGCTTTCGAATTCCGATGTCCCGATGGTGATCTGCATGGCATTCCCGCGATAGCGCTATCCCATCCCCTGTCCCGCCCGCGGCAACAACCGGACGGCGGTCAGGCCGAGCGCCGACAGCATAACCGCGCCGAACCCGAAAAACGCCGCATGAAGGCCGAACCACTCGACCGCTGTCCCCATGGCGACAGGCACGACGAAGCCCGCGAACCGGTTCACCGTGGACCTGATCCCGACGCTGATACCCTGGCGCTCGGCGTTCACGGAACGGGCCAGGACGTAGAGCATCAGCGGAAAGGCGATGCCCGACGCCACGCCCCACCCCGTCGCGATCCCGAGGAGCTGCCAGAACTCGCGAAAAAGCACGACGCTGGAGAGCAACGCGGCGGCGGTACCGATCGTGACGACCAGCAGAATGTTGGGACGTACTTTCCGCGAAACCGGGCCGGCCGTGAGCCCCGAGAGCCCCGCCATGACGGAACCCACGGCGACCAGCACGCCGATGGTGGTCCCGCTGAAGTCGAGCGACTCCAGATAGACCGGGTAGAACGAATGCCTGAGCGCGTGGACGCAGGTCATCAGGAACGAGCACGCGACGACAAAAGCAACCGCGGGCACGCCTATCATCTTCAGCGCGTCACGGTAATCGCCGAGCCAGGATCCGCGCGCCACGGGCTCGTCCGACCGCACATCCTTCGGCAGGAACCCGATCACCACGAGGGTGGCGAGCCCCCAGGCGCCGATGACCGAGAACGCACCCACCGGGCCGAAGACGTCCCAGGCGGTTCCGCAAAGCACCGGCGCGACCAGGTTTCCCGAGGTCGAGACGAAGCTGAACCGCCCCATCAGCCCGGGATCGTCGCGGTTGATCCGCCCCATATGGGCCTGCGCCGCCATCCACACCATCGCCTGCGCGAAGCCGGTCAGGAGTTGCAGGACGATCAGCACCGCGACGGAGGGCAGCGCGGGGTAGAGCGGGAACAGCACCGCCGTCGCGATCGCCGCCGCCGCGGCGATCCGGTTGATTCCGAGCCTGTCCATCAACGCGCCGCCCGGGATCGACAACACGACGGACAGGGCGGCGCGGGCGCCGAGCACGAGGCCGATCATGAACGGCGTCGCGCCGATCTCGAGCGCCCAGAGCGGCACCGCGACCGTCATCATGGGGACGAAGCCGAGGCCGAAGAAGCCGACCGCGAAAATCGCGGCGTGCGCGCCGGAAATCCGCAAGGCGGGGCTCAGCCCGGCTTGTCGACCGCCCCGAGCAACAATCGCCGCTGCACCGGGAACAGCGCGATATCGAAGCGCTCCGCGAAAAGGCCCCAGAGCCCCTTGGGCGCCTTCAGCATGACCACCACGGCGGTCACCCCGAGCAGGATCAGATACCACGTCCCGTAGGGCGCGAGCGGCTCCCGCAGCAGGAAGAAGATGAGCGTGCCGACGATCGGACCCTCGATCGAGCCGATCCCGCCGATCACGACGATGAAGATGATCGTGACGGTCCAGTTGATGTCGAAGGCGGCGCTGGGCGTGATTCGTATCTTGGTAATGTAGATCAGCGCGCCGATGGCCGACGTCCCGAACGCCGCGAGGATATAGACCAACAGCTTGGCGCGGAAATTGTCGACCCCGAGGCTGCGCGAGGCCTCCTCCGAATCGCGGATCGCGGTCAGCGCGAGGCCGTAGCGCGAACGTAAGAGCAGGTAGATGCCGGCGATCACCGCGACCGCGAGGGCGAGCGCGAGCCAGTAGATCGTGGCATCCCGATCCGCCCGGGATGCGGCGATGGACTTGATCGCAGCGATCGGAAGGCTCATTCCCGATCCGCCCCCGAGCGCCTTTACCTGCGCGAAGCCGAGCAGGAACACTTCCGCGACCACCCATGTGCCGATGGCGAAATAGTGCCCCCGCAAGCGGAACACGATGAAGGCGATCGGCAGCGAGATCACCGCCCCGAGCACGCCGGCCATCGGCACGGTCCAGATCGTGCCGATATCGAGGAAGATGACGAGGATGAACAGCAGGTACCCGCCGAGCCCGACGAACGCCTGCTGTCCCACCGAGACCAGCCCGCCATAGCCGGCGAGCAGGTTCCAGAGCTGCGCCAGGGCAAGGATGTAGAAGATCTCGACGAGGAGGCGCATCGTTGCCCGGTCGCCCCACCAGGGCACCGTCAGCAGGACCAGGATCAGCACCGCGGCGACCGACATGCCGATCCGGCTCGCCCGGGTCGAATGGACGACACGGCTAGTCATCGCGCGTCCTCGGGAACAGCCCGTTGGGGCGCAGGACCAGGATGACCAGGAAGGCGATATGGCCGGCGAGGAACTGCCAGCCGGGATCGATCTTGGCGCCTATATTCTGCGCCACGCCCAGGATGACCCCGCCGGCGAGCGTGCCCCACATAGAGCCGAGCCCGCCGATGATCACGGCTTCGAACGCGAACAGGAGCCGCGTCGGCCCGAGCGCGGGATCGAAATTGGTCCGGATGCCGATGAAAATGCCGGCGATCGCCACCAGGACGAGGGAAACCGCCATGGCGAGGCCGAAGACGTGCTTCTGGTTTATTCCCATCAGCCGGGCGGTGGACGGATCGTCGGAGGTCGCGCGGAACGCGCGGCCGAGCCGGGTCCGGCTGAAACCGATCTGAAGCCCGGCGATCAGCACGACGGCGATGACGAAGACGACCAGCGGCAGGATGCCGAGCTCGATCCCCTCGACGAGCTGGACGCTGGAGACCTCGATGGGGCCCGCCTTCAGGCGTTGCGAATCCGCCGAAAAAATCTCCAGCAGCAGGTTCTGGATGACGATAGAGATCCCGAAAGTCACCAGCAGCGGCGGCAGGAGGTCGTCGCCCAGCGTGTAGTTGAGGATTCCGCGCTGCAGCACGTAGCCGAAGAAGAACATGAAAGGCAGGACCGCGACCATGCTGACGAAGGGATCGACCCCGGTCGTCTCGATCACCACCATCGCGACGAAGGCGGCGAGCACGATGAGGTCGCCATGCGCGATGTTCACCAGCCGCATCACGCCGAAGATGATCGCGAGCCCGGCGGCAAAGAGCGCGTAGAGCCCGCCCGTGAGCACGCCCTGGATGATGCTGTTGATCCACTCGATCATGGCCGGAGCATACCGGCACAGACCGTCTTTCGCCCCCTCCGTCTTCCCGGGAGCGAAATTTCCGCGTCGTCACGGCCCGCGAGAGCAGACCGCCCAACCGTTACGACGATTGTATGCTCGGCCGAACTTCAGGCGACTGAGGGCGCCAAATGGACAAACGATCATTCCGCTGCCGGCCGCGTCCGGAAGCGACCGCGGAATTCGCCGCGCAACTCCGAGACCTCGCGGGACAGCTCGGAGAAGTCCCCGCGTAGATCGGCAACCTCACCGGCCAAGGCATCCACCCTCCCCTCCAGCCTTACGAAAAGGCGGAACATGAACATGGCGAAAGTTCCGCCCGAAGCGAGGAGCGTGGCGAAGCCGCCCAACATGGTGATGATCTCGGCACTCATTCTGCAAGCATAGAGAGATTGAGTCTATATATCGCTCTACTGATGGTTTTCTAGGTACCGAAATAGGCGGCCGCGATCCGGTCCCGCGTCAGGTCCCCGGGCGCGCCGGTGAGCGCGAGCCGGCCCTCCTGGAGGCAATAGACCCGGTCGGCCACCTCGAGGGCGCGGTTGATGTCCTGCTCGACCACCACCATCGCGGTCCCTTCCGCCTTGATGACGGGCAGCACCTCGTAGATTTCCCTGACCACCACGGGCGCGAGCCCGAGCGACAATTCGTCGAACAGGATCAGGTCGGGGTTCGACATCAGGGCGCGGCCGATGGCGGTCATCTGCTGCTCGCCGCCGCTGAGCGCGGTGCCGGGGACCGAGCGCCGGTTGCGCAGCGCCGGGAACAGCTCGTAGACGCGCTCCAGCGACCAGCTTCCCGGCCGGCCGCTGTAGCTGCCGATGATCAGGTTCTCCTCGACGCTAAGGCTCGGGAACAGGCGGCGCCCTTCCGGCACCATGGCGACGCCGAGGGCGACGATCTCGGCGGCCTCGCGGAACTGGATGCTGTCCCCGCGATAGGACAGGACGTCGCTGGTCGCTTCGACCATGCCGGTGATCGCCCGCAGCAGCGTCGTCTTGCCGGCGCCGTTCGCGCCGATCGCGGCCACCGTCTCGTGCGCGTCGAGGTCGAAATCGAAGCCGAAAAGGGCCTGGAAATCCCCGTAGAACGCGTCGAGGTTGCGGATCTCCAGGAGGCTCATTCGACGGCGATCCCGAGATAGACCTCGCGCACCGCCGGATTGTCGATCACCGCCTGCGGGTCGCCCTCATCCAGCTTCCTGCCGAAATCGATCACCACCAGCCGGTCGACTACCGACATCAGCGCATGCACGATGTGTTCGACCCAGACGATCGAAACGCCATGCCCTCTGATGTCGCCGATGGTGGCGACGAGTTCGCGAATCTCGTGCTCGGTCAGACCGCCGGCGATCTCGTCCAGCAGCAGGACGCGCGGGCGGGTCGCCAGCGCGCGCGCCATTTCGAGGCGCTTGCGCTCCAGGAGGGTCAGCGAGCCGGCGAGCGCGTTCGCCTTGGATGCAAGCCCGGTCTGCTCCAGAACCTCGACGCAGTGATCGTAAGACGCCGCCTCGGACTGCCCGGCGCCGAACGCGCCGCCGACCAGCAGGTTCTCGAACACCGTCATCCCGCGGAACGGGTGGGGGATCTGGTAGGAGCGTCCGATCCCGGCGCGGCAGCGGAGATGGGCCGGCAAATGGGTGATGTCCTCGCCGGCGAACAGGATCCTGCCGTCGTCGGGCGGCAAGCTGCCGGTGATCAGGTTGAAGAGCGTGCTCTTCCCCGCGCCGTTGGGGCCGATAATGCCGAGCGCCTCGCCGTCATCGAGCGCCATGTCGAACGAATCGACCACCAGGAGCGAGCCGAAGCTCTTGGACAGGCCCTCGACCGAGAGAATCGCGGTCATGGCGCGGGCCGTCCCTCAATACGGCCCTCCGGGCCTACTCGGGATGAGGCCATTCCCTATTCCTCATCCTGAGTAGCCCTCGAAGGCACCGTATCGAAGGCGCGCGCCGGCACCTCTTCAGCTCAACGATTCGAGCTTGCCGGTCAGCGGGATATTCTTCGCCCGTTCGTTGTGCACGACCTCGAGCTCATACTTGAACTTCTTGCCGCGCTTCCACTGACCGCCGACCAGCGGCGTGCGGCAGGCGTTCTTCACCGGGTTCCGGGCGTCGCCGAACTTCCATGAGACCGGCCCGACGATCGACTCGTAGTTGGTATTTTCGATCGCGTTCAGTATGGCGTTCGGATCGCCTGGGTCCCCGCAGCGCTTCAGCACGTCTATCGCCACCTCGATGTTGGCGTGCTTGAAGCCGAGGGGCTGGGTCCATTGCCGTCCGGTCTTGGCGGTATAGGAATCGGCGTACTCGCGCGAAGACTGGCCGGTCAGGTTGGACTTGAAGGGGTGGGAAGACGACCACCACACTTCCGTCGTCAGCCCGTGGCCGCGCTCTCCGAGCGCCTCGACCGCCGGCGGGAACAGCAGCGCCTTGGCCATGGTTCCGGCCTTGAGCTGCTTGATCAGCCCCTGCTGCGCCGCCTGGGTCCAGAAAGTCGAGAAATCGGGCGGCGTCGCGATGCCGGTAAGGATCTCGACGCCCTCCTTCTTGAACTCCGCGATCTGGGCGGTGAAGTCCGGACTTCCCATCGAAAACAGGGGCGGCTGCAAATACTCGAACCCGCGGGCCTCCATGGGCGGCCTGAAGCCGCGCTTGGGGTCGCCGCCGTTCACCCCATCCTCGCTGTTCTCGATCAGGCTGCCGATCTTCTTGTTGGTGCCGAGCGCATCCCACATGTCCATGAAGATGCTGAACATGTCCTCGAAGCCCCAGAAGAAGTGGTAGGTCCACTTGAAGGGCTTGTCGGGCGTTGCACCGCGGCCGAAATAGACGATCTGCCACGGCGTATCGGCGGTGACGCAAGGCACCTCGTTGGCCTCCGCCTGGTCCGACACCGGGTTGACGGTGGTGCCGCTCGACGAGCCGATCATCAGATTGACTTCGTTCTTGAGGATCAACTCCGCAGCGACCTCGGCGGCCCGGTTGGGGTTGGACTGCGAGTCGCGGGAGATGATCTCGACCGGGTACTTCTTCTTGCCGATCGCGATCCCATCGCCGATCGCCGCGCGCGCGTCGGCGAGGACGAACCGGTCGGCCTCGCCGAAGGCGGCGAGCGGGCCCGATTGCGGGCTGACGAAGCCGATCTTGACCGGCCTGGTGGCGGCGTGGACGGCGGGCGCCGGCAAGCCCGACGCCGCGGCCGCGGCGAGCACGCCGCCGCCGTATTTGAGGGCGCGCCGGCGACCGATCTTGGATTTCATCGCGGTTCCCTTTTCGCTCTTTGGCATTTGGGCTCTCCCCTGTGTTTGTAAGAAACTTAAACTTATATCTTCAAATAATTGTTTTCACTGGATTTATTTGATTCCTCAAAGCAAAATAGTGTTGGGCTCCAGGCCGAGCAGCACCCTCCCGTACAGTTCGGCGCTCGCCTCCGGCAACAAAAGCCCGTGCATGTTGATCGCGTGGAGGTCGCGCGAGGCCTGTTGCAGCGGGCTCCTGAGCGCGAGGCTTGAGCCGCCGGCCATCAGGAACAGCTTCTCCGCGCCGTCGAGCGCGAACCGTACCCCCTGGGAACAGTCCATGCGGATGCGGGCGCGCATCTCTATGGTCATCGGCGTCCGCGACCGCCCGTAGGAGTCGATGTCGTCGGCCACCCGGTAGAGCATCAGGTGCGCCGCGTCGATCAGAGAGGCGGCCTCCCCGAGCTTGATGTGGGTCGCCGACCATTCGGAATGGATGTGCGGCGTATAGGCGACCGGCTTGTCCTGGACCGTTCGGCGAAACTCGGCGAGCGCCGCGCGGGCCAGTCCGAGCGCCGCGCCGCAGATGCAGAGCGCCAGCACCGGAACGGCATCAGCCTTGTGCAACCAGCCGTCGTATCCCTCCGCCATCCCCGGCGTATCGCCCTCGATCAGCGCGGGGATGGAAAGACGCCGGTGCGCGGGCACGTTCAGCCCGTCCACCTTGATCGAACAGCTTCCGGTGCCGGAAAGCCCGGCCACGAACCAGTCGTCCTGGATGGCGACGTCGCTCGTCGGCACCAGGAAGTCGGCGAGGTCGACCGCCGCGCCCGATTCATCGAATATCTCGGCGCCCAGCAGCAACCACGAGGCGTGCTCGCAGCCCGAGCCGAACGGCCAGAAGCCGCTCAGTGTCGCCGACCCGTCGCCGTTCAGCGTTGCCTTGCCGCGCGGCGCGATCACCGCGGAGACCATCGTGTCGGGATCGGCGCCGTAGACTTCCTCGCGCGCCTCGCCGGGGAAATGGGCCATCATCCAGCTGTGGGCATGCATGACGCCGAGCACCCAGGCGGTGGAGGAGCAGCCTTCCGCAATCGCCGAGATGACGTCGAGATGGGCACGCATGGACAATTCGTGGCCGCCGCAGTTGCGCGCCTGAATCACGCGAAGCAGGCCCGACTCCCGGATCTGCGCCATGTTCTCGGCCGGTACGCGCCGATCCCTGTCGGCTTGCCCCGCCCGTGCCCTGAAATCCTCGCCAGCGGCCTCGGCACGCTGTCTGAGATCGGCCACGAGACCGGAAAGATCGTCGTCAGGCGCCTCGCCGCTCACCGCTGCCATCGCCCAGTCCCCCACGGCTCCCGGTCCATTTTGCATAGCACGGGACCCGATGGCCACCAAGGGCGGCGCGGAACGTTCTATGGGGCGCTCGCCGCGGCGGCGCCGACGGCGGCGCCCTTGGTCTCCCATTCGTCGGCGCCGGCGTCGCGGCGGAACTGGCGGCGTGCGGCGTGCTCGGCCGGCCTCGCCGCCTCGCGCAGCTCCTCGATCGCCTGGCGGTCGCGCGCGAACTGGCGGAAGGCGGCGAACTTGGCGGACAGATACTGGTCCGGCCAGGGCACCGGGTCCCAGCCGTACCAGGCCGCGGCCTGCTGGGTGAAGTTGGGGTTGTAGAGATGGGTGCGGGCGAGCGCGACGAGATCGGCGCGGCCCGCCGCGACGATGGTGTTCACCTGGTCCCAGGTGAAGATGTTGCCGGCGACCAGCGTCGGCACCCCGGCCTCGATCCGGACCTGTTCGGAGAACGGGGTCTGGAACATGCGGCCGTAGACCGGCCGTTCCTCGGACGCGGTCTGCCCGGTGGACACGTTGACCAGGTCGACACCGCGCGCGGCGAAGGCCTTCGCGATCGCCACCGCGTCGTCCCCCTCGTTTCCGCCGGGCACCCAGTCATGCGCCGAGATGCGGATCGAGATCGGCCGGTCGGATGGCCACGCGGCCCTGACCGCGTCGAACACTTCCAGCGGGTAGCGCAGCCGGTTCTCAAGGCTGCCGCCATAGCCGTCGGTCCGCCGGTTGGTGGCGGGCGAGAGAAACCCGCCCAGCAGGTAGCCGTGCGCGCAGTGGAGTTCGGCCATGTCGAAACCCGCGCGGGCGGCGCGTTCGAAAGCGGCGACGAACTCGGCCTTCACCCGGTCCATATCGGCGCGGTCCATCTCGCGCGGCACCGCCGAATGGGGCAGGTAGGGCAGCGGCGACGGGGCAACGATCTCCCACGCGGCGTCGTCCAGCGGCTGGTCGATCCCCTCCCAGGCGAGCTTCGTCGCGCCCTTGCGCCCGGCATGGCCGATCTGCATACAGAGCTTCGCCGCCGTGTAGTCGTGCGCGAAATCGGCGATCCGCTTCCACGCCGTCTCCTGCTCGTCGTTCCAGATGCCGGCGCAACCGGGCGTGATCCGCGCATCGGGGGCGATGCACGCCATCTCGGTATAGACCAGCCCGGCCCCGCCGAGCGCGCGGCTGGTGAGGTGGACGTAGTGCCACTCCCCCGGCACGCCGTCGTCGGCGCAGTACTGGCACATCGGGGCGACGACGACCCGGTTCTGGAGTCTCATGCCGCCCACGGCGAACGGCGTGAACATGGGCGGCGGGGGCGTTTCCGCGACTTCCGGCAGGTTCTCCTTCTCCGCCACGCCGGCGGCGAAGTCCCGGTCGACGGCGGCGATGAAGTCCTCATCCCGGGTGCGAAGGTTGTCGTAGGTAATTGCCTTGGAACGCGACAGCAGGCTGAAGGCGAACTGGGTCGGCTCCATCTCCCAATACCGCTCGACATGCTCGAACCAGGCGAGCGAGACCTCGGCCGCGTGCTGCAGCCGGCCCACCTCGTCGCGCCGGTTGACGTCGTAGGCGGCAAGGGCGCCGGCGACGTCGTCGTGGACGCGGAACTCCTCGTAGAGCGCGATCGCGTCCTCCATCGCGAGCTTGGTGCCGGAGCCGATGGAGAAATGCGCGGTGTGGGCGGCATCGCCCATGATCACCATGTTGCCGCGTACCCAGCTCTCGCAGCGGATGGTCGGGAAGTTGCGCCAGAACGAGCGGTTGACGATGACGGGGTGGCCGTCCAGCAGGTCCTCGTAGAGGGCGCTCACATAGGCGACGGTCGCTTCCTCGTCCTCCTCCTCCAGACCGGTGCGGGCGAAGGTCTCGGCCGTCGTCTCGACGATCCAGGTGCTCATGCCCCCGTCGTACTGATAGGCGTGGAGATTCCAGATGCCGGCGTCGTTCTCGCGGAAGTCGAAGGTGAAGGCGGGCAGCGGGCGCGTGCTGCCGAGCCAGACGAACTTGTTGGGCCGCCAGTCGTAGCTGGGGCGAAAATCGGCGGCATATTGCTCGCGGATCCAGCTGTTGATCCCGTTGCAGGCGATCACGAGATCGGCCTCCGGGAGGTCGTCGAGCGAGCGGATCTCGTGCTGGAACGCCATCGATATGCCGAGCTCTCGGCAGCGCTCCTGGAGGAGCAGCAGGAGCGCCTTGCGCGACATGCCGCAGAACCCGTGCCCGCCGGATCTGATCCGCCGTCCCTTGAAGAAGATGTCGATGTCGTCCCAATAGGCGAACCCCGACCGGATCGCGTCGTAGCTCGCGGCGTCGTAGTCGCGGAAATGGCCCAGCGTCTCGGCCGAGAACACCACCCCGAAGCCGAACGTGTCGTCGTGGCGGTTCTGCTCGTAGATCGTGATCTCGTGGGCCGGGTCGTTCGCCTTCATCAGGAGGGAGAAATAGAGTCCCGCCGGCCCTCCCCCGATCACTTCGATCTTCATCGCCGTTCCCCTCGGCCCGATTGCATCGAACGATTGTTTTATACTTAAACTAATCCGGTCGGGAGCGCAATTTGTTTGAGGCTTCAACCAAAATCGGCCGTGCGCGTCGGACCGCTCCGCGATTTCTTGCAGAGCGATTTTTCTCGATATATTGGAATGTCGAAGCATTGGGTTGAGCGAAGGGGAGCACGACGAGGTGGTCGACCTGCCGGCGCACGGGCTTGCGCTTTGCGAAAACGGCCCGGGCTCGCTCCCCTGACACGGGCACCCAGGATAGCCGTCATCGGCGGCGGGCTGGGCGGCGCCGCGGCGGCGCTGGCGCTCTATCGCCGCGGTTTCGAGGTCGCCGTCTACGAGAAGGCCGCCGAGCTGGGCGAAATCGGCGCGGGCCTCAACCTAAGCCCCAACGCCCTGAAGGCATTCAGATATCTCGGGATCGAAGACGATGCGCTGAAAACCGGTTTTCAGGCGGCGGAACAGCTCATCCGCAGCTTTCGCAGCGGCCGCGTGATTGCCAGACCGAGGCGGTCCGGCGATATCGCCGCGCGTTACGGCGCGTCGTTTCTGACCATGCACCGCGCCGATCTGCTGTCCCTGTTGATTGCGGAGTTGCCGGACAGCGTGTTCCATCTGGGCGCCGAGTGCACGGGCGCCGAAACCCGCGCCCGTACCGCGGTCGCGCATTTCGCCGACGGCACGTCCGTCGACGCCGATGTCGTGATCGGCGCGGACGGAATTCATTCGGCGGTCCGCGACAGCGTATTCGGTTATGTCGAACCCCGGTTCACGGGCTGCATATGCTGGCGCGGCCTCGTGCCCGGCGAGGCGCTCCCCGACCCCGCCTTCGCGCGCCAGATGGTCGCTTGGTGGGGACCGCACGGCCATATCGTGCATTATCCGGTTCGCAGCGGGGGCAGCCTGGTCAATTTCGTCGCCCATCGCGACAGCGACGGCTGGACCGGGGAGTCGTGGACCCACGAAACCGACCGGTCCGAGCTGATGGAGACCTACGCCAGGTGGAATCCGGATCTGCTGGGACTGATCGAGGCCAGCGACACGTACTACAAGTGGGCGCTGTACGACCGCGACCCGCTGGAGAGATGGACTCAGGGACGCGTCACGCTGCTCGGCGATTCCGCTCACCCGATGTTGCCGTATCTGGGCCAGGGCGCCTGCATGGCCATCGAGGACGGCTGCATTCTCGCGGAAGCCATCTCGTGGGCGTCCGGCGATCTGGATACCGCGCTCGGCGAATACGAACGGATCCGCATGCCGCGAACCACCCGGGCGCAGCTGGGTTCGCGTGTCCGGGCAAGGCAGAACCATCTGGCCTCTCCCTTCGCCCGATTTTATCGGGATATGAAAATGGCCTGGAGGAGCATGGCGGGCGCCGACAGCTCCGCCGGTCAGGCGGCGGAATTCTACGACTACGACGTTGCCCGGGAGGAACGGTTCGGGGCGGGGCCCGGGTCGAATTGACAGGAAAAGCCGGCGTCGTTGATCGCCGGTGCGGAATCGTTACCCTGCGCGGCGCGTCCTTCCGGGCGCATGGGCATATCCAATCCGGGACCGCCAACGGTGAATTCCGACTCCCTGTTCCCGTCCGGCGGAATGTCCTCCCCGTCGGGAACGGGCGTCTTCCCCTCGCAGACCGTCGCGGCGTTGATCCGCGATCGGACGATTTCCTCGACCCGGGAATTCTCCGCGGACTCGATCCAGCCGGCGAGCCTCGATCTGCGCCTCGGGCAGGCCGCCTACCGGGTCCAGGCGAGCTTCCTCCCCGGACCCGCCGCCACGGTCGAGGAGAAGATCGACACGCTCGGCATGCACGAGATCGACCTCGAGGGCGGCGCGGTCCTGGAGCGCGGCTGCGTCTACATCGTGCCCCTCCTCGAACACCTCGCGCTCGACAACCGGATCGCCGCGTTCGCCAACCCGCGAAGCTCGACCGGCCGGCTCGACGTGTTCACCCGGCTGATCACCGACCGTTCGAGCCGCTTCGATGCCGTCGCGCGGGGCTATCACGGCCGGCTGTACGCCGAGGTCTCGCCGCGCACCTTCTCGATCCTGGTGCGGACCGGAAGCCGCCTGAGCCAGCTCCGTCTGCACCGGGGCACCCCGGCCGTCCCGGCGACCCGGTTGCGGCAACTGCAGGACGAGATCGGCCTGGTGAATCCCGAGATGGATCCGGGCGGGGCGCAACGGGACGGCGGGCTGCCGCTGCGCCTCGACCTCGAAGGGGACGGCCCGGGCAGCCTGATCGGCTACCGCGCCAAGCACCATACCGGGATCGTCGACGTGGATCGGGTCGGGCACTACGACGCGGCGGATTACTGGGAGCCGATCCGCGCCCGGTCGGGACGCGGGATCATCCTGAACCCCGACGATTTCTACGTCCTGTCCACGCGGGAGGCGATCACGGTGCCGCCGGACCATGCCGCCGAGATGATCGCCTACGACACCGAGGTGGGCGAGTTCCGCGTCCACTATGCCGGGTTCTTCGATCCCGGCTTCGGCTGGGCGGGTTCGGGCGGCGGCGGCAGCCGCGCGGTGCTCGAGGTCCGCAGCCACGACGTGCCGTTCCTGCTGGAGCACGAGCAGGTCATCGGCGGGCTGCGATACCTGCGGCTGACGGATACCTCGGACCGGCTCTACGGACGCGATATCGGCTCCGCCTATCAGGGCCAGCGGCTCCAGCTCTCCAAGCATTTCAGGACGTGACGATGAAACCCCGGAGCACGCCTCTTCTCTTCGCATTCGCGCTTGCGGTCTTGCTACCGCCCGGCCCCGGCGCGGCCGAGCCCTGGGTCCCGCCCGGCGGCAAGCTCGAATTCACCATCGCCAGGGATGGCTCGGAGATCGGCCGTCAGGTACTCACCTTCGCGCGGGATGGGACGCGGCTCACCGTCGACACGCGGGTGGAGATCGCGGTGAAAAGGTTCTTCGTCACCGTTCACCGCTTCGAACGCACCGCGCGCTCGGTCTGGCGAGACGGGCTGATCGAGAGCTACACCGCGAGCACCGACAACAACGGCAAGAAAACCAGCCTGAGCATGACCGCGCGCGGGGATGCCCTGGAAATCCGGGCGAATGGCCAGTCCCGCAGGGTAGCGCGGACGATGAAGATACCGGAATTCTGGAACATCGACGTCCTGTCGGAAAAGTCGGTTGTCAACACGGTGACCGGGGAAATCGACGAGATCGTCGTGAGCCCGCCCGAGAAGACCGTCCTGGAGGCCGGCGGAAAGAAAGTCCCGGCCTTGCGCTACCGGGTGACCGGAAAGACCGCGCGCCACCTCTGGTACGACGAGAAAGGCGGCCTGCTGCAGATCGTCCGGACCGCCCGCGACGGCTCGAAAATCGTCACACGGCGCCGCTTCTAACGCATTTTCCGACCTTGCCGGTTCGCGACGACCCGGGAGGCGGGGGCCGGGTGGGGGGTACCGGAACCGCCCGGAATCCGGGTATTACGGCGTCCGGTCGGATATTGTTCTACGCTTGGGGGCTCACACCCCGAGATAGGTGTGCTGGACGTCCTCGCTGGCGCGGAGCTCCGCCGAATCGCCCTGCCAGACGACGCGGCCGCGCTCGACGATGTAGTGGCGGTCGCCGATCCGGGTGAGCGCGTCCACGCTCTTGTCGATCACCAGGATCGACTGCCCCTCCGACTTGAGGTTGGAGAGGCAGTTCCAGATCTCCGCGCGGATCAGCGGAGCGAGCCCCTCGGTCGCCTCGTCGAGGATCAGGAGCTTCGGATTGGTCATCAGCGCGCGGCCTATGGCGAGCATCTGCTGCTCGCCGCCGGAAAGCTGGGCGCCCATGTTGCCGGCGCGCTCGGCGAGCCCCGGGAACAGGTCGAACACACGCTCCAGCGTCCAGGGCGCCGCGTTGCCGGCCCGGTTGGCGGCGGTCGCCACCAGATTCTCGCGCACCGAGAGGTTGGGAAACACCTGGCGGCCCTCCGGCACCAGCCCGAGCCCCAGCTGGCCGATCTTGTATGATGCGGCGCCGCGAACCTCCTCGCCCTCGAAGGCGATCGAGCCCGCCCTGGTCGGCACCAGCCCCATGATCGAGCGGATCGTCGTGGTCTTGCCCATGCCGTTGCGGCCCATCAGGCTCACCATCTCGCCGGCGCCGACGTCGAAGCTCATCCCGAACAGGACCTGGCTTGCGCCATAGGCGGTCTCGAGATCCCTGACCTCAAGCAATTTCCGCCTCCTCCTCGCCGAGATAGGCGGCACGCACCTCGTCGTTCGCCCGGATCGCCTCCGGCGTCCCGGTGGCGATCGCGCGGCCGTAGACCAGCACGGTGATCCGGTCGGCGAGCGCGAAGACGGTATCCATGTCGTGCTCGATCAGGAGCATCGAGTAGGTGCCCTTGAGCCCGGCGAGGAACTCGGTGATGCGCTGGGTGTCCTCGGGTCCCATCCCCGCCGTCGGCTCGTCGAGCAGCAGCAGCTTCGGGCTGGTGGCGAGCGCCATCGCGATTTCGAGCTGGCGCTGCTCGCCGTGGGCGAGGTTGGCGGCGAGGATATCGGCGCGCGCGCCAAGGCCCACCTGCTCCAGGATCTCCCGCGCGGGATCGTTGAGCGCGGCGTCGGTGGCGGCGGGTTTCCACATGCGAAAGCTGTGCCCGGAATGGGCCTGGATCGAGAGCGCCACGTTCTGCAACGCGGTGAAGTTGCGGAACACGCTGGTGATCTGGAACGAGCGCGCCAGCCCGGCATGGGAACGCGCCGGGGCGGAGAGCTCGGTCACGTCGTTGCCGTCGAACACGATGCGTCCGCTGTCCGGTTTGAGCATGCCCGAGAGCTGGGCGACGAAGGTCGTCTTCCCGGCGCCGTTGGGGCCGATCACCGCGTGGATCTCGCCCGGTTCGACCTCGAAGTCGAGATTGTGGGTGGCGACCACGCCGCCGAAGCTCTTGTTGAGCCTCTCGACCCGGAGGATGGGATCAGCCATCGCGTCGGCTTCGGTCGGGAATCAGGCCCCACAGCCCCTGCTTGGCGAACAGGACGAGGATGACCAGCAGCGGGCCGAAGATAAAGTGCCAGTTCTCGCCGGTGCCGGTCGCGACGGCCTCCATCAGGTCGGGCACCCATTCCTCGAACAGGAGATAGGCCGCCGCCCCGAAGGCGGGGCCGAACAGCGAGCCCATGCCGCCGACCAGCACCATGATCATGATCTCGCCCGAGCGGAACCAGTGCATGAATTCCGGCGTGACGAACTCGGTGAGGTTGGCGAGCAGCGCGCCTGCGATTCCGCACATCGTGCCGGAGATCACGAAGGCGGCGAGCTTGTAGCGGAAGGTCGGAAAGCCGATCGCCTGCATCCGGTCCTCGTTCGCGTGGCAGCCGCGCACCACCATGCCGAAGCGCGAGTTGATGACCCGGTGCATGATGAAGACGCAGAGGATCAGGAAGCCCAGGATCAGGTAGTAGAGATTGACCTCCTCGTAGAGGTCGAATCCGGCGATGAACTCGCTCCGGTCCGTATTCAGCCCGTCGTCGCCGCCATACTCCTCCAGGCTGATGCCGAGGAAATAGAGCATCTGGGTGAGCGCGAGCGTGATCATGATGAAATAGATCCCCCGCGTCCTGAGGCAGATCGCCCCGATGACGAGCGCGACCAGCGCGGAGCCGACGATAGCGACGAAGAATTGCAGGAAACCGTCGTTGATGCCGTAGAACGAGAAGATGCCGACCGCGTAGGCGCCCAGACCGAGATAGGCGGCGTGGCCGAAGCTGATCATGCCGCCGAAGCCGAGGATCAGGTCGAGGCTCACCGCGGCGATGGCGAAGATCATGATGCGCGCGAACAGCGTGACGTAGAAATCGTCCCCCGCCGCGCCCGCCACCGGCGGGACCAGCGCGCAGACGACGATGCCGCCGATCAGGAACAACAGCTTGATGCGGTCGATCATCGCTTCAGCCCGCCTGGGCCGGGAACAGCCCGGCCGGTTTGAAGAACAGCACCGCGGCCATCAGCACGTAGATCAGCATCGAGGCGACCGCGGGGCCCGCGGTCTGCGCGGCGTCCTCGCCCATGAAGTTGGCCATCGCGAAGGGCAGGATCGACCGCCCCACCACCTCGACGATGCCGATCAGCACCGAGGCGATGACCGCCCCCCGGATCGAGCCGATGCCGCCGATCACGATCACCACGAAGGCGAGGATCAGCATGTCCTCGCCCATGCCCGGTTCGACCGACTGGATGGGGCCCGCCATCATGCCCGCCAAGCCGGCGAGGATCGCGCCGAGGCCGAAGACGAGGGTGTAGAGGAGGCGGATATTGACGCCGAGCGCGCCGACCATCGCCCGGTTGCTGGCGCCGGCGCGGATCAGCATGCCGATCTTGGTCCGCGTGATCAGGAAATAGAGCCCGGCGCCGACCGCGAGCCCGACCAGGATCACCACGATCCGGAACACCGGATAGGGCGCCTCGGGCAGGATCTCGACGCTGCCGTCGAGGAAGTCCGGCACCGGCATCGGCTGGCTCTCCGGCCCCCAGACCAAGCGAACGGATTCGTTGAAGAACAGGATCAGCCCGAACGTCGCCAGCACCTGGTCCATGTGGTCGCGGTCGTACATCGTCCTGAGCGCCACCACCTCGATGACGATGCCGCTGATCAGGGCGAGCGGGACCATGATGACCAGCGCGAGCAGGAAGCTGCCGGTCAGGCCGAAGAAGGTCGCCGCGTAGTAGGCGCCCAGCATGAACAGCGAGCCGTGCGCCAGGTTGACGACGTTCATGATGCCGAGCACGAGCGTCAGCCCGGCGGAGACCAGAAACAGGAAGACGCCGAACTGAGCGCCGTTCAACGTCTGCTCGACGAGCAGGAGCCAGGTCATACGAAGAGCTGGATAGGCCGGTTACGAAATTCGCGCGGGCGGAAAACGGGCGGGGCTAGCGCGCCCCGCCCCGGATTTCCGCGCCTACCACTTGAACTTGCACTGCTTGTAGTAGGAATCCTTGTGGTTCTCCTTCACCACGCCGGTGGTCACGATCACCGGATTGCCGTTGGCGTCGGCCTGGACCTCGCGCCGATAGAAGTTCTGGATCGGGATGTGGTTGGTGTTGTAGGTGAACTTGCCGCGCGTCGACGGGAAGTCCGCCTTCTCCATCGCCGCCACCATCGCGCGAACGTCGTTGGGATCGCCCTTCGCGCCCACGACGCCGCTGTTGACCAGCATCGGCATGTCATAGGCCTGAGCCGAGAACATCGACGGGTGGTAGCCGTACTTCTTCTTGAAGTCGGCGATGAACCGCTTGTTCACCGGATCGTCCGAATTGTTGTTCCAGTACGACGTGTGATAGGTGCCGATCGCCGCCTTGCCGTGGCCGCCGAGCGTCAGGTAATCGACCGTGAAGACCGAATAGAACGGGATCGTCTTGTGCAGCCCGGCCGCCCGGTACTGCTTGACGAAGGCGATGCCCATGGGCCCCGGCACGAAGCCGAACAGCGCCGCCGGCTTGGCGGCGCGGATCTGCGAGATCTCGGCCTGGTAGTCGCGCTGGCCGAGGCGATAGAGGATGCGCTTGGCGACCTTGCCCTTGTAGGTGCGCTCGAAGCCGGTCAGCATGTCCTTGCCGGCCTGGTAGTTGGCCGAGATCAGGAACACGTTGTCGAGCTTCTCCTGGTTCATCAACTCGCCCATCGCCTCGGGCGTCTGGTCGTTGTTCCACGAGGTGGTGAAGAAATACGGGCTGCAGTTCTTTCCCGCCATCGCCGACCAGCCTGCGTTGGTCGAGATGATGATCTTCTTGGAGCGGATCACCCGCTTCTGCACCGCGGCCAGCACATTCGACCATGTGATGCCGGCAACCAGGTGCACCTTGTCCTTCTTGAGCTGCTTATCGGCCTGCTGGCGGCCCACGTCGGGCTTCCGCTGGTCGTCGCCGTAGATCATCTTGACGTCGAGGCCGCCCATCTTCCAGCCGAGATGGTCGAGCGCCAGTTCGAGGCCGTCCTTCTGGTGCTTGCCGTAGACCGCGGCACCGCCCGAGAAGGTATTGATGTAGCCGATCCTGATCTCTTTCTCCTGAGCCAGGCCCGGCGTCGCCGCCAGCGCAAGCGCCGGCGCGATCAGCGCAATCCGAAACCTCATTTCGTCCCCCTGTCCGGTTCAACGATTTTCGGTGAGCGGGCAAGTTCCACCGTCAGGCCGCAATTGTCAAACCCGTTCTTGCCGGCCGGAGCCCCGTCGCCGGGTCTCGGCCCTTTGCCTACTCCTCTATAATGTATTAACGTAACCACATACACTTCTGGAATTTGCCATGACCGTCACAACCCTGACCAGCCGCGAACTCAACCAGGACCTCGCGCGGGCGAAACGAGCGTCCCGGTCGGGACCGGTGTTCATCACCGACCGGGGAAAGCCCGCGCATGTTCTGCTCAGCATCGACGACTATCGGCGGCTCGCGGGACAGAACCGCAGCCTCGCGGACTCCTTGTCCATGGCGGGGCTCGCCGAAATCGACCTCGACCCGGTGCGCGTCCGAATCGATAGTCGTCCGGTCGATCTTTCCTGATGTTCCTGTTGGACACGAACGTCGTCTCCGAACTGCGAAAGGTCGGCGACGGCAGGGCCGATGCGCGCGTCGTCGCGTGGATTTCGCGCCACGACGCGGCAGGGTTCTATATCTCCGCGGTGACGCTGATGGAGTTGGAGATCGGGATTCTCCGCGTCGAGAGGCGCGACGGGGTGCAGGGGGAACTGCTGCGGCGCTGGATGGATCGGCACGTCGTGCCCGAGTTTCGGGAAAGAACGCTGCCGGTGGATTCCGCCGTGGCCCTTAAATGTGCCCGGCTGCATGTCCCCGATCCCCGATCCGAGCGGCACGCCCTGATCTCCGCCACGGCCCTGGTACACGGAATGACGGTCGTCACAGGCAACCTGTCCGATTTCGAGGCAACGGGCGTTGCGGCCATCGACCCCTGGACCGAGATGTGACCGCCCGCGGCGGCGCACCGGCCTATTCGGCTGCCGCTCTGTCCCCTGCGACAGGCATGCGCGCCTCGTCCTCCACCATCCTTCGCCAGGCCTCGATCGACACGTCGGGACGGAAGAGCGGCGCCGGGTGGCTGTCCCCCATCAGCGGCACCACCGAGAGGTCCTGGTTGTTGAAGTTGTAATGGTGGACCCAGAGGATGTAGGTCCAGTAGCGCAGCCACCAGAGGACCCGGCGCCAGCCGTTCGTCCAGGCGACCGCGAAGACGAGGTAGTGGTAGCGGCCGCGCTCGATCGGCGTGTACCACTCGTAATGCGTCCAGTTGGAGCGCCCCGGCTGGCGCACCCGGAGGTTGGCCGGCAGGCGGATCGACACCGCGTGCTCGTTCGAGCCCTGCGCCACCCTCTTCTGCCGGCGCTGCCAGAAATTGAAGCGCGGCCAGCGGCCGAGCCCGGGATAGTCGTCGTCCTCGTGCACCGAATGCTGGTAGCGGCTGAGCCAGCGGTCGTTCTCGCCGCGCACGATCTCGGTCTCGTTCCAGCCTGCCATGCGGCGGAAGAACACCCACCATGAACTGCGGTGCAGCATCTTGCCGTGCGATTCGTCGAAGCCGTTCTCGGCGGCGTGGCGCCAGTCGCCCCGGGCCTGGCGGTAAAGCGCGTAGATTCTGGCGTCGGGGCGCAGAAGCTCGTCCGGAATGTCGTCCTCCACCGGAACCGGCGTCCCCTCCCCCATCCACACCCAGACCATGCCGCAGCGTTCCTCGACCGGATAGCTGCGCGCCCGCGCCTTGCCCTTGATGGGCGAGTCCGGCCCGTCGGTCAGCGCGGCGACGAGACTTCCGTCCGCGAGATCGAAGGTCCACCCGTGATAGATGCAGGTGACCGTGCCGGGAAACTCGCATTTGCCCGCCGAGAGCGGGATCCCGCGGTGCGGGCAGCGGTCCTCCAGCGCATACGCCCTGCCCGCGTGGCGGACGAAGACGAGATCGCGGCCCAGGAGCCGCCACGCCTTGGGCTTCCTGCCCAGCTTCGAGGACGGCATGGCGGGGTGCCAGTATTCCGGCAGTCCTTCCGCCGCCGCGGCGTAGCGCTCCCAGCGCCCGATGGCTTCCGTCGAAGCGCTCATAACCCAACCTCTGCCCTCGACCGCGTGCAGGTGTCAACGATCGTGTAGATCAGGCATCGCGCGAAGCGCCGCATGCCGGCCGTCTCGACCAGTCCCATCGTGTGGCGCGGCCGCTCGGCGGACGCCGTCATGACCGCGGGCAGGCCGAACCGCGCGGTCGGGATCCCGGCGGCGCGGAGGATCACCGCCTCGGTCTGGCCGCTGGTCTCCAGGAACGGCGCGTGGGGCCTGCCCTCGGTGTCCTCGAACCCCCGGATCGCCGACTGGATGATCCAGTTCTCCGGGTCGGTGCCGCGGCCGGGTATTTCGAGGAGGGTATCGCAGGTCGTCTCCAGCCCCTCATGCGCGCCGGCGATTTCGGCGAGCGCCGCCTCCAGCTCCCGCCCCGCCTCTGCGGGCGTCGTGCGGGGGCTTATGCGCATGTCGACATAGAGGTCGCAGGCCGCCGGCACCATCGAGGGCTTGTAGGTCCAGCCGCCCTGGATCGCGCCGACCGCGCCCTGCGGGGCGACCAGCCCGTCGGTGTGGCGGCGGGCATATTCGTCGAACCAGGCTTCGAGGCGGGTGACGATATGAGCCGCGTCGGCGATCGGGTTGCGGTAGGCCAGGAAGTGCTTGCGCCCGACATAGGTCTGGACGCCGCGCACCCGCACCCGGAACCAGCAGAGCCCGACCTCCTCCCACGCCACCGCGTAGCCGGGCTTGGCGATCAGCGCGAAATCGGGCGCCGGCCCGCGTTCCAGCATGTGCCGGCAGCCGCGCCCGTGGCCGACAGCGGGCCGGTCGTCGCCGGGGCGCGGACCGGCGGGCGCGCCGCCCGCGCCGAAGGCGACTGTCAGGCCGCCGGAAAGCTCCACTCCAGTCGAAAGAATGGAACGTATTGCACTGATAATACTGACTATATGGGCCTTCGGATTGTCGGCGCTGAGCCCGGTTACCGTACCCTCGCCGACGATCGCCCTGGGGATCATGTGATCGGGCAGCCTGTCGCCGACCCACGGCACCTCGTCGTCGGCGCGGCCCGTAAACGGGCTGTCGAGCGGCGCGAACAGCATCAGTCCCGGGCCGCTGCCCGTGCCTTCCAGCCGCCCGATCGCGTTCGCCGAGCGGGAGTCGAGCGCCTGCACCTCGGCATCGAGTCCGATTTCGGCCATCGTGTCGGCGAGCAGGTCGGCGATGACGCGCTCCTCGCCGAACGGGCTCGGCGTCTCCACCAGCCGCACCAGCAGGTCCTGCATCCACCGTTCGTCGAGCGACGCGGCGCCGCGCTCGACGGCATCGCGGCGCGCGGCATCGAGCGGAAGGGCCACGGTTTCGACCGATTGCGGTGCCGACATGGCGTTCGCCCCCCAAGGGTCGGCTCGAGTCTGCAAGAAACGACGCAAGCGTACAAACGCGCCGTCCGTTGTCATGCCGATCCGGCCTCGTGTAGGTTCGCGGCGATCGTCGAAAGGGTCGGCTATGGAGAAGGATGCGGAGGCGTTCGTCGACCGCGCCGCGGCGGTGCTCGGGGTCGGGATCGATCCCGATCTGCGTCCCGCGGTCGTCGCCAACTTCGCGCATTTCATCGCGCTGATGGAGCGCGTGGAGGGTTTCGAGCCGCCCGAGTCCCTCGACCCGCCCGCGGTCTACCGGCCTTGAGGGGGAC
Organism: Defluviicoccus sp.; assembly: GCA_028820505.1. GTDB lineage: Bacteria > Pseudomonadota > Alphaproteobacteria > MPNO01 > MPNO01 > MPNO01. The sequence continues at coordinate 43,051 of JAPPIT010000142.1, forward strand.
CGCGGAAACCGCCGTTTCGGCGGCGCTGGAAGCCATCGGGCGCGAGAACCCGCGGATCAACGCCTTCGCCGACGTTCTGGGCGGGGAAGCGATCGCCCATGCGCAAGGGCTCGACCGCGAGGGCTCAACGGCGGGACCGCTCGCCGGCCGGCCCTTCGCAGCCAAGGACCTGTTCGATATCGCCGGGCGCCCGACCCGCGCGGGATCGCGAATCCGCGCCGACGCCGCGCCCGCGGCGGAGGACGCGACGGCCGTCGCGCGGCTGAAGACGGCCGGTGCGATCCTCGTCGGCCTGACCCACATGGACGAGTTCGCCTACGGCTTCACCGGCGAGAACGCGCATTACGGCGCGGTGCGCAACCCGCGCGATTCCGAGCGCATCGCCGGCGGCTCGTCGAGCGGTTCGGGCGCCGCCGTCGCCGCCGGGCTGGTGCCGTTCGCGCTCGGCTCGGACACCAACGGCTCGGTGCGGGTACCGGCGGCGCTCTGCGGCATATACGGGTTCAAGCCGACCTACGGGCGGGTCTCGCGGGCCGGCGTCGCGCCGCTCGCCTGGAGCTTCGATCATGTCGGCGTGCTCGCCGCGACGCTGGAGGACACCGCCGCCGCGCTCGACGCGATCCAGGGGCCTGACGCGCGCGATCCGGCGGCGGACCCGGACGAGCCCGATCCGCTCGCGCCGCATCTCGGCGCCGGCGTCGCAGGCCTGCGCATCGCCGTCGCCGGGGGCCACTTCGCGACCGGGGGAATCCCGGAGGTCTTCGCCGCCGTCCGGCGCGTCGCCGAATGTCTCGGCTCCGGCCGCGAGGTGGAGATTCCGGACAGCGGCCGGGCGGGACCGGCGGCGCTGCTGATCACCTCGGCCGAGGCGGCGACGCTCCATCTCGACGAGATCCGCACGCGCGACGCCGAGTTCGACCGCTTCACCCGCGCGCGCTGGGTCGCGGCGACGATGATCCCGCACGCCTGGGTGGCGAGGGCGCAGCAGTTCCGGCGGCGCTACCGGGAGACCGTGCAGGCCGCGTTCGAAGCCGTCGACATACTGATTACGCCGACGACGCCGTTCCTTGCGGCGAAGATCGGCCAGTCGCAGATCGAGATCGGCGGCGAGACGCTTCCGGTCCGGGGCACGCTCGGGCGGTTTACCGCGCCGTTCTCCTTCGTCGGCTGTCCGGCCTTGTCGGTGCCGGTGCCGGGCGAAGGGCCGCTCCCCCTCGGCGTCCAGCTCGTGGCGGCGCCGGGCAATGACGGGTATCTGTTGCGCGCGGCGTCGAAGCTGCGCGACGAAGGGGCGGTGCGCGGGTGAGCGAGAACCTTTTGCAGCGGACGTTTCAGCGCGTCCTCGGACAGTGGCGGGACATCGCGTCGGGCGACGACCGGGCGCCGCTTTCCCCCGATCTTCCCGCACGCGACGCCGACCGGGTGCGCAAGCAGATGCGCGCCTGCCTGGAGGGCCGCGGCGGCGAGGTCTCGGCGCGCGGCCGCGCCGCCGCGCTCGGCCGGGGCTATCTGTCTCTGACCGACGAGGGGCGGGCGCGGTTCCTGCGCATCCTCGCGACCGAGTTCGACACCGACCGCCAGGCCGTTACAGCCGCCGCGGCGGGTCTCGACGAGCTCGACGACTGGGGCGGGCGCAAGCGGCGCGAACGCCAGCTGCGCGCCGCGCTGGAGCCGCCCAGGCTCCGCCTGCTGACCCAGTTCAACGCGCTGCCGGACGGGGTCAAGTTCCTCGTCGACATGCGCGCGACCCTGCTCGGCCTCGCCGCGCAAGACGAGCAGTTCGCCGACCTCGAGGCCGACCTCAAGTCGCTGCTCGCCAACTGGTTCGACGTGGGCTTCCTCGAACTCCGCCGGATCACCTGGGACACCCCGGCGGCGATCATCGAGAAGCTGATCGAATACGAGGCGGTGCACGAGATCTCCGACTGGGACGACATGAAGTCCCGGCTCGGCACCGACCGCCGCTGCTACGCCTATTTCCATCCCCGCATGCCGGACGAGCCGCTGATCTTCGTCGAGGTCGCGCTGACCGAAGGCATCGCCGACAACATCCAGGCCCTGCTCGCGCCGCACGGCGAGCCGGAGGCGGACGACGCCGACACGGCGATCTTCTACTCCATCTCGAACTGCCAGCGGGGGCTCGACGGGATCGGCTTCGGCGGTTTCCTGATCAAGCGCGTCGTCGACCAGCTCTCGGCGGAGATCAGGAGCATCGACACCTTCGCCACGCTCTCGCCCATCCCCGGTTTCCGGCGCTGGCTCGAAGGGCATCTCGGCGGCGAGCCCGGAGAACTGCTCACGCGCGGCGAGAGACGGGCGCTCGACCCGTTCCATGTCGAGGGCGACGACGAAAAGCGTCTCGCCACGCTGCTGGCCCAACCCGGGTGGCACCGGGAGGAGGCGCTCGCGAAGGCGCTCGCCGCCCCCCTCACCCGCCTCTGCGCGCAATACCTCGCGCGCGAGAAGAGAGAGTCGGGGCGCGCGATCGATCCCGTCGCCCATTTTCATCTCTCGAACGGGGCGCGCATGGAGCGGGTGAACTGGCTGGCCGACACCTCGCCAAAGGGATTCGCCCAGTCCTGCGGGCTGATGATCAACTACCTTTACGAGGTCGACCACATCGCCGGAAACCACGAATCCTACACCGGCGCCGGCGAAATCCCCGCCTCGTCGCGCTTCCGCGCACTGCTGCGGTAGCGCGATTTCATTCCCGATGGAATCCCGGCGACGCGTCCCTCGATACGGCCCTTCGGGCCTACTCGGGATGAGGGACTCTTTCACGCATCCCCTCGCCCTGAATAGCCGCGAAGCGGCGTATCGAGGGGCGGGACGCGTCAACCGGGGCACGTGGTGACCGGACGGCCCGCACCCGACCCGGCGAGCGCGAGCCCGCGCCTCGTCGGCGCCCGCGTCACCCGGCGCGAGGATCGCCGGCTGCTGCGCGGGCTGGGCGACTTCGTGGACGACCGGCGGCTGCACGGGCTTCTCCACGTCGCCTTCCGACGCTCCGACGTCGCGCACGGGCGCCTCAACGGGATCGACGCCGAAGAAGCGCGCGCCATGCCGGGCGTGGCGGCCGTGTTCGACGCCGAAGACCTTGCCGGGACCGTGCGGCCGATCCGGGCGACCTCGCGCATGTCGGACTACTACCCGACGCCGCTCTGGCCCCTCGTTCCCGACATCGTGCGTTACGCGGGCGAGCCGGTCGCCGCGGTGGTCGCCGAAAGCCGCTATGCCGCCGAGGACGCGGCCGACCGCATCGTGCTCGACATCGAGCCGCTCGCCGGCGAGGCCGATCCGGAACGGGCGCTGGCCCCGGACGCGCCGGCTATCCACGACGAAGCCGGCTCGAACGTACTCGCCGCCCGAGAGTTCGCGCGCGGCGACGTGGACGATGCGATGCGCTTCGCTGCGGTCCGGGTCGGGGGACGCTTCCGGGTGCATCGCAAGACGCCGATGGCGCTGGAGCCGCGCGGCGCGGTCGCGAGCTACGACCGGCGGACCCGGGTGCTCGACCTCTGCGCGACCACCCAGGTGCCGGGGATCGTGCGCGACGCGCTGGCCGAGATCCTGGACCTCCCGGGGAGCCGCATCCGCGTGTCGACGCCCGACGTAGGCGGGGGTTTCGGCGCCAAGACCGCGCTCTACGCCGAGGACGTCTGCCTCGCCGCGATCGCGCTGAAGCTCGGCCGGCCGGTCAAGTGGTTCGGCGACCGCCGCGAGGATCTGCGGGCAACGACGCAGGCGTTCGACGAAATCCTCGAGACCGCGCTCGGCCTCGACGGGGACGGAAGGGTCGTCGCGCTCGATGCCGATGCGATGTGCGATGCGGGCTCCTATTCGGTCTATCCCTGGACCGCCTGCATCGAGCCGGTCCAGGTGGTGAGCTTCCTGCCCGGCCCCTACCGCGTCGGCAACTACCGGGCGCGGGCGCGCGCCGTGGCGACGCCCAAGCCGGCCGGCGGACCCTATCGCGGCGTCGGCCGGCCGATCTCGACCTTCGTCATGGAGCGGATGATGGACATGGCGGCGCGCGAGCTCTGCCTCGACCCGGTCGAGATTCGCCGCCGCAACATGATCGCGGATGACGAGTTCCCCTACCGGACGGCGTCCGGCATCGTCTGGGACCGTTCGAGCTTCCTCGACTGCCTGGAGACCGCCTGCCGGGCGATCGACTACGAAGGCTTGCGCGCCGGACAGGCGGAAGCGCGCGCGGAAGGCCGCCTCGTCGGCGTCGGGGTCGCCTCCTACGCCGAGCTCACCGGGCTCGGCTCGCGCATCTCGGCCGCCCCGGGAATGCCGGTCAACACGGGGACGGAGACCGCCACCGTCGCGGTCGACGCGACCGGCGCGGTGACCGCGACCTTCGGCGTCCCGTCGCAGGGACAGGGGACGGAGACGACGCTGAGTCAGATCGTCGCCGACGAGCTCGGCGTGCATATCGACGATATCGAGGTCATCGTCGGCGACAGCGCGGCGCTCGGCCACATGACCGGCACCTATGCCAGCCGAGGGGCGGTGCTGGGCGGCGGCGCGGCGATCCTCGCGGCCCGCGGCGCACGCGAGAAGATCGTTCGCTGCGCCGCGCATCTGCTCGAGGCCGCCGAGACCGACATCGAGATCGCGGCGGGCGACATACGTGTCGCCGGCACCGACCGGTCGATGAGCCTCAGGGAGCTCGCCCGCGCGGTCTATTCGGACATGGGCCGCGTGCCGAAGCCGATCCGGGACGAGATCGGCAATCTGGAGGCGACCCGGGTATACGACCCGTTCACCGCCACCGCGACGTCGGCGACCCATATCGCGGCGGTCGAGATCGACCGCGAGACCTTCGGCGTCGCGGTGACCGGCTACGTCGCGGCGGAGGATTGCGGGCGGATCATCAACCCGATGATCGCCGACGGCCAGGCGCATGGCGGCATCGCCCAGGGGATCGGCGCGGCGCTGATGGAGGAGGTGGTCTACGACGCGGGCGGGCAACTGCTGACCGCCACGCTGGCCGACTACGTGGTCCCGGGCTCGTGCGACGTGCCGCGGATGGGGGTGACGCATCTCGAAGCCGAGCCGCCGGATACGCTCGGCGGGTTCCGCGGCCTGGGCGAAGGCGGCACCATCGGCGCCGTCGCCGCAATCGCCAACGCGCTCGCCGACGCGCTCTCCCCGCTCGGCGTCGAGGTCAGGGAGCTTCCGCTCACGCCGGCGCGGATTCACGCGCTGATCGAGGAGGCGGGGCGGTGACGGCAGAAGCGACGACTTTCAAGATCATCCCGCTCTCCCTCGCCCTCGGCGCGGAGATCCGGGGGCTCGACCTGTCGGGGCCGCTGGACGGGGAGACCGTCGCGGCCCTGCGCGCCGCGTGGCTCGAACATCTCGTGCTTCTGTTCCGTGGGCAGGCGCTCGACGTCGAGGCCCAAATCCGTTTCGCGGGCTATTTCGGCGAACCGAGCGAACCCCGTTCGGGCGGCGGACGCGATCTCGACCCGCGTATCCTCCTCGTCACCAATATCCGCGAGGACGGCAGGCCGATCGGCGTCCTGCCCGACGGCGAGCTCCAGTTCCATTCCGATTCGGCGTTCCTCGAGCGCCCGCTGATGGCGACCGTGCTCTACGCCGTCGAGGTCCCCGGCCGCGGCGGCGAAACGCTGTTCGCCAACGCGTACCGGGCCTGGGAGACGCTTGACGCCGCCCAGAAACGACGGCTGGAGGGCCGCCATGCCCTCAACGTCTACGACTACGCGACTCAGGTGAAGGCGGGGACGCTGGACCGCGCGGGGCTGCCGCAGGCGGTTCATCCCGTCGTCCGCACGCACCCAGAGACCGGCCGCAAGGCGCTCTACGTCAACCGGCTGATGACCGAGGAGATCCTGGACGTTCCGCCCGCGGACAGCGCGGCGCTGCTGGACACGCTGTTCGCTGCCATCGAGCGCCCGGACCGCGTCTACAAGCATTCCTGGCGCAAAAGCGACCTCGTGATCTGGGACAACCGCTGCGCCCAGCACGCGCGGCGCGACTTCCCGTCCGACCGGACCCGGCTGATGCGCCGCGTCGGCATCGTCGGCGACGTGCCGGTGTGACGCGTTACGTCCCGTTCCGGCAGAATTCCGCCTCCCCAGGCAAGGACGCGCCATGACCCTCAAGCTGGGCTATCTCCTTCCCACCCGCCAGCGCGTGATGGAGGGCGAGCACCACACCGACCGCATTCTGGAGCTCGCCGACCTCGCCGAGGAAATCGGGCTCGACTCGGTCTGGATCGGCGATTCGGTGATCGCCAAGCCGCGCCACGACCCGATCGTGCTGCTCGCCGCGATCGCCGCGCGCACCGAGCGGATCGCGCTCGGGACGGCGGTGCTGGTGCCGATGCTGAGGAACCCGGTCCTCCTCGCACACCAGCTCGCGACGCTCGACCGGATCGCGTACGGCCGCTTCGTCCTCGGCATCGGCCTGGCGCGCGACGTGCCAGCGATCCGCGCCGAGTTCGAGGCCGTGGGCGTGCCCTTCGAGAAGCGCGTCGGGCGGATGCTGGAAGGGCTCCGCCTGTGCCGCGCGCTGTGGTCGAGGGGATCGGTCGACTGGGACGGGCGCTGGAAGCTCGAAGGCGCGACGCTCGCTCCCGAGCCCTTCACCCCGGGCGGGCCGAAGATCTGGGGCGGCGGCGGCGTGCCGGCCGCGCTCAGGCGGTGTGCGCGCAATTTCGACGGCTGGTTCCCGTCGGGCCGCGGCGGCGGCGCCGAATGGGGTGCGGACTGGAGGTCCCTCTGCGCGTATGCGGAGGAAGCCAGCCGCGACCCGGCGGAGATCGCCGGCGCCGCCTATGTCACGGTGGCGATCGACGACGACCCGAAAGCGGCCGAGGCGGCGCTCGATTCCTACCTCGTCCGCTACTACAACCTGCCCGCCGAACGCATCCGGGCGGAGGAATACGTTTTCGCCGGCGACCGGGCGGCGGTGGCGGGCTGGATCGCCGGCTTCGTCGAGGCCGGCTGCGACCATCTCTGCGTCCGCGTCACGGGTTCCGACGACGCGCGCCAGATGGAAGAACTCGCCGAGCTTCGCGACCGGATTGGGTGAGGGCGTTTGCCGCCGCGGGAGCGTTCCGGCAAGTTGCGCCTTTCTCCGGTAAGGTGCCTCCAATGACCCTCAAGCTCGGCTATCTCCTCCCCACCCGCGAGCGCGTGATGGTAGGGGTGCACGACACCGACCGCATTCTCGAACTCGGCGACGTGGCCGAGCAGGTCGGGCTCGACTCGGTCTGGATCGGCGATTCGCTGATCGCCAAGCCGCGGCACGACCCGATCACGCTCCTGGCCGCCATCGCGGCACGCACGGAGCGGATCGCGCTGGGGACGGCGGTGCTGCTGCCGATGCTGAGGAACCCGACGCTGCTCGCCCATCAGCTGGCCACCCTCGACCGGATCTCGTGCGGGCGCTTCGTCCTCGGCGTCGGCACCGCGCGCGACGTGCCGGCGATCCGCGCCGAGTTCGAGGCGGCGGGCGTCCCGTTCGAGAAGCGCATCGGGCGGATGCTGGAGGGGCTCCGCCTGTGCCGCGCGCTGTGGTCCGGGGAACCGGTCGACTGGGACGGGCGCTGGAAGCTCGAGGCCGCGACGCTCGCGCCCGAGCCCTTCACCCCGGGCGGGCCGAAGATCTGGGGCGGCGGCGGCGTGCCGGCGGCGCTCAGGCGGTGCGCGCGCAATTTCGACGGCTGGTTCCCGTCGGGCCCCGGCGGGGGCGCCGAATGGGGCCGCAGCTGGCAGGCGCTCAAGGCGGACGCGAAGGAGGCGGGCCGCGATCCGGCGGAGATCGTGGGCGCGGCCTATGTGACGGTCGCGATAAACGACGACCCGGGGGTGGCCGAGGAAGAGCTCGATTCCTACCTTTCGCGTTACTACAACCTTCCGGCCGAACGCATCCGGGCCGAGCAATACGCCTTCGCCGGCGACCGGGCGGCGGTGGCTGGCTGGCTGGGCGGCTTCGTCGAGGCGGGCGCGAGCCATCTTTGCGTCCGCGTCACCGGCTCCGACGACGCGGCCCAAATGGAGGAACTCGCCCGGCTCGGCGAGAGCCTCGGCTGAGGGAGGACGGACCATGGCGACGACGCTCCAGGGCGATCTCAAGCGCCAGAGCAACGACTACAACTGGGAAGAGGAGATGGCGGCGCTGCACGAGCGCACGCAGGCGCTCGATCTTTACGAGTTCTGGTCGGTCGGCAAGGCGGGCGAGCACGAGGCGGTGCGCGACCTCGCCCGCTTCGACAGGGCGGTGCCGCATATCTGGAAATACCGCGACATATGGCCCTGCCTGGAGAAGGCCGGCGAGCTGATCGACATGAACGAGAGCGAGCGCCGTTCGCTGATCATGTGCAACCCGGCGCTCAAGGGGCTGATCGCCACCGTGACGACCATGTTCGCGGCCTACCGCATCAACAACCCGCACGAGATCGCGCCGGCCCACCGGCACTCGCCGAACGCGATCCGCTTCGGCCTCACCGGGCATACCAACTTCACCGGGGTGGAGGGCGAGCCCATCACCTTCGGCCCGGGCGACCTCGTGCTCACCCCGCACGACACCTGGCACAATCACGGGAACGAGGGCGAAGGCGGGGCGGTCAATCTGAGCGTGCTCGACATGCCGCTGGTGAACGTGCTCAACGCCACCTATTTCGAGAGCGACTATTTCGAGGAGGACGAGCAGGGCCGGAGGATCCGCAAGGAAACACAGGACGCCCGCTTCCATCCCGAACATTCCCGGCGCACCTACGGCCAGGGCGGGCTGCTGCCGCGCAGCGTCTCGCACGACCGCGGCACCGGCAACGCATCGCCGATGTACGTCTATCGCTGGGAGGCGACGCGCGAGCTGCTGGAGAATTTGCGCGACCTCGAAGGCACCCCGTGGGACGGGGTCATGGTCGAATATGTCGACCCCACCACCGGGCGGGCGCCCTACGCCACGATGACGTTCTTCGCCCAGATGCTGCGCTCCGGAGAGAAAACCCTGCCCTCGCGCCAGAACGCGAGCCTGATCTACACCGTGTTCGAAGGGCGCGGCCACTCCGTCGTCGACGGCAGGCGCTTCGACTGGGAGCCGTTCGACACGTTCTGCGTGCCCGGCGGCGAATGGGTCGAGCACGTCAACGGAAGCGAGCGGGACGATGCGATCTTCTTCGTCTCTTCCGACGAGCCGGCGCTGAAGACACTCCACTTCTACAGCCGCCACGGCCGCACCGAATCGGGCGAGGAAACGCTGCTGGAAACCTCGCGCCGGTTTTGAGAGCGAGCGGGGTCGGCGACGGAACAGACTACCGTTCATGGGGACTCCGCTCGGCAACCTCGCCCGGCGAAGGGTGACTTGCTCGTTTATGGTGGAACCCCTATAGTCCTCGATGAACGATGCCCCGTTGAGACCAGTCCAATGGGTGGGTTCGAGCAAGGCGGATCTGAAGCGGTTTCCGGAACCCGTGCGGGCGCGCATGGGCTTTGCGATCTACGAGGCCCAGACGGGTCTTCGGCACCGCGATGCCAAGCCGCTCAAAGGCTTTGGCCCCGGCGTCCTCGAGGTTGTGGCGCGCCACGACGGAGACACTTTCAGAGCCGTATATACGGTCCGGTACGAGGCAGCGGTATACGTCCTCCACGCCTTTCAGAAGAAGGCGAAGCGCGGCGTCGTCACACCGAAATACGAGCTCGACCTGGTGCGGCGCCGGCTAAGGGCCACCGAGCGGCACTACCGGCGGACGCATGGCGGGGGCTAGCACCATGAACGGATCCGACCCCGCCGTCGAACGCGGCAGCGGCAACGTCTTCGCAGACCTCGACCTTCCGGACGCCGACGCGCATCGGCTGAAGGCGGAGATCGTGAGCCGCATCGACGCGATCGTCCGGCAGCGGGGCATCACGCAAACCGACGCCGCCCGGCTGCTGGGCCTGTCCCAGCCCGACGTGTCGCGGCTGCTGCGGGGCGATTTTCGCGACTATTCGCTCGAACGCCTGTTGCGGCTGCTGACCAGGCTCGGGCGCGATGTCGATATCGTCATCCGGCAACGGCGCTCGACGACCGGCGGAAGGCTGCGCATCGCCGCCTCGGAAACCGTCTGACCCCGCCTCACGCGCTGCCCCAGATCTCCGCCGCCGTCTCGGCCACCAGGGCGAGCTTGTCCCACTGGGCCTGCTCGCTGACCTCGTTGCCGACGGCCATGCTGGCGAAGCCGCATTGCGGGCTGAGGCAGAGATTCTCCATCGGCAGGTAGCGGGCCGCCTCGTCGACCCGGCGCTTGAGGTCGTCCTTCGACTCGAGCTCCGGGAACTTGGAACTCACCAGCCCCAGCACCACCATCTTCTCGCGCGGCGCGAAGCGGAGCGGTTCGAACCCGCCGGCGCGGTCGGTGTCCCACTCCATGAAGAACCCGTCGACCGGGACGCCGCCGAACAGGTCCTCGGCCACCGGCTCGTAGCCGCCCTCCGCGATCCACGAGCTCTTGAAGTTGCCCCGGCACATGTGGACGGTCACGGTCATGTCGTCCGGCCGGTCTTTCAACGTCTCGGCGATGCCGCGCGCGTAGATCCGGACGAGCTCCGCCGGGTCGTCGCCGCGCCCGTTCATCTGGTAGCGCACCTTCGGATCGCACAGCATGGCGAAAGTGGTGTCGTCGAGCTGGAGATAGCGGCAGCCCGCGTCGTGGAGCATCCGCACCTCGTCCCGGTAGGCGGCGTAGAGGTCCTCGCGGAATTCCTCGAGGTCGGGATAGACCTCGCGGTCGATCAGGGCGCGGCCGCTGCGGTGATAAGCGAGGCTGGGGGACGGGATGCAGAACTTGGGCGTCTCGCTCGTATGCGCTTTCAGGAAGCGGAAATGGTCGAGCATGACCCCGCCGGGGTTGCGTATCCGGCCCACGATCTCCAGCGAGGACACCCCCTGCCCGCCCCGGAAGGTCGGTCCCTGGTGCGGCGCCGTCTGCTCGATTCCGTCGAGGCCGCAGAGAAAATCGTAGTGCCAGGCCTCGCGCCGGAACTCCCCGTCGGTGACGCTCTTGAGGCCCGCCCCCTCCTGCCCGGCTATGGCGTCGGCGATGCAGCGATCCTCGATCCCGGCGAGTTCCGCGGCCGACATCTCCCCCGCCGCCGCCTTCGCCCGCGCGGCGTGGAGTTCCGCCGGCCGCAGCAGGCTTCCGACATGGTCGGCCCGGAACGGGGGTCTGGTGGAATCGGCGAACGTCATGTCTCTCTCCCCGGCGTGCCGGCGTCAGATCGGCAGCGCCGTCGTGTCCTTGATGTCCTCCATCACGAAGCTCGCCGAGATGTCGGCGATCGGGACCTTCGCGATGAGGCGCTGGTAGAACCTGTCGTAGTCCCTGACGCTCGCCACCCGGAGACGCAGCACGTAGTCGATATCGCCGCTCATCCGGTGGGCGCCCTGGATCTCGGGCAGGGTGTGAACCGCCTCCTCGAACTTCTCGAGCCAGCCCTTCTCGTGCGCGTTGGTGCGGACGATCACGAAGACCGACAGCCCGAGGCCGACCGCCTCCGGGTCGACCAGGGCGACCCGCCTCCGGATCGCCCCGCGCTCCTCCATGCGCTTGACGCGGCGCCAGCACGCGTTGCGCGACAGGTTCGCCCGGCCGGCGAGATCGTCCATGCTGATCGACGCGTCCTCCTGCAGGCATCGCAGGAGCCTGAGGTCGATTTCGTCGAGAATCTCGATCATTCTGGGATGATGTCCCAATTACGGGCCGATTTGCAATCCGTTTGGGACAAATGCCCGTCCCCACCGCGCTAACCTCGGTCGAACGAAACGGCGAGGGGAGCGACCGGAATGGGCCAGCAGCGCGCAACCGCCCCGACGCGGCCCCTGCTGGGCGCGTTCACCGAGCACCCGGCAAGTGTCGGCGAGACCTATATCGAGCACATGGCCGTCGCGCTCCGCTACGGCACCCGCCTGCTCGGCGCCGGCTGCGCCGCGATCGTTCACGCCATCGTCCCGGCGCTGTTCCAGACGACCGCTAGCGACGCGATCGGGACGATGCACGCGGAGATCGAAAGCCGCAACGGCGCGGCAAAGGGGGCGGCACGGGTCGATTAGACCCGTTTTCCCGCCAGCGGACGCGCAGGCGCGCTATTCCGCTCCTTCGGGCGCCGGAGGCGTTTCGCCGGCCCGATCGCCGTTTCCGTCGTCCGAGCCCTCCTCGGCCGCTCGCCGTTCGCGTTTCCTGGCCTTGGCTTCGAGCCGCGCCGCTTTCTTCTCGGCTTTCGCGCGCTCCCGCTGGCGCCGTTCGAAACCGTAGTTCGGCTTTCGGGCCATTCGCGACCTCCGGGATGTTTCGGCGGGACGGACAGGGTCCGCCCCGCCATGGCGCTAGCCCTCGAGGACGAGGTTCTCGGCGGACATCTTGCCGTTCCGGCCGGACACCAGCTCGAAGGAAACCTTGCGCCCTTCGTTCAACGTGGCGAGCCCGGCCCGCTCGACAGCGCTGATATGGACGAAGACGTCCCTGGAGCCATCCTCGGGCTCGATGAATCCGTAACCCTTGGCGGGGTTGAACCATTTGACGGTACCTGTAGCCATGATCGCTTCCTTTCACGACATTTGGACGAAGCGCTGCGTCATGCGGCGCCCCTCGAAGAACGTTCTCAATGTCGGGAAAGAAACCTGGCCGCCCGCGCGGGCAATCGGGTCACCAACAACGACCTGGCAACGCGGGACGGACCATACACGCAATATCGGGGCGCGCAAGGGGTGGCCCGGAGATGGGCTGTGCGGAGGGGTAGGCGGGGCTATTCGGCCTCCGGCGGAACCAGGTCTTCGAGTTGGGCGATCAGCACCGGCAAGTCTTCTTGCACGATTCTCCAGACGACCTCGGTATCGATATCGAAATAGGCGTGAACGATCCGGTTGCGAAGCCCGACAATCTCCCGCCAGGGAATCCCGGTATGCGAGTTCGTAGTGACCTCGCTTACTCGGGAAGCCGCTTCGCCGACGACCTCCAGGCTCTTGAAGACCGCGTTCTGATGGAGCTCGCTCCGTTCGAGTTCCGCATATGTCATGCCTTCCGCGAACCGCCGGGCCCGGCGCGGCGGCAAGCATGTCGAGCAGAAGCGAGTCATCCCGCCGCATAGATGACCTCGGCGGAGTCGAGAATCTCCCTTCGGCGAATGTAATTGGGGCTTCGTTCCACCGATCGGCGTGTCAGAACGTCGACCCGCCTTCCAAACAGTTCCGACAGTTCGGCAGCGATGCTGACGAAACGAAACCCCGGCACGCGACCCGGTTCGAATTCGATCAGGAGGTCGACATCGCTCCCGGGACCGAAATCGTCCCGCAACACGGAGCCGAAGACCGAAAGCCGCCGGATGCCGTTCGCCCGGCAGAACGCAGCGAGGTCGGCTTCGGGGATGGTGAGGTGCGGGTTCATGGTTCGCAGACCCGATCGGCCCTGAATTCAAGTCGGGCGGAGCCCCTATCCCGCCGCGCTTTCACGGCGATTGTAACATGCGGGTCGCATGGCGCGCCGCGCCGCTCCGGTCGAAACCACAGGGGCGGCGAATTACACCCCCGCCGGCGGCAGCGAGCCCTCCACCGAGGGCAGCGCCGCAATGCGCGCATGCCACGCCACCAGCCCGGGCCTGCCGGTGCGCCAGTCGAATTCCGGAAGACGCCGCTCGACGTCGAGCGTGCAGAACAGCAGGAGCTGCGGCATGTCGAGGGGCGCAGCCCAGGCGGGCGTCGCGATCTCCGCCTCGAAGGCATCCGCCAGCCGCATCGCCCGGCGGCGTTCGTGGTCGATTATCGCAGGCGAGCGCTCGCCTTCCGGACGCAGGGTCTCCCGGGCCCAGACCGCGACCCCGTCGAGCATGCTGCGCGCGGCCGCCCGGCGGCGGCGGTAGGGCCAGTAGGCCTCGCCCCAGGGCGGCGCGAATCGGCAGGGGGGTGCGAGCGTGTCGATAAAGTCGACGATGACGTCGGTGTCCTCGAAGCCGGTGCCGTCGTCGAGGCGGAGGAAGGGGATCCGCCCGGACGGGTTGAAGGCGAGCATCGGGTCGTCGGGCACCCGGGTGCGCGTCCAGACGAGCTCGATCCCGTCCAGCCCCTTCTCCAACCGGGCGATCATGGCCAGCCGGGCGTAGGGGGAGGTGGGCGTGACGTAAAGCTGCACCTGACCGCCGCCCCTACCCCGCCTCCAGCGTGTGCAGCTCGCGCCGCAGGATCTTGCCGGTCGAGGTGGTGGGGAGGTCCGGCACGATCTGGATCTCGCGCGGCACCTTGTAGGCGGCGAGCCGGTCGCGGCAGAACTTCGCGATCTCGTCGGGGTCGGCCGCCTGGTCGGGCTTCAGCACCACATAGGCCTTGGCGACCTCGCCCTTGGCCTCGTCCTTCTTCGCGCCCACGCCGACCATCGCGACCGCGGGATGGGCCGAGATCACGCGCTCGATCTCGGCCGGGTAGACGTTGAAGCCGGCGGTCAGGATCATGTCCTTCTTGCGGTCGACGATGTAGAAATAGCCATCCTCGTCCACCTTCCCGAGATCGCCGGAGTGGAGCCAGCCGTCGGGCTCGACGGTCTCCTGCGTGGCCTTCTCGTTGCCGTAATAGCCCATCATCACGAACGGGCCCTTGAACATCAGCTCACCCACCTCGCCCACGGGCAGCTCCTTCGTCGCGTCCTCGGGATCGACGATCCTGGCGCGGTGGTAGAACATCTCGATCCCGACCGAGCCCAGCCGGTTCTCGCCGTAGCAGTGCTGCATCAGCCCGGGCCCGGCGAGCTCGGTCATGCCCCACAGCTCGTAGACCTCGCAGCCGGCGCGCTCGCGCCATTCCTCGGCCTTGGCGACCGGCATGGTTTGCCCGCCGGTCACCGAGCGGGTGAGCGAGGACAGGTCGAATTTCTCGAACTCCGGGTGCGCCAGCATGTAGAGATACATCGTCGGCACGCCGTCGGTGATCGTGGCGCCGTAATCCTCGATGCCCTGGAGCGCCTCGCCCGCGTCGAACTTCTCGTACAGCGCCAGCGTCGAGCCGAACAGGAAGTTGAGGTTCATCAGCGTGCCGCCATAGACGTGCGCGCAGGGGAGCGCCGTCAGCTGCACGTCCTCGCCGGTCCTGACGTTCATCGCCGCGGTGACCGCCGCGTTCAGCACCACGGAGCGGTGGCTCAGCATCGCGCCCTTGGGAAACCCCGTCGTGCCCGAGGTGTAGCAGATGGTCGAGAGCGATTCGGGGTCGACCGCCGCGGGCGCGAACTCGTTCGACCCCGATTCGGCCAGATCGTCGAACGAAGCCGCGCCGTCGGCCTCGCCGTAGACGACGATCTCGGCCAGATGCCCGTCCTCCTTGAGCGACATGATCGGCGCCGCCCGGTCTGCGGTGGTGAACAGCGCCTTCGCGCCGCAATCCTTCACCACGTAGGCGACCTCGTCCGGGGTCAGCATCACGTTGACCGGGTTGATCACCCCGCCGGCCCGGGCGATCGCGTAGTAGCTCGCGATCCACTCGACGCTGTTCTGGGCGTAGAGCGTCACCCGGTCGCCCGGCGCGACGCCGAGCCGGCGGAGTCCGCCCGCGACCCGCGCCGAGAGCCGGTCGATCTCCGCGAACGACACGCGCCGCCCGCCGAAGATCAGCGCGGTCTTGTCGCCGAAACGCGCCGCCGCCTCGCCGGGAATTTCACCGATCGTCTTGCCGAACATCCAGGCCTCTTTCGCCGGGGTATGAAGCGCCGGCGATCATGCCATCCCGGGGCGGCGGATTGAAGCGGGGCGGAGAGGGCGTTTCGACCGGCTATTCCGCCGGCGCGCCGGTCTCGTTGCGGCGGACGATATAGCCTTCGAGGAAGTCCATCTTGCCTTCGAGGCGGCTCAGACGGTCGCGGACTTCCCTCATTTCCGTCTCCAACCGGTCCATGCGCGCGCCGAGCCCTTGGTGGCTCCGGAGCATCAGGCCGGCCAGCGCCACGCCGACTGCCAGGATCGCGATCAGTTCCGGGCTCACCCGACACCCTCCCCGGCGGCAGGACGCCGCCCGCGCGGAAGACTCTGCCGGACCGCCGGTTCGTCATCAAGCGAATAGTGGCCGCCCGGAACGGTATCGCGAAGACCGCGCCGCAGCGGGAAATCCGAGCTAGCGGCCGAGCGAGGCGGCGATGCCGGGCATGATCCGGCACAGGCGCAAGGCGATGAACGACGCGCCCTGCTGGTCGGCGAACGCGCCGTAGGCCGGGGGGCCGACGATGCGGAGATGCGGGTCCGCGCGCCCGCCGGCGCCGATCGCGCGGCACTCGTCGTCGACGGCGAGGCCGACGCCCGCCGGATGGGGCACCGCGTATCCCCGGGCGGCCAGCATCCTCACCAGTGGGTTCGGCGAGAATTCCGGCCGCATGCCCGGCCCGGTGCAGTTCACGATGGCGTCGAAGGTCTCCCGGCGGCGTTCCCCGCTGCCCCTGGGCCGCAAGACGACCGAGAACACGCCGCCGTCCTCCGCCGCCGATACGCAGGTCGCCGCCTCGAACGAGACCTGCCCGGCGGCCTCGGCCCCGCCGATGCGGGCCTCGACCTGGGGCGGGAGCTGGAAGCGATGAACGTCGTACCAGACCCGCAAATGGCGCAGGAACCGTCGCTTCTCCGCCAGCGGCAGGGCCGGCCAGATCTCCCAGACCGAATCCCTCAGATCGCCGAACGGCTCCAGCCACGTCCCGCCGGCGGCCCCGGCCCGGCGCGCCGCGGCGCGCAGCGTGCGCAACAGGCCGCGCACGCTCTCGTGCCGTCCGTGCGCCGCCGCGAACAGGGACACCGGCCGGACGACGCGGTCCACGAGATCGGGGGGAGGACCGGAAACCGCCCCGGGCCGCCGGCGGGTCCGCAGGCCGCGGCGCGAGACCGCCGCGATCGGCCCCCGGTGCCCGGAGCGGAGCAGGACGGCGATCGCGTCGGAGGCGGTTTGCGACACGCCGAGCACCAGGACTTTCGCATCGGCGGGAATCTCCCGGAGCCGCGCGGTGTCCCACGGGTCGGCGAGGAAGCCGGGACTCCTGGATATCGCGCCGTCGAAGGGCGGCGGCGCTCGCGGGCGGTCGTAGCCGGTGGCAAGGACGGTCAGCCCGGCCGACAATTCGTGCCCGTCTTCCAAGGCCAGCCGGTAGCCACCTCGGGTCCGCTCGGCGGCGAGAACGCGCGACCGGAGGTGACGGATCGTGGAGCCCGAGGGGTTGCCGTCGACATGCGCGCGAAGCTGCTCTTCGACGTAGCGCCCGAAATCCCCCCGCCGCATGTAGAAATTGCCGTCCGCGGCGAGCGCGTCGGGATCGCGCGCCGGGCCGGCTTGCGCGGCATGCCAGTCCCGCAGATGGTCCGGCGCGTCGGGGTAGACGAGATGGACCGCCAGCGGCCCGTTCAGCCGA
The DNA here is from genome assembly GCA_028820505.1 of Defluviicoccus sp. Lineage (GTDB taxonomy): Bacteria > Pseudomonadota > Alphaproteobacteria > MPNO01 > MPNO01 > MPNO01. The sequence continues at coordinate 60,434 of JAPPIT010000142.1, forward strand.
TGGTCGGGATCGCCGGTGTCGTAGGCGAGACCGCGGCCGGGCCGGCCGCGCGGCTCGACGATGGCGATGTCGAGCTTCCGTTCGGCCATGCGCGACAGGTGGATCGCGAAGACCGCGCCGGTGAACCCGCCGCCGACGATGGCGACATCGACCGCCGTCACCTTCTATCCCATCGTGCCCGGCAGCCAGGTCGCGAGCCCGGGAAACGCGACCAGGATCGCGATCAGCAGAACTTCGGCGACGACGAACGGCAGGACGCCGGAATAGATCCGCGACAGCGGCACGTCGGGCGCCATGCCCTTGATGATGAAGACGTTCATGCCGACCGGCGGGGTGATCAGCCCGAGCTCGACCACCATGACGACGATGACGCCGAACCAGATGGGATCGAATCCGAGCTGCAGCACGATCGGAAAGAAGATCGGGATGGTGAGCAGGATCATCGCGAGCGCGTCGAGCGCGCAGCCGAGCAGCAGGTAGATCAGGAGGATGACCGCCATGGTCGCGAGCGGCCCCGTGCCCAAACCGTCGACCCAGCCGCCGAGCGCGTCGGCGAGCCCGCCGAGGGTGAGGAACTTGTTGAGCAGAATCGCGCCGATCAGGATGGTGAAGATCATCGCCGTGGTCTTGACCGTCTCGAGCAGGCAGGGGCCCAGCTTCCTGCCGGCGAACAGCCCGAGCCAGACATAGAGGGTATGGGCGGCGAAGATGCCGGCATAGGCGAGATATCCCACCCAGCCCGGCCAGCCGGAGGGCTCGGCGCCGGTCGACAGGTTGACGATCACGGCGACGAACAGCACGAGCAGGGAGGCGACGAGCAGGAGGTTCGCCGCCCGCAGCAGCCGCCTGCGCCCGGGCGGCGCGTCGCGGGTCCAGGTGTTGACCGCGAGATCGAAGGCGCCCATCGCGCCGATGCCGGCGGCCTCGGTCGGGGTGAACGCGCCGGTATAGATGCCCCCGATCACCAGCACGAACAGGACGATGGTCGCCCACACGTCCTTGATCGCGGCCAGCTTCTCGCGCGTCGAGGCGCGCGCGCCGGGCGGCCCCATCTCCGGGTTGCGGTGGGCGATGATCGACACCGTGGCCATGAAGACGAGGACGGTCAGGATGCCGGGCACGATCCCGGCGGCGAAGAGCTGGCCGATATCGGATTCGGTCAGGATGCCGTAGAGCACCAGGATGACGCTCGGCGGGATCAGGATCCCGATGGTGCCGCCGGCGGCGATCGCCCCGGTCGCCAGCCGCTCGTCGTAGCGGTAGCGGCGCATCTCGGGCAGCGCGACCTGGCTCATCGTCGCCGCCGTCGCCAGGCTCGACCCGCAGATCGCGGCGAACGCGCCGCAGCCGCCGATCGTCGCCAGCGCCAGCCCGCCGCGCCGGTGCCCGAGCCAGGCGTTGCACGACCGGTAGAGATCCTCCGACAGGCCGGAGCCGGTGGCGAAGAAGCCCATCAGCACGAACAGGGGGACGACGCTGAGCTCGTTGGTGATCACCGTCTCGTAGACGGTAAGGCCCAAAAGCGACAGCGACGGCTCGACGCCGATCAGCAGCACCGCGCCCGCCGTGCCGACGGCGCCCATCGCGAACCCGATCGGCATGCCCATGGCGAGCAGCACGAACATGACGGCGAGGCCGGCCAGATTCAGGAGGATCGGGTCCATCGTAAGCGGGCGGGCTCCGGTTCAGCCGGCGCCGGGTGCGGAAGGGAGCCCGGCGTCGTCCGCGGCCTCGGCTCCGGCGGCGACGCGGACCGCACGGACCCACTGGATCGCCAGCGCGGCGAGCATGACCAGCGAGCACAGCACCATGACGACCGTCACCGGCCACAGCGGTATTTCCCAGATCTGGGTCAGGTCGCCCTTGCTCCGCTGGGCCGCCGCCCACTCGGCGAGACGCCAGCAGATCAGCGCGACGAAAAGCAGCGACACCGCGTAGGTGATGCTGTCGAACGCCGCCCGCCAGCGCGGCGGGAGATGCGAGATCACGATGTCGACCCGGGTGTGGCCGCGCAGGAACGTGGTCAGGCCGATCGCCAGGAACACCGTGAGCCCCATCAGCAGCTCGGTCGCCTCGACCTTGGCGGTGACCGGCGCGGACAGCAGCTCCCGGCCCAGCACGTCGACGAAGGTCAGCAGCGTCATCGCCGCGAGCGTCGCCGCGCCGAGCCAGGCGAGCCGCGAGGAGGCCCGCCCGGTCAGCGCGGAGAACCGCGACATGCCGGCGTCCCTCGATACGGCGCTTCGCGCCTACTCGGGATGAGGGTTCGCGGAAAGCTCCCCCTCACCCTGAGTAGCGGCGAAGCCGCGTATCGAAGGGCGCGCCACGGCGGAGCGGCGGCTACCGGATCGACTTCACCGTCGCCTTCAGGTCGGCCAGCAGCGCCTCGCCGTCATGGCCGGCCTTCTTCATCTTGGCGAGATAGTCGACGACGATCTTGTCGGTTCTCGCCGACCACTTCTTGAACTCCGCCGGCGTGATCTCCTCGATCGTGTTCCCGTTGTCCCTGGCGATCTGCATCCCGATCTTGTCGCCCGCGTCCCAGTGCTTGCCGATCAGCTTGGCGCCGGCGCGGCCGCCCGCCTTGGTCAGCGCGTCCTGTGCGTTCCGGCTCAGCGAGGCCCATTTCTTCTTGTTCATCGTCAGGAAGAAGGGAACCGTGTAGAGCCCGCCGGGCACCATCAGGTGATGGGTGACGAGCTTCTGCAGGCGGAACCCCCTGATCGCCTCGAACGGGAAGAACGCGCCGGCGGTGATGCCGCGGAGCAGGCTCTCATGCGCCTTGGTCGCCGGCATCGCGACCGGAACCGCGCCCAGCTGCTCGGCGAGGAAGATGCCGCCGCCGCCGACCCGGAGCTTGACCCCTTTCAGGTCCTCGAGGGTGGCGATCCTCTTCTTGGTGTGGAGCACGCCCGGCCCGTGGACCCAGACGGTGAGCAGGTGGGTGTCCGCGAACTCCTTTTCGACCAGGCCGTTCTTCTCGTACCACATCCAGGCGGCCTGGCTGCCCACCTCGGCGCTCGGCGACAGGAACGGGATCTCCCACAGCCGCAGCGCGACGAAGCGGCCCGGGGTATAGGCCGGCACGCCCCAGGTAACGTCGCGGATGCCGTTGACCGCGAGGTCGTACTGCCCGGGCGGTTTGGCCAGCGCCGTCTTGTCGACCGTCAGCGTCAGCTTCCCGCCGGACGCCTTTGTCGCCGAGGCGGCCCAGTCGGCCAGGGTGTTCGTCATGTGGTGCACCGACGGCACCCAGTTGGCGATCCGCACGGTTTCCGCCTGGGCGGGAACCGCCGCGAGCGCCGCGGAGGCGGCGAAGGCCCCGGCCGCGAGATACCTGAACGTTCCGGACATGGTGACTCCCTTTCTTCCGTTGGGTTTCCGCATCGCTCCCGCGGCCGCGCCGTCAGGACAGGCGGATGCGTTCCGCTGTGTCCGCGAGCCTGACGCCGCGGCGCCACTGTAGCGCATAGGCGTTGGGCGGCCGCAAATCGTCGTTGGCGAGCCACAGCCGCCACAGCAGCCGCTTCCGGTCCTTCTCCGGCCAGTCCTCGTACGCGTCGCGGGTGTGCAGCATGACGAAGTTGTTGAGGAACTGGATATCGCCGGCCTCGAAGTCGATCTCGTAGCGGTGCTCGTCCGCCAGGTCCTCGGCCACGCGAAGGGCTTCGAGCTGGGCGTCGGTCAGGTCCGGCGTTTCCGGCAGGGCGTGGCCCTTCACGATGTGCATCGGGCCGAACGAGGTGCACAGATAACCGTCGAGGAAATTGAACACCGGGCTCTCGTAATAGGCCGCCTCGCCGGCGTCGGCCTCGCCGTGCTTGGACCAGCAGACCGGCTGCGACAGCGCCGCGACGAGGTCGGGCCGGCGCACCAGCAGGTCGTTGTAGACCGCGACCGAGCTCGCGATCTTGGACGTGCCCCCCGACATCGCGGTGCGCCGGCACAACAGCCCGACGATGGCGCACTGGTCGCAGTGATAGTCCATCGCCGCGCGCGTCTGGTAGCCGCGCACCGCGGGATCGCGGTAGTCCTTGCCGAGGTCCGTCACGTGCCCGATCAGGTCGCCCTGGGGGTTGTTCGACATCGGCTCGCCGAGCTGCCGGCCGATCGCCCAGTAGGCGATCGCGGCGTCGATCGGCGCCATCTCGTCGACCGGCAGGCCGCGCAGCATGACCGCGCCGGCGCCGTCCTTCAGCTCGGCCCGGACATGGGGGATCCGTTCGCCGAACCGGCCGAGCTCGAAGGCGTCCGGCGGCATGCCGACGAGCCCGCCGGGATCGTCGCCGACGACGTCCCCGACCGAACGGCACATGTCGAGCAGGTCCCGGATTTCGCCGTCGTCGAAGCGCAGGAACCACCCCTCCCGCGCGTCTAGCTCGCGGCCGCGCCACTCGGCCGGGTCGGCGACCGGCTGTCCGGGCCGCGCGACCCCGCGCACGCGTTCGGTCTCGCTCAGCACGGTCGACATGATCCACCTCCGGGCACGGTCGAGGACAAGGACGCCCCACGATACCGGGTTGCGCCGGCCCCGTCATCGGCGTCGCTCCCGCCCTTCGATACGGCGCTGTCGCGCCTACTCAGGGTGAGGAGAATCTCTTGAGGAACCCTCATCCCGAGTAGGCACGCGAGCGCCGTATCGAGGGACGCGCCACAGTCGGGCCGTGCCCGGTGCTTCGCCTTTGTCGTCATGCCCGGACTTGTTCCGGGCATCCACGTCTCGCGGCATCGCGCGATGAATGGGGAGGGCCGAGACGGCGGAGGAACGTGGATGCCCGGAACAAGTCCGGGCATGACGTGGTGGGGGAAAACGGGGTGAGGGCGGTGCCTGTGGCCCCCGGATCGGTGTCCGGGACAAGCCTGGATCCCGGATCAAGTCCGGGGTGACAAGAGAGGGACGAGCCCAACCGCGTGCTTTGCCGCGCCCCGCGGGACCGCTAGGCTCCGAGAACCCCGGAGACCGGAGGCGGCGGATGATCGAGCTCTATCATTTCTGGGATTCGCCCTGCTGCTTCAAGGTGCGCCTCGTGCTGGCGGAGAAAGGGCTGGACTGGGCGGAGCGCTACATCGCCACGCACCGTTTCGAGCACTTCCAGGCGGGCTACGGGGCGCTCAACCGCCACCGCAAGGTTCCGACCCTGGTCCATGACGGCAAGCCGGTCATCCAGTCCTCGGACATCGCGCTCTATCTCGACGAGGCGTTTCCCGAACCCCGCCTGCAGCCCGGCGACCCGGCCGCGCGCGCCGTCATGCGCGAATGGATGGCCGAGGAGGGCGAGCATCTGTTTCCCCTCGTCGTGACGCTCAGCTTCAACCTGATGATGAAGCTCAGAAGCGCGGGTTTCGGCATGGACCGGCTGCGGGAGTGGTCGTCGCGCCACCCCGACCGGGACCGCGCGCGGGACTATCTGCGGCGGGTCTCCGGCCCGCCCGACCGGGACGCGGTGGACGCCGCCGCGTCCCGGTTCGCGTGGCACATGACGCATCTGGAGGAAACGCTCGGGCGCGGCGGCGGCCCGTGGATATGCGGCGGCGCGTACTCGCTCGCCGATATCTGCGTGGCGCCCATCCTCGACCGGGTGGAGAGCCTCGACCTGGAAACCCTGTGGGACGGCCTGCCGGCGGTCGCCGCATGGTACGGACGGATGAAGGACCGCCCGGCCTTCCGCCGGGCCATGCCGCCCTTCGAATACCGCATGTGGGGCCCGAGAAAGCCGGTGCCGGCCGGCGGGGTGGACCCGGACGCGGCGGGGGATACGTTTCCCGCGGGGTGATGGGGGGGCCGGAGGGTCGCTCGGGTCCGGGGTTGGCGCGCCGGGAGCGAATGCATTATAACGGTTGCATGAACGACGGCTTTTTCGACTACGCGACCCTCGCCGCGCTGCTCGCGATCATCGCGTTCCTGTGGAGCCTGCACCGCGATATCGGCAATCTCCGCGACCGCATCTCCCGGCTCGAGGGCGCGGTCGACCTTCTCGCCGGGTTCCTGATGGACCGGGAGCGAGGGCGCTCCGCCGCCGAATAGGGAATTCCGCTCCCCGCTACTCCGCCGGCGCGCCGGCCTCGTTGCGGCGGACGATATAGCCTTCGAGGAAGTCCACCTTGCCTTCGAGGCGGCTCAGACGGTCGCGGACTTCCCTCATTACCTCGGCGAGGCCGTCCATGCGCGAATCCAGCCGGTCCATGCGCGCGCCGAGGCCGTCCATGCGCGCGCCGAGACCGTGATGGCCCCGGAGCATCAGACCGGCCAGCGCCACGCCGACTGCCAGGATCGCGATCAACTCGGGGGTCACAGTACTCCCTTCCCAGCGGTGCGCTGACGCCGCCCGCGCGGGAGACCCTGCCGGACCGTCCGCGCGCCTTCAAGGGAATAGTGGGGACTGCGGGTGCGGCGGCGCCGCTACAGGCGAGAAATACCGGGCAGCAGCAAAGTTGACGGCAGCGAGATTCTATCCGTTGGACTCAGTCGCGTTAGCGCACGCGACCGTATTTTGCCGTTGGGGTTCAGGATATCGAATTCCCGTTCCTTGGCGAGTTGGAGAATGATTCGGTCCAGATCGGAAAACCGGGCGGCTGTCCGATTTGCGAGGATGTGACGCATCGCATCGACGATGACAGGTTTCTCGGACGCAAGACCGTAAAGTTCCCTTGGAAGCGACTCCAAGAGTTGGGCATCCATTTGTTCGAGATCGATCCGGTTGAAATTGAACAACGGAAGGGTGTTCGAGTCCTTCAACGCATCCCATCCCAGCATGCCGAAGTCGCCCGGACCGTAATGCTCGAACGTGTTCTGGATATCCCAATGCCGCTGGATCATGACATCTCGGGCCGTGGGATGGCGGGACAGATGAAGAAACCATAGCGCTCGCCGTGACTGTCCCGGCCGAATGAAAAAAGGCGTGTCGTATGTGGCCCCGGTCGCCGCGCGCACGTGATCCCGCAGCAGCCTTTGAACGAGCGCCCGTCCGCCTTTGCCATCCCTATGGTGGATAAGATCCTCTATCTGCGACTCGGACAATTGCAGGGGCGCAACCGCCTTCGCGATCTGCGGCGTCTGCGACAGGTGATTGACGAGGGCATCGGCAGCGAACGTCAGAATGACTTCCGCGGCAGGCAGTTCGGCAAAAATACGGGAGACCAGCGCCAGCTCTATTTGGGAAAATCCGGTTTGATCGAGAAGGAAGATCGCCCTTCCCGCACGCGGCTGCCTACGATGAATCGATTGAAGAATACCTTCGATCTCGTTCTCGAACGGACCTGTTCGGACGACGACTCTGCCTTCGTCGATCTCGTGTCCGCGCTCCGCGAGAACCTTTCGGAGGTGGTCGGTATGCGCGGGTTCCTTGTCGACGAAATAAAATTTGCAGTCGACATTCAGGCGCTTGATACGTCTTCGGTTCAGCCGCTCGGTTGCCGATGAAGCCTCTTCCAGCATGACAAGCGGAGTGCCAGAGAGAAGGTGGCCATGGTCCAGGAAGGTTCCTCCGCCCGCGAACCCGTCGACCAGATCGAGTTTGAACGTATCGTGAGTGGGATTGATGTTGAGCCTGTCGAAGTAGGCTCCAAGATAGCTCCGCAAGACCCGCAGCTTCGCCTTGCTATGCTCTTCGATCTGCGGTGGAGGCTCGTCAGGATGCCACTTGAAGTCCAAGGCCGGGTTCCTCCCTCGGATAGTTGGGCATGGCGTTATACTCGACGCCCTCAAGTTCCCGGCCTCCGGCCTTCGGCGTCGGTCCGCCCCATTGCTTGAAAAAGAAGGGCACGTCCGAGCTCTGACACCGGTCGCGGATGTCGCGAACCCAGTGATATTCCATCGGGCGCGCATTCGGCCCGCTCTCTCCGCCCACGATGACCCAGGATATGCCGTCGAGGTCAATCTCGCCCACGGGACCGATGAGCGGCTCTATCGAGAGAAACCGGATAGTGGCGGGCGCCTCTCGCAAATGCCCGATCCTCGCCCGGCCAAGGCGGTCCTCGACCGACACCCCGCACCAGATATGCGCCGGCGCCGCGTCGCCCGAATACCTGCGGCGCAGGTAATCCCGCATGCGCGAGCTCCGCTTCGTCAGCACCTGATAGATATGGCGGTCCGTCGTTTCCATCCGGTCGAACACGTCGTCGATGAACTCGCGCGGCACGCGCTTGTGGAACAGGTCGCTCATCGAATTGACGAAGATCATGCGCGGCTTGCGCCAGCGTTCGGGCCGATCCAGCCGCGACGGCCAGAGGCGGACGTCGAAGCCCTGCTCGTAGGGGTGGCCCGGAACGCCCCGCCACCGCTCGGCAAAACGTTCCGCATAGCAGTTGTCGCAACCGCGCGTGATCTTGGTGCACCCAGTCACCGGGTTCCAAGTCGCATCGGTCCATTCGATCGAGGAATTGTCGGCCATGTGGGCCTCCCTATCACATGTGTCCCCGCCGTGCCAATGGAATGTTCGTGATTTGTTCCGAATCTCCCGGCCGTCAAGTCCACGGCGATTTTCTCGCCCCACCCCTCACACCGCGATCCCATTCCCGCACCGCTGCCCCGCCTCGCGCACGTCGGCGAGGAACGTCGCGTCGCCGTGCCCGTCGCGTGTCGACGCGACGCGAAAATCCTCCGGCCCGACCCGGTCGCCGAAGAACAGCCAGGCGCTCTCCGGATCGCAGCGGCTGGAGATCCAGACCAGGCCCTCGACCTCGGGAAACCGGCGGTGGATTGCGGCCGCCCATCTCGCGGTCTCCGGGTAGAGCCGGGGCGGCGCGCCGATCAGCGAATTCCGGCTGACGCGCCACCGCCTGAGGTCGGGGGCGCGGAGCGAGGCGAGGCGGAGGCCGCGCAGCACTTCGAGCCGGCTGTGGGCGCGCGTCCGCACCAACCCGACGGGAACGGTCGCGCGCCTCGCGCCCGCCGGCACGTCGTGAAAGATCGTCTCGTGGATCGCCGCTTCCACCGTGCCGGCGGCGTAGAGCGAGGGCACGCATTCCCCATCCGCGTCGCGGATCGGCGCGAAGCGCGTCGGCGCACCCTTGCAGGGGTTGAACTGGGCGGCGCCGTAGCGCCGGTCGTGCACCCTCTCGACGGGCGCGCCGGCGGGAAGCGTGACGATGTTGGGGCCGGCGAGCGCCGCCGGTGGCGGTCGAAGCGCCATGACCGGGATGCGGCTTACCCGATCGCCGGATCGGCGAGCCTGCGGGCAGCCTCGATAACGGCCTCGGGCTCCGTGAGGCGGTCCTGCGGCGCCGCGCCGTCGAGCCAGCCGTTGGCGGATGCGAACCACATCGCGGTCTGCCAGCCGGTCACGCCGTCGGGCAGCGCCGCGAGGATCGCCTTCACGGCGGGGCGCGGACTGCCGTCGGCGAACTGGAAGGCGGGGTAGAGGTCGATCCCCGACCTGCGGACCGCGAACAGCCGACCCTCCCGCTTCCAGCGCGAGGCGGGCTCGCTCCTGTTGCGGGGGGCGAGGCCCGAGGCGGCGCGGATGTCCGCGGCGGCGAGCAGCGGCGTTTCCCGGAGATAGTCGGCGCGCAGCCTGGCATTGTCGATGTCGAGCCCGGTCTCCACCCGCGCCCGGGGCACGCCGGAAAGAAGCACGTCCAGCATCTTCTCGATATTGGCCTCGGTCAGCCGAATCCCCCGTTCGGCGGCGAGCGCGGGCAGCGTCCCGACCGTGCGCTCCACCAGCTCCGCGAACCCCTCCGGCCCCTCCCCCACGAGAAGCCACGTATCGGAGGCGGTTCCGGCTGCGCCCATCCTCTCGCGCAGATCGGCGGGAAGCCTCGCGATGTCTTCCGGCGTCAGGCCGATCAGCGAAAGGGTCTCGGGCACGGCGCCGTCCTTCGGGCGGAAAGCATGATATTCACGATAATCATAGATATAGTTTTTATCACGAACCGACGCAAGCGTCGCTCGCGCGGCCGCGCGCTCGCCCCCTACCCCCCATACACCCAGTCGAACGCCTCCCCCCGCGCCCGCACGAACCCCACCGAGGGGGACGGAAAGTGCGCCGTCATCACCAGCGTGCCGGTGTCGCAGTGGCGTTCCAGGAACGCCCGTCGGGTCGCGGCCGACTGCGCGCGGTCGGAGCAGCCCACCGCGCTCCAGCCCGGCTCGCGGCATTGCAGGGGGGTGTGGCAGACGTCGCCCGAGAGCACCGCGCGCTCGCCCCGGGACGCGAGCTCGATCGCCACGTGGCCCGGCGTGTGGCCGGGCGTGAGCGCGAAGGATATCTCGTCGTCGAACGCGTAGTCGTCGGCCACGATGTCGGCCTGGCCGGCCTCGACCACCGGGAGCACGCTGTCGTCGATGCAGCCGTCGGAATATTTCTTGCCGCCCTCGTTGACCGCGATCCAGTGGTCGTACTCGGTGCGCGCGAAGAGGTAGCGCGCGTTGGGGAAGGTCGGCACCCAGCGCCCGCCCGCGAGCCGCGTGTTCCAGCCCACATGGTCGGCGTGCAGATGGGTGCACATCACGAAGTCGATGTCCTCCGGCGCGAGGCCGATCGCGGCGAGCTCGTCGAGGTATCGCGTCGACGTGCGGTGCGCCCAGGGCGGGTGGAAGCGGCGCTCCTTGCGGTTGCCGACGCAGGCATCGACCAGGATCGTGCGGTGCCGGGTCCTCAGCACGTAGGACTGCATCGCCATCACCAGCCGGTTCGAGGCGGGGTCGAGGAAGCGGGGCTCCAGCCAGGCGCGGTGGGGAGCGAGGGTCTCGGGGGTCGCGTCGGGCAGCAGGAAATGGACGTCGAAATCGGGCTCCTCGGATTCGATTATCCGGTGCCACTCGATCCCGCCCACCGTGCCGCCCCGCCGCATGTCCGCCTCCCGCGCCGTTGCCCCCGCGTCCGCGCCCGACTATAGCGTGGGTGCCATGACAGCCGTGCCCTTTCGCGCCGAGCATGTGGGGAGCTTTCTCCGCCCGGACTCGCTGCTCGACGCGGTGCGCGCGCACCGGGCCGGAAGGCTCGACGCCGACGGCCTGCGCGCCGCCCAGGACGAAGCGATCCGCGGCATCGTCGCCTTCCAGGACGGGCTCGGCCTGCCCGCGGTGACCGACGGGGAGTTCCGCCGGCGCTCCTGGTCGGCCGGCGTGATCGACGCGCTCGACGGGTTCGCGCTGCGCGAGGAGGGGGTGCTGGGCTTCCGGTCCGGCTCGGGGAGCGTCGGCACGGCTGCCTCGCCCTACGCCGCGCGGCGGCTGGAGCGCGCCCGCCCGATCGTCGCCGACGATTACCGCTTCCTCGCCTCGCTCGCGCCGAAGGGGCTGCCCAAGGTGACGATCGCCTCGCCGCCGGTGCTGCACTACTTCCTCGGACCGCGCGCGTTCGAGGCGCCCGCCTATGCCGACCGAAATGCCTACTTCGCCGACCTGGTCGGCATTTACCGCGACGAAATTGCCGACCTCGCGGCGGCGGGATGCCGTTACGTGCAGCTCGACGAGACCGCGCTGCCGTGCAACTGCGACATGGCCGCGCGGGAGGGCGTCGCGGCGCGCGGCGAGGACCCGGACGAGCTGACCGATGCCTATGTCGGGCTGATCAACGCGGCGATCGCGGAGCGGCCCGCCGGCATGCTGGTCGGCCTCCACATGTGCCGCGGCAACTTCAAGGGCGCCTGGATGGCCGAGGGCGGCTACGAGCCGATCGCCGAGCGCGTCTTCGCCGGCCTCGACGTCGACGTCCTGCAGCTCGAATACGACACGCCGCGCGCCGGCGACTTCGCGCCGCTCCGCTTCCTGCCGCCGGACAAGACCGCCGTGCTCGGCCTGATCAGCACCAAGACCCCCGTGCTGGAGGACGCCGAGTCCGTCAAGCGCCGCATCGACGAGGCCGCCCGCCACGCGCCGCTCGAGCGCCTCGCCCTCGGCCCGCAATGCGGCTTCTCGTCCGCCGGCGGCGGCGCCCAGCCGATCGATTCCGACGCCACCCGCCGAAAGCTGGAGCTCGTTCTCCGGATCGCCGGCGAAGTCTGGGGCGCCGCCTGACCCCCGGCCCCTCTCCCGACAAAACACGCTCTACCCTCTTCCCTGCGCGCCCTCATGATGATATTGATTATTATTAACACCGTGAGACAGGGGCTGGAGCGGTGCTGGAGCTCGATGGCCTGAGTGTCGCGTTCGGGACGAAGCCGGCGGTACGCGATCTTTCGTTCAGGGTCGCGGAGGGCGAGCTGGTGTGCCTGCTCGGACCGTCGGGCTGCGGCAAGACGACGACGTTGCGGGCGATCGCCGGGCTGGAGCGGCCGGAGCGGGGACGGATCGCGGTCGCCGGACGGGTGCTCGCGGACGCGAACGGATCGGTGCCGCCGCCGGAGCGCCGCATCGGGTTCCTGTTCCAGGACTTCGCGCTGTTCCCGCACCTGACGGTGGCGCAGAACGTCGCCTACGGGATGACGCGCCGGCAGAAGGCGACCGACGCGGGGCGGGTGGAATCGCTGCTCGACCGGATCCGCCTGAGACATCGCGCGGACGCCTACCCCCACATGCTGTCGGGCGGCGAGCAGCAGCGGGTGGCGCTGGTCCGCGCGCTCGCCTCCCGCCCCCGCGTGGTGCTGCTGGACGAGCCGTTCTCGAGCCTAGACGCCTCGCTCCGCGGCGGGCTCAGGGAGGAGACGATCCGCATCCTCAAGGACGCCGGCGTCACCGTGCTGATGGTCACCCACGACCCCGAGGAAGCGCTGGTCACGGCCGACCGGATCGTGCTGATGCGCGACGGCAGGGCGGTGCAGACCGGCACCCCGGACGCGCTCTACTCGCGGCCGGTCGACGCCTTCACGGCCGCGTTCTTCGGCGCGGTCAACCGGCTCCCCGGCACGGTCGAGCGGGGCGAGATCCGCACCGGCCTCGGCGCGCTTCCCAACCCCGGCTTCCCGGACGGCGCTCCGGTCGAGGTGCTGATCCGCCCGGACGGGCTCTCGCTGGCGGCGGACGGGCCGGGCGCGACGATGCAGGTCTGCAGCGTCCACTTCGCCGGCGCGTCCAGCCTGGTCCGCCTCGGCCCCGACCACCGGGCGCCGGGCCATGAGCACTTCCACGCCCGCCTCCCCGGCCTCGTCCGCCACGACGTCGGCGAGCCGGTCCGCGTCAGCATCGACCGCGACCGCGCCTTCGTGTTCGGCCCGCCGCGCTAGCGGCGCTGGGAGGCGTTCATCCAGATCACCGGGCCGAGCCCGGCGGCGACGATGGCGAGCGCGGCGAGCGCCGACTGCTCCAGCAGCTCGTCGGTGGCGAACTGGTAGACGTAGGTCGCGAGCGTCTCGAAATCGAACGGGCGCAGGAGCAGCGTCATCGGCAGCTCCTTCATCACGTCGACGAACACCAGCAGCCCGCCCGCCAGCAGCGACTTCCGCAACAGCGGCGGGGCGAGCGTCGCCATGCTGCGCGTGAAGCCGCGCCCCAGCACGTAGGACGCGCTCATGACGTTGGGCGAGAGCCGTTTGACGCCGGCCACCGTCGCGCCGTAGCCGATCGCCTGGAAGCGCACCACGTAGCCCGCGACCAGCAGCGCAGCGCCGCCGATCAGGAGCCCGTCGAAGCCCGCCCCCAGCACGCCCTCGACGAACGCCTCGACGCCCGAATCGACCGCGCCCGCGAACACCACCACCCCGATCGCCAGCACGGTGCCCGGGAACGCGTAGCCCATCGCCGAGACCGCGGTCAGCGCGCCCAGCGCCGGGTGGCGCTTGTATGAGACCGTCAGCACGGTCGCCAGCGCGATCGCCATCACGATCGCCGCCGCCGCGAAGGCGACGGCGAGCGAGTTGAGCGCGGCCGACGCCAGCGCGCCGTAATCGGTCGACGACAGGCCGGCGAGCACGAACGAGGCGAGCACGCCCACCGGCACCGCGAACCCCACCACCAGCGGCACCGCGCAGAGCGCCGCGCAGCCCGCCCCCTTCCAGCCGACGAGCCGCACCGGCCGCAAGCCCCCGCTCGGCCTTCCGGGGTCGAAGAAGCGTTGCTGGCCGCGCGCGCGCTGCTCGATGAAGAGGAGGCCCAGGATGAACACGAAGGCGACACCCGCGATCTGCGCCGCGGCCGTGAGGTTGTTCATGCCGAGCCAGACGTTGAAGATGCCGAGCGTCAGGGTCTCGACCGCGAAATACTCGACCGCGCCGAAATCCGACACCACCTCCATCAGCACCAGCGCGAGCCCCGCCACGATCGCCGGGCGCGCCAGCGGGATGGCGACCGAGAACGCGATCCCGCGATCGTGCAGCGCCGCGACCTCGTAATAGGAGGCCGGGGTGAGACGGAACGCGGTCCGCGCCATCAGGTAGACATAGGGGTAGAGCACCGAACCCATCACCAGCACCGCGCCGCCGAGCGAGCGGATCTCGGGGAACCAGTAGTCGCGCGCCGAGGTCCAGCCGAACAGGTCGCGCAGGAAGGATTGCACCGGCCCGGCATATTCGAGCAGGTCGGTATAGGTGTAGGCGATGATGTAGGCCGGCACCGTCGCGGGCAGCAGCAGCGTCCAGTCGAGAAGCCGCGAGCCCCAAAACTCGTAGCGCGTGACCAGCCACGCCGCGGTCAGCCCGAAGGCGAGGCTGAGCAGCCCGACCCCGATCATGAGCAGGACCGTGTTGGCGACGTAGCGCGGGAACACGGTCTCCATCAGATGGAGCCACAACCCGCCCGAATCCCCGGTCATCGCATAGAGCAGCGCGACGAACGGGCCGAGCAGGACGAGGCAGAGGAGGAACGTCGCGACCGACCAGCCGGAGACCGGGTCGGCGGGGGGGCCGCGGCGGAGGAAGGGGAGCGCGGTCAGCATGGGGGCGGCGCCCGCTTCGCCGCGGAGCGACTCGCGCCACGGTTGCAACTCGACGCGTTCCGCCCTAGCCTGTCCTCATGGCCGCCGCCTTCGACACCCTCGCCGCCGCAAGGACCCTGCAAGCCGCCGGCATGGGGAAAGACCATGCCGAGGCGATTGCGGCGATCACCCGCGACGCGGCCGATGCCGCGAGCGACGACGCGGCGACGAAGTCGGACCTGGCCGGGCTGAAATCCGACTTGAAGGCCGACATGGCCGCGCTGAAGGCCGAGCTCAAAGCCGACATGGGAGAGCTGAAGGCCGAGTTCAAGACCGATATGCTCACGCTCACATGGCGCATGGTGGGGCTGGCCGCGGTCATCGTCGCCGCCGTCAAGCTGATCCCGGGCCCCTGAAGCCGGAATTCCCCTGCCCTTTCGGTGCACCGATATCGGCGGGACGGTCATGCGGGCTTTATGGGGCGAAACCGTGCGCGGGCACAAACGGAAAGTGGGCGGGGGCGGTGCGGGTGTGCCTGAGGTTCCGACCTGTCCCCCCACCCGTCATGGCCGGACTCGTTCCGGCCATCCACGTTTTTCCTTTGTCTCTTGTCGTCGCCCGTCCCGAAGAAAAGACGCGTGGATGTCCGGCCTTCGCTTGGCATGACGGGTGCGGGTTCGGTCTGGCGTTCTCACTCTCGGTACCGGACCGAGCGCCCGATTTCCGCCGTCGGCACGCCGCGGACGCATTGTTCGACGATCCTGAAGCCTTCGAACGCCAGGGAGTGGTTTTCCGATCCGCCGCCGTTGGCCCGGATCAGCTCGACCGCGTGGCCCAACGCCTTGACCCGCCGGTAGTATTCGTGCTGGCCGGAAAACGGGACATTGCTGTCGTCGGGATCGCCGACGATGAAGATACGCCGCCGCGGGTCGGCCGGGATCCGATCCACGTAATCGATCGGGTCGTAAAAGGTCTCATGCCCGGTGGCATCGGCATTCCAACCGCGCGCCCAGACCCGGTGGGCCACCGCCAGCGCCCCGGACGTCGCGACCGCGCACGCGATATCGTTGCGGTTGGCGAGCAAGGCCCCGACCAGATGGCCTCCGCCGGACTGGCCCGAAAAGGCGAACCGCCCGATCCGGTGGCGCTGCTTGATCGCGTCGATCGCGGCCAGGACAAGCTCTACATTACGCTCCTGCCGCCGGTCCCCGTGGAAACCGGAGGACCCGTACGTGCCCGGCCGCGAGAAGTGGACATAGGGGATCCTGCCGCCGCGGTAGTAGGCATCGGCTTCGGCCTGCTGCTGATCCGCCGATTCGCCGCCATACCCGTTAGGCTTCCAGTAGCCGGGCGCGATCCGGCGCAGCCGATCGCCGTGGAACCACACATGGACCAGATCGTTGGCCGCGCGAAGGCCGGCATGGAAGTAGCGGATGCAGTCGCCGCGGCCGTCGACCTCCACCCAGACCGCGGTATCGCCGTGCCGCGCGCACGCCTCCGCCGTTGACCGCACCCCGGAGACTATCCCTTCGCGGGTGAAGGTATCGATGGCATCCGCCGGGGTTGCGAGTAGAACGGCCAACACCAACACCCGGCTTCGAAGACCGATCATCAGCTGGCTTCTTGCTGCGCCG
>JAPPIT010000202.1 GCA_028820505.1 Defluviicoccus sp.
CAAAAAGACCGAATGTCCACGGCGGAATCCGCATCGGCGTGGACGTGGGCGGCACCTTCACCGACATCGCCATGGAGCATGACGATGGCCGGTTTCACTCCACCAAGATCCTGACCACCGGCGCGGAGCCGGAACGCGCCGTGCTGGAGGGCGTGGCCGCGGCTTGCGCGGCTGCCGGGATCGGGCTCGGCGAAGTCGGGCAGATCATCCATGGCACGACGCTCGCCACCAACGCGCTGATCGAACGGCGCGGGGCGGAAACGCTGTTCGTCACGACGGACGGCTTCCGCGACGTGCTGGAGATGGGACTGGAAAGCCGCTTCGAGCAATACGACCTGAATATCGTCAAGCCGCGACCCTTGGTGCGCCGCGCCCGGCGGCTGACGGTGTGCGAACGCCTCGACGTCGACGGCGGGACGCTGGTTCCGCTGGACGAAGCTTCGGTCGTCCCGGTGCTCGACGCCATCGCCGCCGAAGGGATAGAGAGCGTCGCGATCGGCTTGCTGCACAGCTACGCCAACCCGGTGCATGAGCGACGGCTGCGCGACCTCGTTCTCGACGCCCATCCGGGGCTGCCGGTCAGCCTGTCCTGCGAGGTCTCGCCCGAGATGCGCGAATATCAGCGCTTCTCCACCACGGTCGCCAACGCTTATGTGCAACCCGCCGTCGCCGCCTATTTGCGCGGTCTGGACGGGGCGCTGGCCGGTTCCGGCTTTGCCGGCGGCCTGATGGTCATGCTGTCCAACGGTGGCCTGGCGACCCTGGACACCGCGATTCGCTTCCCCGTCCGGCTGGTCGAGTCCGGTCCCGCCGGCGGCGCGATCTATGCCGCATCGGTCGCCCGCCAGACCGGGGCGGCGAAGGCGGTTTCCTTCGACATGGGCGGCACGACCGCCAAGATATGCCTGATCGACCAGGGGCGGCCGAAGTCCGCGCGGGATTTCGAGTTCGACCGCGCCTACCGCTTCAAGCGGGGCAGCGGGCTGCCGCTCCGCATCCCGGCGGTCGAGATGGTCGAGATCGGCGCCGGCGGCGGCTCGCTTTGCGGTGTCGACAGCCTCGGTCGAATCGCGGTCGGCCCGCGCAGCGCGGGATCGGACCCGGGCCCCGCCTGCTACGCCAAGGGCGGCACCGGGGCCACGGTGACCGACGCCGATGTCGTGCTCGGACGGATCGACCCTGGCGGGTTCGCCGGCGGAGCGATGGCGCTCGACCCAGCGGCGGCGGAACGCACGCTCGCCGCGGATGTCGGCGAACCGCTCGAACTCGACGCCGCGACCGCCGCGCTCGGGGTCGCCGAGATGGTCGACGAGAACATGGCCAATGCGGCGCGTGAACATGCGGTCGAGCACGGCAAGGATTTCGAGGGGCGGACTCTCATCGCCTTCGGCGGCTGCGCCCCGCTCCACGCCGCCCGGGTCGCCGACAAGCTGGGCATCGACCGGATCGTCGTCCCGCGCGGCGCCGGGGTCGGCTCGGCGATCGGCTTTCTGCGCGCTCCGGTCGCCTTCGAGGTGGCCCGCAGCCTCTACCAGCAGCTCGCGACCCTCGACGCCGGCGCGGTCGCCGACCTGTTGTCGGACATGTGCGACGAGGCGGCCGGCTTCGTCGAATCCGCCGCCGGACGGCCGCCGGAGCGCATCGCCCATGCGGCCTTCATGCGCTATCGCGGACAGAGCCACGAAATCATGGTGCCTCTGCCCGATGCGCCACCCGACCCCCACGACGCCGGGCACTGGAAAGAAGCGGTCTCCGCTGCCTACGAAGCGTCCTATCGCCAACAATTCGGTCCGCCGATCGATGGCGTGCCGCTCGAATTCGTCGCCTGGACCGTGCGCGCCGAATGCAAGACGGACCGGGCAGGCTTCCGCGAGGTTGGCGGGACCCGAGAGGAGGGAGCGCCCGCCGGCGAACGGCAGATCATGGATACCGGGTCCGGGACTCGGGTCGCGGCG
Organism: Defluviicoccus sp.; assembly: GCA_028820505.1. GTDB lineage: Bacteria > Pseudomonadota > Alphaproteobacteria > MPNO01 > MPNO01 > MPNO01. Next base: position 1,956 of record JAPPIT010000202.1, read on the forward strand.
GTTGCGATCGACCGCGGGCAGCTGCGCGACGGGGAGACCGTCGCCGGCCCTGCGGTGGTGGTGGAAGCGCAAACCTCGACCATCGTCCCGCCGGGCTATACGCTTTCCAGGGATGCGTTCGGCTCGCTGATCCTTGAGCGCGTCTCGGGGGACCGCCCATGACAGACCGGCCCGGCGCCGACGCGCTGGCGCGAATCCGCTACCCGGTGCTCTGGAACCGTCTGATCGCGATTGTCGAGGAGCAGGCGCGCGGCTTGATCAAGACGGCTTTCAGCGAGACGGTCAGCGAGGCGGGCGACCTGTCCGCCGGTGTGTTCGATACCCAGGGGCGCATGGTTGCCCAGGCGGTCACCGGCACACCCGGTCATGTCAATTCGATGGCCGAGGCGGTCGGCCATTTCCTGAAGAAATTCCCGGTCTCCGGGATGCGGCCCGGCGATCATTTCATCACCAACGATCCGTGGCTGAGCTCAGGCCATCTGCACGACATCACGGTCGTGTCCCCGGCCTTCCATCGGGGCGAGGCGGTCGCGCTGTTCGCCTGCACGTGCCACCAGGTCGACATCGGCGGGTTGGGCCAGGGTCCGGACGGGCGCTCGATCTACGAGGAAGGGCTGTTCATTCCGGTCATGCGGCTCGCCCGCGAGGGCGCGTTCAACGAGGATTTGCTGGAAATCATCCGCGCCAATGTGCGCCAGCCCGATCCGGTGGAAGGCGACGTCCGCAGCTACGCCACATGTAACGGGCTGGGCGAACGCCGGCTGGCGGCGATGCTGGACGAATACGGCGATGTGCGTTTCGACGACCTGGCGGGCTTCATCGTCGAACGATCGCGGCAGGCGATGCGGGACGCGATTCGAGCCCTGCCCGACGGCACCTACCGCAACGCCATGACGCTTGACGGCTACGACCGGCCGGTCATCCTCGACGCCGCGCTGACGATAGACGGCGAGCGGATTTCCGTCGATTTCGACGGCAGTTCGCCCGCCAGCCCCTACGGCATCAACCTGGTGATGAACTACACGCTGGCCTATACGGCGTTCGGCGTACGCGCTGCGGTGGCGCCGGAGATTCCCAACAATGCCGGTTCGCTCGCACCGGTCGAAGTCCGCGCGCCGGTCGGTTCCATCCTGAATGTCGAGAAGCCGCGCCCTGTCTGCGCCCGGCACATCATCGGGCAGTTCCTGCCGGATGCCGTGCTCGGCTGCCTCGCGAAGGTCCCCGGGCTGCAAGTGCCGGCCGAGGGGGCGGCCTGTCTTTGGGGTATCCAGGTCCGGGGCGGGCCGGAGATCGGCGCGGCGCCCGGGATCAACGACGACGGCGATGCAGTGCCGTTCGATCTGCTGACCTTCAACAGCGGCGGCTCCGGCGCGCGCCCCGCGGTCGACGGGCTGTCCGCCACCGCGTTTCCGAGCGGCGTGCGCGCCCTGCCGGTCGAGGCGGTCGAGGCTCGCGCCCCGGTGGTGGTGTGGCGCAAGGAGTTGCGGCCGGATTCCGGCGGCGCCGGCAGGCAGCGCGGCGGGCTCGGCCAGACGGTCGAAGTCGGCACGCGGGACGGCGCACCCTTCGCCCTGTTCGCCATGTACGATCGGGTCGGGAACCCGCCCAGGGGGCGCGACGGCGGCGCGGACGGTGCGCCGGGCGCCGTATCGACGGCCAGCGGCGCCGTGCTGCGTCCCAAGGGCAAGCAGATCGTGGGAGCCGGCGACCGGGTGCGCCTCGACCTGCCCGGCGGCGGGGGACATGGCGACCCGCATGAACGGACGATCGAAGCGATCACGATGGACATTGCCGAGGGTTATGTCACCGCCGAAGCGGCGCGGACACTCTACAGTGTCGAGGTGGCGAGGGGCGGAGTAGTGACGCGCTAGCCGGAACGCGTCCGGGGTGACAGCTGGGGGGCGGAACGGTCCCGCCTGTCGAGACAGAGCCCGTCCCGAAGTCTTAACCGGACAGCAGTGGATTTGTTCGGGGGTGACGGTTTGGGTATCGGCGCCGGCTTTCCGGTGCCCATCGGGAAGAAATCCCCGGACGTCGATGGATCGTTCGGCTTATGGCCGCCGCTCTGCTACAAACCGGCACGGGTTCGGGAAAGGCGGAACGGAATATGGCGGACGGCGGCAGCAGGGGTTACGGCGCGTACGACCGGCCTCACGAAGATTTGCGGGAGTGGATCGAGCGGGCGGAAGACCTCGGCGAGCTGATGCGCGTCGACGGGGTCGACTGGAATCTCGAGATGGGCTCGGTGGCGGAAATGATCTACCACGCCAAGCCCGACAACCCGCCGGCGATCCTGTTCGAGAACATCCCGGGCTTCTCGTCCGACTACCGGGTGCTGTCGGGCGCGACGAACTCGATGAACCGGCTGGCGATGACGCTCGGCTTCCCCAAGCCGAAGAACCCCATCGACGTCGTGCAGAGCTACCGGGACAGGCTGAAGACCTTCGAGCCGCTGCCCGCCCGCGAGCTCAACACCGGCCCGGTGATGGAGAACGTCGACCGCGACGGCGAGGTCGATCTCTACAAGTTCCCCGTGCCCCTGCTGCACGAGGAGGACGGCGGGCGCTATTTCGGCACCGGCGATCTGGTGACCATCCGGGACCCCGAGGACAACTGGGTCAATCTCGGCACCTACCGGGTGCAGGTCCACGACAGGAACACGGTCGGGCTCTGGATGTCGCCCGGCAAGCACGGCCGCCTGATCCGCGACAAGTATTTCGCGAAGGGCGAACCCTGCCCGGTCGCGATCAGCGTCGGCCAGGACCCGCTGCTGTTCCTGTCGGCGGCGAACGAGGTGGCCTGGGGCACGCCGGAATTCGCCCATGCGGGCGGGCACCGGGGCATGCCGTTCGACATCACCAACACCGAGCTCCACGGCCTGCCGATGGCGGCGGCGGCCGAGATCGTGCTCGAGGGCGAGATCGTGCCCGACGAGAAGCGCATCGAGGGCCCGTTCGGGGAATGGACCGGCTACTACGCGAGCGCCGAGCGCGAGGATTACGTCGTCAGGATCCGCCGGGTCTATCACCGCGACCGGCCGATCCACACCATGGCGCGCCCCGGCCGGCCGCCGTCCGACTATTCGTTCTCCAAGTGCACCGTGAAGGCGGCGATGATCTGGGACCAGGTCGAGCGCGCCGGCCTCCCCGGGGTCAAGGGCGTCTGGAGCATGGAGTTCGGCGGTGGGCGCATGTTCAACGTCATCTCCATCGAGCAGCGGTATCCCGGCCATGCCCGCCAGGCCCTGCTGCTGACCGCCGGCGCCCATGCGGCGAACTACCTGGGACGGTTCGTGGTCGTGGTCGACGACGACATCGATCCGACCAGCGTCCATGACGTGATGTGGGCGATCGCGTCGCGCTGCGACCCCGAACAGGATATCGACACGATCCGCCGCACCTGGTCCGGCCCGCTCGACCCGATGAAGCGGCCGGGCGAGAACATGAACAGCCGCGCGCTGATCGATGCCTGCCGGCCCTTCGAGTGGATCGACGAATTCCCCCCCGTCGCCGAGGCGAGCCCGGAGGAGAAGATCCGGATCCGCGAGAAGTTCGGCTACCTCCTGGAGAAGCTGTAGACGGCGATGGCTTCCGGGCCGCTCTCGCTCGGCGTCGATACCGGCGGCACGTTCACCGACATCGTCCAGATCGACGCCGGCGGCGCGGTCACCGTCGACAAGGCGTTCTCCACACCCTCGGCGCCCGAGGACGGCGCCATCGAGAGCCTGGCCGGCCTTGCCCGCAACACGCAGCGTCCGGTCGATGCGGTGCTCGGCGCGACGGCGCGTTTCGCCCACGGCACCACCGTCTCGACCAACGCTCTGATCCAGCGGAGCGGCGCCCGCGTGGGGTTGATCGCGACGCGCGGGTTCGAGGACACGCTGGTCATCGGACGCGGACCGGTCGGCCGCGTCGGCGGGCTTCCCCACGCGAAGGCGATGGACTTCCTGCACACCGAGCCCCCGGCGCCGCTGGTCTCGCGCCGCTTGGTACGCGGCGTCGGGGAACGCGTCACGGCGGAGGGCGAAATTCTCGCTCCGCTCGACAGGGAAGAGGCGGGGGAGGCCGTGCGGGCGCTGGTCGAGGCCGGGGCCGAAAGCCTCGCCGTCTGCCTGCTGTGGTCGTTCCTCGTGCCCGATCACGAAGAGACGATCCGGCAGGTCGCCGCCGGAATCGCGCCCGGCCTGCCGGTATTCCTGTCGTCCGAGATCGCGCCCCGGATCGGCGAATACGAACGCATGGTGACGACCGCGGTCGCGGCCCATGTCGGGCCGGCGACGACCCGCTATATCGGGAAACTGCAGGACCGGCTTGCCGATGACGGGCTCCGGCACCCCATCCAGGTCATGACCGCCGCCGGCGGAACGACGCTGCCGGACGGCGCCGCGCGGGCGGCGGTGTCGGTCGTGAACTCGGGTCCCGTCGGCGGGCTCGTCGCGGCGCGCCATCTCGGCCGGGCGCTCGGCATCGGGAACGTGATTACCGCCGACATGGGCGGCACCAGCTTCGATGTCGGGCTGATCTCCCGCGGCGCCATCGAGCACACCGGCACGCCGTTCCTCGACCAGGGGCTCCCCGTCCTCACCCGTTCCGCGCGCATCGACACGCTCGGCGCGGGCGGGGGCAGCATCGCGGTCAGCGACGGGTTCCGGCTCAGGGTCGGGCCCGAGAGCGCCGGCGCCGACCCCGGACCCGCGGCCTACGGGCGCGGCGGCGAGTACCCCACCGTGACCGACGCGCTGGTCGTGCTCGGCATCGTCGATCCCGGCCGCTTTTTCGGCGGTCGCTACCGGCTCGATCCCGGCCTGGCCGAAGCCGCGATCGAGCGCCATGTCGCCCGCCCGCTCAGCCTCGATGCCGCCGATGCCGCCGCAGGGATCGTCGAGGTGGTCAACGGCCGCATGTCGGATCTGATCCGCAAGGTGACGATCGAGACCGGCAACGATCCCCGCGAGTTCGCCCTCTTCGCCTATGGCGGGGCGTGCGGGGCGCATTGCGCCGACCTCGCGATGCGGCTCGGCATCGGGCGCGTGATCGTTCCCTACGGCGCGGCGGTGTTCTCCGCCCTGGGGATCGCGCTCTCCGACATCGTCTACGCGCATACGCTGTCCGCGCCGGTCGGTCTCGACGACGAGGACGCGGCGCGGCGGGTCGCGCGCGAGTCCCTGGACGCGCTCGCGGGCCGCGCCGAGGCCGATCTCGCGGCAAGCGGTTTCATGCCCGGCGATGCGGCGATCCGCTACAGCGTCGAAATGCGCTATCGCGGCCAGATGAACGAGATCACCCTCGATCTCCCCGAAGGCGGGGCGGAACCGGGCCTCGCCGACCGTCTGCGCCGCGCCTTCCGGTCCGTCTACGAGCAGCGTTACGGCGCGAGCGCGGTTCGCGCGTCCGCCGGGCTCGAGATCGTCAGTCTCGGCGTCGAGGCCTCGGTGGTGGCCGATATTCCGGCCTTCGCCGAACGGCCCTCCCCGGAGGCGGGTCCCGGACCGGCCCGCCGGCGCCGCATCCATCGCCGGGGCGCCGCGCCGCTCGACGCCGAAATCCACGATTTCGACACCCTCGACGCCGGCGCCGCCATTGCCGGACCGGCCGTGATCGAGCGCGACATGACGACGATCTGGGTTCCGCCGGCGGCGTTGGCGACCGTCGACCGGCTCGGCAATATCGAGATCGCGCCGGAGGGCCGCCGATGACCGCGACCGTCGATCCCATCGCGTTCGAGGTGCTGAAGCACCGGCTGTGGCAGATCAACGACGAGCAGTCGGCCGCCATCAAGACCATCTCGGCCTCGCCCATCGTGGTCGAGGGGAACGACTTCAACACCGGGCTGTTCACCGCCGGGGGCGAGGTCGTGATCGCCGGCATCGGGTCGGTCGTCCACGTCACGACCATGGGCGATACGCTGCGCTCGATCATACGGAGGGCGGGCCGCATCCGGGACGGCGACGTCTTCCTCACCAACGATCCGTTCATGGGCGCGCTGCACCAGAACGACGTGGTGATGGCGAGCCCGGTATTCGTCGACGGCGAAACCTTCATGTGGATCGGCAACGTCCTCCACCATCCCGACGTCGGCGGCATCGACGAGGGCAGCTTCTGCATCAACGCGCGGACGATCTACCAGGACCCGCCGCGCTATTTCCTCAAGATCGTCGACGAGGGCGAACCGTCGCCGGAGGTGGAGCACACCTTCGTCACCAATTCGCGCCTGCCGGACATGGTGCTGCTCGACCTCGGCGCGCAGATCGGCGCGATCGAACGCGCCAGGCGGCGGATCGATACCCTTCTCGCCGAGCAGGGCGCCGCGACCGTCCGGGCGGTGATGGAGGGCGCGATCGACACGGCGGAGGCCCAGATCCGCGCCGCCATCGCCGATCTCCCGGAAGGGAGCTGGACCGGCAACGCCTGGATGGACGGCGACCGGGTGGGATCGGACGGGATTCACCGCGTCGCGCTCCGCCTGAGCAAGGAAGGGGAGACTCTTCATTTCGACTTCACCGGCTCCTCGCCGCAGGTCGACGCCGCGGTCAACAGCACCTATCCCGCGACCGTCGGCGGCGCGGCGGTGCCGCTGTTCAGCTTCCTCTGCCAGGGCGATATCGACTGGAACGAAGGGCTCAGGCGCTGCATGCGGGTCACCGCGCCCGAGGGCACCGTGGTCAACGCGCGCTTCCCGGCGCCGGTCTCGATATCGACGGTCGGGTTCCGCTGGCTGGTCACCGTTGCGACCGCCGAGGCCGTCGCCCGGATGTTCGCGTCCTCCGAGCGGTTCCGCGACCGCGTCTGCCCGTCCTGGAACTCGTCCAGCAACTGCAACAACGTCTTCGCGACGACGCCCGACGGCCGCCGGGTCGGGGCGCTGTTGTCCGACCACCGGGGCTCGGGCGGCGGCGCGCGCTCGTTCGCGGACGGGTTCGACCACGCCGGCACCATCACCTCCTTCGCGTCCAGCATGGGCAATGTCGAAGGCACCGAATGGAAGCTGCCGGTGCTTTACGTCTATCGCCGCTGCATCCCCGACTCGGGCGGCGCGGGGATGTATCGGGGCGGCCTTACCGCCGAGATCGCCCTGGTCCCGCACGGCACCGACGCGCTGGTCCTCAAATCGACCAATACCGCCGGCACCGACCAGACCAACGCGCACGGGATCGCCGGCGGCTATCCCGGCGCCGGGTCGCAGACCAGCGTCGTCCGCAGCGCGCGCGTGCGCGAGCTGATCCGGTCCGGCGCGGCGCCGTGCTCTCCCGGAGAATTCGGCGGCGAGATCGTTCACCTCGCGTCGAAGGACGAGGCCGTGCTGGGGCCGGACGACGCGCTGGTCTTCTACCCGGCCGGCGGCGGCGGGTACGGCGATCCCCTCGACCGCGATCCCGATTCCGTCGCCGCCGATGCCGCCGAGGGCCAGGTGAGCCGCGACCGGGCGCGCGGGCAGTACGGCGTCGCGCTCGCCGCGGACGGAAGCGTGGACCGCGCGGAGACCGGCGCCCTGCGCGATGCGATGCGCGCCGCGCGCGGGGAAGGGAAGACGGAGGCGGGCTGGGCGCCGGGGACGACGATCGAGAGTCCCGGCGCGCACCGGATCGGCGAGCATCTCGAGAGCGTCGCCTGCGACGGGGGCCGGACGCTCCGCTGCACGCGCTGCGGGCACCGGCTCGCGGGCGGGGACGGCCGCGCCATCCTGCGCCGCCGGCCCCTGGGCGCCGCCGGGCCGTTGCGGGCGCTCCGCTGGGGCGGGGACAGCCCCAACTTCGCGCTCGAAGAAATCATCTGCCCCGGCTGCGCGACCCTGCACGAGGTCCGCGAGATCCGGATCGACGAAAGCATCGAGAGGGAGGCCAGGACATGAGCGCCGCGAAGATCGAGAGCGTCGGCGTCATCGGGCTCGGCAAGATGGGCGGGCCGCTCGCGCGTCACCTGGCCGAGGCGGGGTTCGAGACGCGCGGCTACGACGTGCGCGCCGAAGCGATGGCGGCGGCCGGGGCGGACGGCGCGGCGCCCGCCGGATCGCCCGCCGAACTGGCGTCCGCGAGCGATCTGACGATCGTCGGGGTCGGGTTCGATTCCGAGGTCGAGGCGGCGCTGTTCGGGGACGGCGGAGTCCTGGAATCGCCCAGGCCCGGATCGGTCGTCGCGGTCGCCTCGACCGTCGCGCCCGCGACCATGCTGAAGATCGCCGAACGGATGGACGACAGCGGGATCGCGCTGCTCGACATCCCGATGGCGCGGGGCGAGCAGGCGGCGATCGACGGCAAGCTGCTGATTTTCGGCGGCGGCGAGCGGGAGGTCTTCGACCGCTGCCGCCCGGCCTTCTCGACCTTTTCCGATTCCATCCACCATCTCGGGCCGGTCGGCGCGGGGCAGGTCGGGAAGCTGGTCAACAACCTGATCCTCTGGGCCTGCATTTCGGCCAACGAGGAAGGGTTCAGGCTCGCCGAAAAGCTCGGCGTCGAAGCCGGGCCGCTGCGCGATGCGCTGCTCCGGTCGAGCGCCGCCAACTGGGCCCTCGATACCCAGGCGGTGGAGCGGCCGATGCCGTGGGCGGAAAAGGACATGACCATCGTCCTCAAGGAAGCCGACGCGGCCCGGCTGTCGCTGCCGCTGTGCGGTACCATCAAGGAGGTGATCAAGGGCGTGAAGATCGCCCGCGGCCAGCCGATGCCCGAGGAGCGTTAGTGCGCCGGCTCAGAAGTTTCCAACCATCTGCACGGCACCCCCGCCGCCGTCCCCCCACCGTCATGCCCGGACTTGTTCCCGGCATCCACGTCTTGCGGCATCGCGGTGCGAGCCGGGAGCGGGCGAGGCGGCGGAGGGACGTGGATGCCCGGAACGAGTCCGGGCATGACGAATTGTGGGAAAAGCTCGACCGCGGAGACTGCGCACCGGCCCGGCCGCGTGCCGACGAACGTTCGAAACGGGACACCGGACCATGCTGCTGATCGACAACGAAACCGTCGCCTCCCTCCTCGACATGCCGTCCTGCATCGAAGCGCAGGAGGCCTCGTTCCGGCAAATCCCCGAGGGCGGGGCGGCGTTCCGCGGGCGGATCGACATGTATGCGCCCTGCGAGCGCCCCGACGGCTATTACCGCTGGGGCACGATGGAGGGCTACAACGACGGAATCCTCGCGATCCGGATGAAGTCCGACGTGATGACCTGGCCGCGCGACGCGCGGGGGCGCTGGAGCGAGGACAAGTATTGCGTCGAGCCCGGCACCTATTGCGGGCTGATCTTCCTGTGGAGCGCCTTGAACGGCGAGCCGCTCGCCATGATCAACGACGGGGTCTTGCAGCACATGCGGGTCGGCGGCGGCGCCGGGATCGGCGTCAGGCATCTCTCGCGGCCCGATTCCACAATCGTCGGGATGCTGGGTTCGGGCGGCATGGCGCGCACCTATCTGGAGGCGATCTGCGCCGTGCGGAGCGTTTCCGAAGTCCGGGTCTACAGCCCGACCCGGGCCAACCGGGAGCGCTACGCCGCCGAGATGGCCGCGCGGCTCTCGGTTCCCGTCGAGCCCGTGGACGGCCCGCAAGCCGCGATGGCCGGCGCCGACATCGTGGCGAGCGCGACCGACAGCATGCAGCCCACCTTCGATGCGGAATGGCTGGAGCCCGGAATGCACGTCACCAATCTCGGCCCGGACGAGATGAGCCCCGCGGCGCTCGACCGGTTCGACGTGAAGATCCGCCAGGGCGTCCCGGGCATCCGCATGCCGGAGAGCGAGCGGATGCAGCCCGGCATCGGCCACTCCCCGATGGCGGTGCTGGCCGGCACGGAGGAAGAGCTGAAGCGTCTCCCGCCACGCCGCGAGAGGGACATCTATCTGGAGGAATTTCCGACCTATTGCGATCTCGTGACCGGACAGGCACCCGGACGCACGTCGGCGGACCAGATCACCTTCTACCAGAACACCGGCTTCCAGGGCCTCCAGTTCTCCTCGGTCGGCGGGCTCGTCTACCGCAGGGCGAAGGAGGCCGGACTCGGCCGGGAAATCCCGACCGAATGGTTCCTCCAGGACATCCGCGACTGACCCGGCCTATGGAGCGGACAAGCGTTTTGTGGGACATTCCCGCAGATCGAACGGGAGACCCGCGATGAGCAGAGGGCTCGACACCAAGCCCGAGACGACCAACGCCCGGGCCGACTATTACGGCCGGATCGACGAATACAACATGGCGCCGCTCTGGGAGGTGATCCACAAGCTGCTCGCGCGCGAGCCGGTCACCGAGGCGACGCCCTATCTTTGGAATTACGACTCGGTGCGCCCGTCGCTGATGGAATCGGCCGACCTGATCTCCACCGAGGAAGCCGAGCGCCGGGTGCTGGTCCTCGAGAACCCGACCATGCGCGGCAAGTCCTGCATCACCGAGGCGCTCTATGCCGGACTCCAGCTCATCATGCCGGGCGAGATCGCCGCCACCCACCGCCACAGCCCCGCGGCGCTCCGCTTCATCGTCGAGGGGAGCCGCGCCTATACCGCGATCGACGGCGAGAAGGCCTATATGGAGCCGGGCGACCTGATCCTGACCCCGTCATGGGTGTGGCACGACCACGGGCATGACGGCGAGGTGCCGGTGGTGTGGCTCGACGGGCTCGACATCCCGATGGTTCGCTTCATGGGGCCGGTCTTCGCCGAGCCGCATCCCGAGGAGACCCATGCCGAGGGCAACCCGGTCGGCGCCAACATGGTCCGTTACGGGGCCAACATGCTGCCCTACGGCGCCCGCCTCCGGGACGAGAAGAACTCGCCGGTCTTCCACTACCCGTTCGCCCGCAGCCGCGAAGTGCTATCGGATCTCGCGAAGTCGCAGGACCTCGACCCCTATCACGGGGTGAAGATGGAGTTCGTCAACCCGGCCAACGGCGGGCCGACGATGCCGACGCTCGGCACCTACATGCAGTTGGTGCCCGAGGGATTCGCGACCGAGACCTACCGGTCGACCGCCGCCTGGGTCTACTCGGTCGCCGAGGGGACCGGGCGCACCACGATCGGCGAGGAGACCTTCGAGTGGGGGCCGCGCGATACCTTCGTCGTGCCGGCCTGGTATCCGCACAGCCACGAGGCCGACGACGACGCGTTCCTGTTCAGCTTCTCCGACAAACCGGTGCACGACACGCTCGGCTGGTTCCGCGAGCAGCGCGGCAACGCGTAGACCGCCCTTCGATAGGCGCTTACAAAGACTAGTTGACGAGCGGGAGGTCAACGACA
>JAPPIT010000221.1 GCA_028820505.1 Defluviicoccus sp.
CCGGCGCGAGGTCGGCGAGCTCGATGAATTCGTCGGCCTGGCGGCGCAGCTCGTCCGCCGCCATCGGCGGCGAGGAGCGCAGCGTCGAGACCACGCTCACCCGGACGCCGGCGCGCTGGACCGCCTCCACCAGACGCCGGAAATCGCCGTCGCCCGAAAACACGACGATGCGGTCGACCTCCCCGGCGATCTCCATCGCGTCGATCGCCAGTTCGATATCCATATTGCCCTTGATCCTGCGGTTGCCCCAGGCGTCGGTGAACTCCTTGGCGCGTTTGGTCACGAGTGCGAAGCCGTTATAGTCGAGCCAGTCGAAGAGGGGCCGGAGCGGCGAGTATTCCCCCTCGTCGAACAGCGCCGTGTAGTAGTAGGCGCGCACCAGCCGCCCCTCGGCCGAGAAACGGTCCAGCAGGCGCTTGAAGTCGATGCTGAAGCCGAGCGCACGCGACGCCCCGTGAAGGTTGGCGCCGTCGATGAACAGCGCGGTCTTTTCGTCGGGATAATCGGTCATGGGATGGGCACGGTCTCCGGTTGCGGGCGCGGCCAACCGTAACCGGCGCGCCCGCCGGACGCCAGCGGCGCCTCCGATATCTCAAGCCCGCGTCCGGCCGTCACGCGGGCAGACCGGCTGCCTCCGGGATGCGGCAACTCCGCGCTCTCGGTCGAGATGCATCCCATGGATCGAACGTGAACGGAAGACCCGCCCCGTTTCACATCTCGACCGCTTCGATACCGTTCTCTCCGGCCCGTTCCGATTCTATTTCGGAAACCGCCAAGAGCCCCTCACGGATGCGGCGCTAATTCTTGATCCCGTACCATGCGCCGACCATGGCGCCCTGGGAACCATCGGCCTCGGTCCATTCCGCGCCCGCGGTTCCGGCGGCAAGGCGGGGGTCGCCCGCGCTGTCAGGGATATTCGAGAACCGGCCGCCCCAGGAGCCCGTCGTGGACGTCACCGTCGCATCGTCCCGCTCCAGGGTCACATCGCGGTTCCGGAAGGTGCCGCCGGACCCGAAGGCGGCCTGACCGAGGCGGAGGCGCACCGGCACGATTTCGTCTGCGAACTCAACCGCCTGCCCGGCCGACGATACCGCCACTCCCGAAACCGTCGCGCCGCCATTGCAGCCCAGACATCCCGATATGGTGTTCGACGAGAAATCGGCCGAGAATTCCGCATCGGCCGCGAATTCTCCGATCTCCGTTCCGGCCGTCGACGCGTAGCCATAGAACCCACCCGCCTCGCCTCGGTAGGACGCCGTTCCACGAACCGGGAGGTTCGGCGCGCCGGATAGCTCAGGGCCATCCACGAACGCCCCGATCTCGGCGCCGTCGACCCGCAGCGGATCGACACTGCCCACGAAATGCATCCAGTAGCCGCCGGCGAGATAGTCCGACCGGTCCCGGTCGTTCCAGTTGACATAGATCGCGGCGATGGAAACGCTGGTGTCGGTGTAGTCGAGCAGCCCGGTGCCCTGGTAGGTGTACCCCGGCACGATCGGCTCGTAATCCTCCTTTGCCGCCACGCGGGCGCTGGCGGGGTCGAGCGAGAGGCGGCTTCCATCGGCTCTTCGAACGGTCACCCGCACGTTGCGTCCGTCGAACGAGGTCGTTGCGGAATCGCCGGTGGTGCCCGCGACCGTGCCCGCGTTCGACGACTGCGTGACGCTGCCGAAGCTGGGCAGGTTGCCAGCCGCCGCCGCGGCCGCGGAGCGCGATTCCGACTGGCCCGCGGTCCGCGCGTCGGACAATGAAAGCATGCTGGGCGAAGGCTGCCGATCCAATTGGGTGTTCGGGGTCGATCCGTCTCCGCCACCGCCGCAGGCGGCGAGGAGAAGCAGGCAGGATACGGATGCCGCGGTGGCCAGGCCCTCGGTGATTCTCACAATATGTCCTCCGATACGACACGTTGCGGCCACGGCTGGTGCCGGGCCGTTGCATCACTACACAGGCATGTGTGGACCCCGCCTATTCGCCAAGCGCGGGGAGCTACCCCTTGCCGGGTTGAGGCTGTTCTATTCAGCGGGCGACCCGACAAGGCGGGGGGGCCCGGTAGTGATGCAGGACAATCGTGGAGAGCCCCGACGACAGCGTCAAGAGGCGTGTACGCTCATCCCTTGTAGGTGACGGCGACCGCCGGCGTTCACCGCGCCTTCCACCGTCTCGTGAGGTCGTCCGCGATCGCGGCGGCGATCCTCTCGCGCTGGCGCCGGAGCGGGTTGTCGTGCGATCCGAACCGGCCGCCCTCCATGCGGAACACCGGCCCGATGCGCCGCATCCGGGCGTGCGTCACCTTCTTCTTCTCCTCGTACTCGGGATCGCCGGAGCCCATCACCTCGACGACGTAGCGTGCCCGGTCGCGGGGGTCGAAGCGGCCGCGGTGACGCGCCTGCCCCGGGCCGCCCGGAAGATGGTCGTAGGCGCCGGGACGGGCGGCGGTGATCAGAAAGTCCGGCAGGCACGGCCCGCCGGTCACCTCGATGGCGGCAAGCGGCTTCTCGAGCTCGACCTTGACGGTCCCGCCGAGCGCCTCGTTGAGCGCCGGGTCGGTCTCCAGCCCGTGCACCAGCCGGCGGAGCGATCCGAGCGCGCGCCGCTCGTAGTGCGAATCGACCGGGATCGGACAGTCGGTCCCGACGATCGGCCACGCGCAGGCCGCGAGGCATTCCCAGTCCCGGTCCGCCGCCGCCCGTCCCACCGCGCCGAGGAACAGCCACGGCCCCCGGACCGGCTCCAGGCTGGGGAGGATCGGATAGGCGATCGGCCGGCGCACCCGGACATGGCCCGCGCGGCCGCGCTCGATCTCGTGCTCGTCGATGTCGCGCGCGGCCCGGCAGAGAAGCGCGGTCGGCCCGCCGCGCCCGGGCCAGTCCGGTTCGGCTGCCTCCAGCACGCGCGCCACCGCGCCCGAGCGCCAGGACGCCGGATCGGTGAACAGGAACCCCGACAGCGGAGCCCCCGACGCGGCGCGGAAGGTCGACGCGGCCCGGGCGATCCCGGGGAGCCACCCCTCGGGCGAGGGATGCGCGTCGGCCTCCGCCAGCCGGTTGAGCCGCGCGCGGCGCACCAGCCGTCCCAGGATCGACGACATCGTGACCCGCGGGTCGCCCGCGCCCGCCGACGGCGATCCCGGAAGGGACGGCCCCATGGCGGCGTCGGGGTCCCAACCCTCGCCCGGGTTCGCCGCCATGGCCGCCGCCGGGTCGACGATGTCGGAATGGAGCGCGCCCGCCCCGGCCGGCTTCAGCTCGCCCCGGCGGAACACGCACTCCTCCGCATGAACCGCCCGCGCGAACGGCCGGTTGGCCAGCGAGTACCGACCGTCCCGGTTCCGGCGCGGCACGATGACCGGCGCTTCGGTGTCCCCGTCCAGGCAGTCGCATTCGATCCACAGCTTGCGGCGGCGGGCGTAATCGAGCAGATCGCGGCAGACCGCCCGCGCGTCGCCGGTTGCGTCGCCCGCCTTGATCGCGCGCAAGCCCCGTTCCTCCGCCGGCTCGATCCGCCGCGGGTCGCGGTTGCCCTCCCTGTCTCTCAGCCGGAGCGCCATGACCGGCGACCGCCTAGCGCAGGCTCAGGGCGATGTTCTGGAACCGCTCGAGCTCCTGCTGCTTCTCGATCAGCATCTGCCGTTCCTGTTCCAGCTCCTGCCACTGCTCCTCCGCCTCCTGCCTGCGCTTCTCCTCGTCGTCCCAGAACGGGCGCGAACAGCCGCTCCCCGCCAGCATCGAGAAGGTCATGTGGGCGGTCCCGCACAGCCCCTCGTCGGAACGCCGGGTTATCTCCAGCGTGAAGCGGTCGTCGCGCTCGTCGAGCGCCGCCTCGCGCTCGACCAGCGCGGCCTCGAACCGGACCTCATGGTCGAGAGCTCCCCGCGGCACCGGGTTTCCGGGCAGCCGGTCGGAGACCGCAGGCTCGCTCCAGCACAGCACATCGCCCACCACGAGGTCGCGCCTGCACCGGACCGGGTAGTCCTCCGCCAACGCGGCGGTGTCCAGCGCGGCATCCTCGCCCCGGCCCCGGTCCTGCTCCTCTCCGGCGGCGCGGTCCCGGCGCTCGGCGAGGTCCTGGCCCTCGAATATCCCCTCGATCCCGCGCTCGATCCGTTCGCGCACCTCGGGCTGGCTGTTCCAGTGCTCCGCGAGCTCCTCGGCGGCCAGCGCCGCGCGGGCGTCGGCGGCGAACTCGGCGTGCCGGGTATTCCAACCCTCGGATTCGAGGCGTTCGGAAAGCGCGGCGTCCTCCCGCTCGGCCTCCCGTTCGAGCGCCCGGCGTTCCTTCCCGATCGCGTCCAGCTCCAGCAGCAGCCGCTCGATCCCGAGCCATTCCGCCCGCCGGGCGGCCTGTTCGTCGAGCTCGGCCTGGAGACGGTCGCGGGCGGCCTCCTCCTCCAGCGCGCGCTCCTCGGCCAGATCGCGCGCGTCGTCCATCGCCGCGCCGTAGCCCGGGGCGTGGAACGCGAGGATGCCGGTTTCCGCCGCGATCTGCTTCGCCTCTCCGATCCGCCCGGTCACGTCGACGAACCGGTCGAGCGGGCCGTGCCAGTCGAGGCGCCCGAGCGCAATCGCGAACCCCTCCCGGCCGCCCGGCAGCCGGTCGAGATGGGGACCGTAGGCTGGCAGTTCGGCCTGGACGGTTTTGCCGGTTTGCACGAGCTCCCGGGCGAAGGCGGAGAGCGGCGCGTAGCCGGAGAGATCGGTAATCGAGATGGCGGTATCCTCCCCCCTCCACAGCGCCGCCACCTCTTCCAGCGCGTTCCGCCGTTCCGCATGCTCCTGGACGCCGGTGGTGAACTCCCGCACCGCCCGGCAGCGCCCGTCGTAGTCCAGCACCCGCGCGGCCGCCTCCGCCGCCGCCTCGGGCACGCCGGGCCATTCGGCAAGCACGCGCGCCCTGTCGACGAATCCGTCCCAGCGTTCGAGGTCGAACGCGTCGCGGTCGAGCCGGCGCGCCTCGGCCGAGATCTCCCGGCGCATGTCGAGCAGTTCGGTCCAGGCTTCGTCGAGACCGAGAAGCCCGTCGAGCCGTTCGAGGTCGGTCTCGATCCGGGCTGCATCCTCGCTCCGCCGGTCGAGATGGGGCTGCCAGGTCTCCAGATCGTCCTGTATTACCTGCCAGCTCTCGGCCGCCGCCGCGCAGTCCGCCGACCAGGCGGCGTAGCCCTCCAGCCCGGTGGGCGGCTCCGCGCCGGCCCGCGTCTCGAGCCCCGCGCGCGCCTCGATGCACGCCGCCGCCGCGTCGCGCAGCGCGCCGATTTGCTCATGCCGCTTCGCGCAGGCGTCGCGGTCCGCGATGACCGCCTCCGCCGCGCCCCGCATGTATGTTTCCGGCGCGGTCAGGGGGACGAGTTCCCGGGCCTGTTGGACCAGATCGTCGTAACCGTCGCGGTAGAACGGGATCGTGTTCGCTTCCTCGGCGCTGGTATCCAGCTCGGCGCGCAGCGTCTCGAAGGCAAGCGCCCTGTCGTCGAAGACGAGGAGGTCTTGCAGATCGTCGAGACGCTGCCCGATCGCGTCCGCCGCCGCCGCCGCGTGGCCGGCCGCGGCCGCGATAACCGCCGCGCAGTTCCCGGCCAGGCGGTCCGTCATGCCGCGCCAGTCCGCGTAGCCGTCGAGCCGCGCCACCGCGCCGCGTTCCGCCTCGGCGGTTTCTTCCAGCGCCTTCCTCTTCCCGGCATGTTCCTCCAGCAGACCGAGGAACTCCTCCGCCGCCCTGCCCTCTTCCCGGCAGGCGCGGTCGTAGGCGAGCAGACCGTCGGTCACCTCCCGGATGTCGGCCGGGAGATCGGGCGTCCTGGCGAGAAGGCGCGTCCGTTCGATCAGGCTCCCGTAGTCCGCGGCCAGGAACAGCACCGTGCCTTGTTCCCGCGCCCGCGCCTCCAGCGCCCGCCATTCGTCCCGCGGCGTCCAGACCGGCGCCTTCTCCTTCAGCGCGCGGGCCAGAGCCTCCGGGTCCGGCCCGGTCCGCTCTCCCGCCGCCTCCCACGCCGTCGGACGCTCGCCGGTATCGGCCATCAGCGCCTCGACCAGCTGGTCCAGGTTGTCGGTCAGCACCACCGCGTTGCGCCGCGCCCGGCTGATCTCCACGTAGAACGTCGACTGGTCGGTCAGCGCCCGGTGGCTCGAATCGAGAACCGCGATCACACCGTCCGCCGTGGACCCCTGCGCGCCGTGCACCGTCGTCGACCACGCATGGTCGATATGGCGAAGCTGGGGATCGTCCTCCTTCAGAGAGATCGTCCGCCCGTCCCCCAGAAGAAGATGCACGCGCCCCCGCGCGATCTCCGTCACCTCGGCCCGCTCGCCGTTGATCAGCGTCCGCGCCCTGTCGTTCCGCGTCCAGCGGATGCGGTCCCCCGCGCGCAGCTCGATCGCCCGCGTCTCGTAGACGTCGAACCGGTAGCGGATCGGTCCCGCCGGCCTGATGCTTCTCGGCTTGCCGTCGGGATGCAGGAGCGCCACCCGGTCGCGGTCGACCCCCGTCACCGTCAGCACCTCGTCCTTCCTGAGCCGGTAGTTGACCAGGTCCTGGTTGAACACAACCTCGTCGCCGTCCCGGTAGTTCCGCACGTCGCCCCGCTCCGCCCGGGTCATGCCGAGATTGACCAGCCGGTCGATGGTGAGCGCCTTCCCCCGCAACACCCCCTCTTCGGCCAGCGCGTCGCGGACCGTCCGGACGATCTCCTCCCGCAGCGCATGCGTGGGCGCAAGCAGCAGGGTTTCGTCCCGCGCGTCGGGGTCCAGCGCCAGCCAGGTCTCCGCCGCCCTGGTCGCGAGCTCCTCGTGCTCGACCTCGACCAGCCCGTTCCCCAGCATCTCCACCGCCTCGTCCGGCTTCCCGGCCAGCGCCGCCTCCACCGCCGCCTTCAGCGCCGGCGTCTTCTGGCGCAATATGTCGTCCATCTCCGCCGTCGTCATGCCCGCCTGCTGGAGCTGGCGGAACGGCTGGCCCGCGTCCACCGCGCGGAGCTGCCGCGTGTCGCCCACCAGCACCAGCCGCGCCACGCCCACGCCGTCCGCGATCCGCATCAGCCGGCGCATCTGGTCGGTGGACACCATCGACGCCTCGTCCAGCACCAGCACCGAGCCGCCGAACAGGTCCCGGAGCTTGCGGTCCGCCCGCCCGTCCGCCGCCCCCTGGCAGCGGGTCAGGAACCATTGCAGGGTGCGCGCGCGAACGCCGGCCTCGCGCTCCAGGACCCGCGCCGCCGCCGCCGACGGCGCGAGCCCCACCACGGGCCGGTCCCCGACAAGTTCCCGCACCTCGCGCAGCATGGTGGTCTTCCCCGTCCCGGCCCTTCCCTGCACCCCCACCGTCCGGTCGCGCGAGAGCAATATCGTCCTGACCGCCTCGCGCTGCCCCGCCGTCAGCCGCGAGCCGTCCAGATGCGCCGCCACCCTGTCCTCGGGGGCGAGCGCCTTCGCCTTGCCGATCCCCGCCTGCATCGTCCCGATCGTCGCGCGTTCCGCCTTCAGCGCCCGGTCGGTCACGAAGGCCCGGTCCGAACGCCGCAGCTTCGCCTCCACCAGGTGGCCGTCCCGAACCATCCAGTCGACGGCGTCGCGGATCTCGCCCAGCGTGTGCCGGCCCGGCGAGTGCGCCAGCGCGAACGCCTCCAGCTCCCCCGCCGCGAACACCGACTGCCGCTCCTCAAGATGCTCCATCGCGCGGCCCACGATCTCGATCGCCGAGGGAACCGCGGCGAGCTCGGCGGGTTCCCTGGACCGCGACACCGACGGGGCGGTGTCGAGACCGAGCTCGCGCGCGCGGTCGGCCCACTGCCGCCGGAGGATGTCCCGCACCGGCTCCGCCTTCGCCTTGCGCCCGGCCAGCGCCGCCACCTGCGCCGAGGACGTCGAGTACGCGATCCCCTTCCGCTCCAGATAGGCCAGGATGTCGCGCCGCCGGGTCGAGAACGCCGCGCACACCTCCTTCCCGTAGCCCGCGAGCTCGAAGCTCGGAACCCGCCCCGCCATCGCCGGCAGCACCGAATATCCCGCCTCGATCAGGCGGCGCGACAGCTCGTTGCGGTAATACGCCCCGATCAGCCGCGCGTTGCGGTGCAGCAGCGTCGGCTCGACGCTCTTCCATGTTCCCTGGGAATCGCGCGTCATGTTGGCGATCGCCGCGTGGGTGTGAAGCTGCGGGTCGAGGTTGCGGCTCGCGATGTGGCGGAACGTCGCCGCCACCATCGCCGGCGCCCCCACCCTCGGCCGCGTCCGCGTCGCCGGGTCCCAGCCCCTTGTCTGGAGCAGCGTCCCCTCGATCCAGTCCAGCGTCGCCCGCAGGGTGGCGCTGTCCCTGGTGAACCGCCGCCAATTGGGTGCAGCCGATTTCGATACGGCGGTGAGCGGCGCCGTCTCCCTATCGGAAGACGCGCGCAAGACGCTGCTGGCGGCCTACCAGGAGCGCAAGAGAACCGAGTTGACGCACCCCTTCCTCAAGGAGAAGACGACCCTCGGCCTGATGCCGTTCATCCAAGCGGCGCTGCTGGCAAGGCGGTTGAGGGATGATCTGGACGGTTATCCTCCCTTCGTCTGGAGATAAGTGCGGCCATGCTGATGCTCGTCACCTACGACGTGGCAACCGGTGATGCGGCCGGTCGGCGACGACTTCGTCGGGTCGCCCGAGTCTGTCAGGATTTTGGGCAACGGGTTCAGTATTCGGTTTTCGAGTGCCAGGTCGATGCCGCCCAATGGACAGCGCTTCGGGCCCGACTGCTCTCGGAGATAGACGAGGAAATGGATAGCCTGCGTTTCTATCGGCTAGGCGCAAACTGGCGCGGACGGGTGGAGCATGTCGGCGCAAAGACATCCTACGATCCGGACGGTCCGATGATATTCTGACGCTGCGCTGCGCGAACCCCAAGCGAACGAAAATTCGCCGACAGGTTCGCAATCGTCGCAAGACCTTGAATTCATGATACATTTGGATACAGGCTTCGAGCAAAACCCAACCTTGGCCAACTTGGGCATTGAGGTTCGCGGATTCGCCCGAATTTCATGTTGTTTGACAATTGAATAAACTATCAGGGTCGCCTCCCGCGCGGGGGGCGCGGATTGAAACCGTCCCCGTCGCGCTCGACGTCGGCGAGGGCGACGTCGCCTCCCGCGCGGGGGGCGCGGATTGAAACGTCAGTGCGCTCTTCGACCGTGACCGTGTAGCCGAGTCGCCTCCCGCGCGGGGGGCGCGGATTGAAACAACGGCGGAACGCCAGGCGGTGCCCTCGAACGCCGTCGCCTCCCGCGCGGGGGGCGCGGATTGAAACTCGATCCACGTCGTGCCACCCTTGCCGTCGATGGTCGCCTCCCGCGCGGGGGGCGCGGATTGAAACGTGCAGTCGCGCGGGCTCGGGCGGTATTTGACGGGGTCGCCTCCCGCGCGGGGGGCGCGGATTGAAACATCGCCAGTCGGTTCTGCCCGGTGTAATCGGCGGTGTCGCCTCCCGCGCGGGGGCGCGGATTGAAACTGCTGTTAGCGATCGCCTAGAAGCGCGGGTATGTGATCGACAAGGTCGGCTTGGCGGTTTTCAGTCGAGGGATCGGTCGTCGGTTTCGAGGGGTTCTCCGGCGCGGTCGAGGAGGAGGGTTTGGTTCCAGGCCGCGCCTTCGAGGGGCGGTCGCAGGCGGACGATTCGGTTGTCGTTTCGGATGAGGCGTTTGGCGGCGCGGTCGCCTTGCGGGGTGGCGTTGTAGGCACAGAAGATGCGTTGGGGGTTCCATTCCTGGATCCATGCGGGGAGGGTTGCGGCGGCGGCGGTGCAGGAGACTGCGACGGCACCCTTTTGCCGGGCGGGGAGGAGATCGAGGGCGAGGATCGAGAGCGCGTCGAGGGCGCTGGCGGCGAGGATGACGGAGGTTGGCCAGTCGGGGTCGAGCAGGCGCAACAGGGCGGCGACGACGGTGCCGAGATTGTCGCCGCGCCTGGCGGCGCCATCGAGCAGGCGCTCGCTGGCGGGGGCGACGCGGAACAGCCGGTCCTGGCCGCGCAGGCGCCGCGCCCGGCGCTTGGTTCTGGCGAGCTCGGCGATGTGGCCGGGGGTCTCGACGCACTCGTGCTTGTCGAAGCTGCGCGGGTGGGTGGCGATGACGTCGGCGCCGTCGAGGATGGACGGCGGCGCGCCGCCGCCATATCGGGCGCAGGCTGGAAACCCAGCTCCTGCCCGCCTTCGGTTCCCTTCGTCTGGACCGCATCCGCCGGCGGGACGTCGAACGCTGGTTCGACGCCTACAGCACGACCGCGTCCGGCGGGGCGAACGAGGCGCTTCAGGTGTTGCGGCAGATCCTGGGCGCCGCCGTCGCCACCGGCCTGATCGCCGCGAACCCGACGGCGGGCGTCAGGAAGAACGCCCGCCCCATGTTCACCCGGTTCCTGTCGTCCGAGGAGATCGACCGGCTTCACGACACGCTCGACCGGCTGGTCGACAAACGGCCGTACTACCGGCAGCAGGCCGACATCGTCCGTCTGCTGCTTCTCACCGGCTGCCGCCGGGGCGAGATCGTGCAGCTGAAATGGTCCGAGGTCGACGGCGAAGTGCTCAGGCTAGCGGAGACCAAGACGGGATCGCGCACCGTATGTAGCCGACGGGCGGCTCGTTTACCCTGAGCACCTCAACAACAGGGAGGAGGCTGATGCTGGCCTGGACCAAGAGGAACAAGGATTTGGTGGGGATCGCAGTGGCGATCGTCGGCGTTACCGTTGCCGTAGCTATCTTTCTTCTGCCCCCGGTTCCCACATGGTACGCGGACAAGGACGGGGACGGGTTTGGCAACCCGAGCGTGAGCGAGAAGTCAATATGGCAGCCCTCCGGCTTTGTCGAAAATGCCGACGATTGCTACGACGGGAACAAGGAGGCCAGACCAGGGGCGGAGCGCTTTTTCGGAAAGCACAGAGGCGACAAGAGCTTCGACTACAACTGCGATGGTAAGTCCACAAAAGCGCAAACCGCTACCGGCTCATGCTCCAACGGGACAGCGAATCAAGGATGGAACGGCGCGGTGCCCAACTGTGGTCTCATGGCCGATTGGCTGGTGGATTGCGATCGTAAACCGAAACTGTTTCCGCCGAAAATTGAAGTCGTCAGAGAAACGGAACGGCGCCTTCAGAGGTGTCATTAGGGGCCGCCCTTGCCGGCCAACAGACCCCCACTCAGGTTACGCCACGATCGCCGGCTCCCGCGACCGGAACGGCCCCCTGTCCAAATGGCCGGACGACGCCGTAAATCAGCCAGCGCCGGAACCGGGGAACCTTCGCCGCGCACGGCCGCTCCGTCTATCCTGAGCGCGTCAGCGACCTCTCACCACGGGCGCCGCGAGGCGGTGGCCGCGGCCCTGCGGCGGATCGCCGGCTTTTTCCGGGCGCTAGCGCAAAGTGCGGGCAGTTGAGCGCCGAGGATCGCTTGCGTCGGATCCTCGCCGAGGCGCTCAAGAAGCCGAGAGCCGGGCCGTCAACGCTGGCTGCCGCCCCCTCGGGCCGCGCCAGGGTGCTGATATCCACCCCGAAATCGACCGCCACCGGCTCGACCGGACGGGTTTCGTGGCGACGACGCGAGGCCGGAACGGCGGTCTGGAGCTCGCGATGGCGCCGGGCGAGATCGGCCTCGGCGCCGTGTTCCGCCCGACGGAGGGGAATTGCGAGCTGGTCGAGTGCCTCGCCGTGGAGGAGAGGAACGGCTGGAGGGAAGGAGCTTTCCCGGTCAATGGTCTCGGGTTAGATTTCAACCGGTTGGCTGACTTGGAGATGAGGTAATCCTAAATCCGGCAGTTGAAGTTGGTCTGGATTCGCTGCGGCCCTTGTAGACTGCGGCGATGAGCGGATTGGTAGCGACTCGAGAGGGTCACCCTGCGGGTGAGGGTCCTGGCGCTGCGCGGGACGTTGCCCGAGAGGCGGTGAAGGTAGACACCTTCGGCGGCACGGTTCACGTCGAATGGGACCCCGATGCGGCGGTGACGCCGCTCGGCCATCTGGCGTTTTTCGCGGAATACCTGAAGGTGAGCGGTCGCTTCGACGCGCTGGTGGCGGACTGCCCGCTGGTCTACACGAGCCCGAACGCGCCCTCGAAGCGGGACGTTCTGGGGACGGTGCTGCTGTCGGTTCTGGCGGGCCAGTCGCGCTATGCGCACATCACGGCGCTGCGCGGCGACGGGGTGAACCCTGCGCTTCTGGGGATGGGCAAGATCGCGAGCGAGGATTCGGTCCGGCGCGGTCTGGAGCGGATCGGGGCGGAGGCCGGCACATCGTGGCTTCAGGGCCATCTCGACGACACGGTCCGTCCGCTTTTGAGCGAGCCGTGGGTTCTCGACTGCGACACCACGATCAAGCCGCTCTACGGCCGCCAGGAGGGGGCGGTGGTGAGCTACAACCCGAAGAAGCCGGGCCGTCCCTCGCACGCCTGCCACGCGTTCCTGATGGCGGGCACGCGGCTGGTTCTGGATGTCGAGGTGGCGCCGGGCAACCATCACCGTTCGAACCGGGCGGCGCCGTCGCTGTGGGCCCTGCTCGACCGTCTCGGTCGGGATCGCTGGCCTTGCCTGGTGCGGGGCGACAAGGACTGGGGCAGCGAGGGCAACATGGCGTCGTGCGAGGCGGCGGGTCTGGACTATCTGTTCAAGCTGCGCCTGACCAAGGGGGCGCGCCGTCTTGCCGAGCGGCAGATGGCGCGGGACGAATGGGAGGATGACCGGCCGCCCCTCGATTGCCGAGGATCGAAGGCGAGATGCTGTATATGGTCCGGAAGGCGGTCAGCCGGGAGCTGGCCGCGAGGCCGAGTGGCGTGCGCTGATGGCGGATTTCGAGCGTTGGGACGGCTCGCAGGTGGGCTTCTGCGAGGCCCGGGGGGTGTCGCGGAAGACGTTTCAGGGCTGGCGCCGCCGGTTCGGTCTGACCGCCGGCAAGCCGCGCGGCAAGCGAGGCGATTTCGTGGAGATCGCGGCGGGATCTCGCCAGATGCGAGCTGCCGCTGTTCGAGGAGACCGCCATCGAGGCCCTGTTCCAGGCAAGGCGCTCGCCGAAGCCGGGACGCCGCTGTCGCAGCGCCAGATCCGCGAACGC
>JAPPIT010000052.1 GCA_028820505.1 Defluviicoccus sp.
CGACGGGCAGACGCCGGCGCGCCGAAATCCGCGTCCCGAGCCCGCGCATCGAGTAACCTTTATAATCCCCCTTCGATACGCCGCTTCGCGGCTACTCAGGGTGAAGGTTTTCCTGCTCCCTCATCCCGAGTAGGCCCGAAGGGCCGTATCGAGGGACGCCCCGGCGGTCAGTCCGCGTTCTCGCGCTCGCCCGCCCGCATTGTCACGCTGGCGCCCGTCCCCCGGTGCGCTCGATCAGCGCCTCCAGCGCCCGCATGGCCTCCTCGTGGCGGCGCGTGCCTTCCTGCGCGGCGTCGGCGAGGGATTTCATGGTTTCCTCGTGGCGGCGGTCGCTCTCGCGCAGCGCCTCCTCGTGGTGGCGGTCGCTCTCGCGCAGCACCTCCTCGTGGCGGCTGTCCTGCTCGCGGGCGCGCTGGGCGCCCATCTGCTGCATCGCGCGGATGCCGTACCACACGATGGCGATCTGGCCGAGGCCGATCGCGGCCGCGACGGCGATATGGCCGTAGGCGGCCCACAGCGATGCGGTCTCGAACGGCGTCATGCCGGCGTTCTCCTCTTCCGCAGTGTATAGCCGATCGCGCCCGCCCTGTCAGTCGGGGCGCGGTCCGGCGGTCAGTTCCCGCTGGCCCGGCCGTCCGGCCGCGGCGGGCCGGGCGTGTGGAGGCGTTCGAGCAGGGCGAGCAGGCTCTTGCGCTCGTCTTCGCTCAGCGTCTCGGCGACGATCCCCTCGTGCTCGTCCGACAGCGTCTTCAGCTCGCCCAGTAGCGCGGCGCCGTCCTCGGTCAGCCTGAGCGCATGCGAGCGCCGGTCCTGGGTCGAGGGCTCGCGCCTGACCAGCCCACGGTTTTCCAGCCGGTCGACGATCTGCACCAGGGTCGACCGGTCGAAGCGGAGCGCCTCCGCGATCGAGCTCTGGCTCACGCCCGGGTTGGCCTCGATCAGCAGGAGCGTGCCGAACTGCGGCCCCGAGACGCCGTGCACGCCGAGCGTCCGGTTGAAATGCTGGAACACCGCGACATGGGCGCAGCGGAGGTGGTAGGCAAGCAGGTCCGGCAGGATCCCCATCCGGAGTCCGGCCGTCTTGCCCCGGCCTTTCGCGGCCGCGCCGCCGTCCTTCATCCCCGCGCCTTTCGAACCAGAAACCGCCGCAGTTAGACCACAACCGGGCGGTCGCGATCCAGCCCGGGAGTGCCCCCACCCGGCCTCCCCCGCAAGCGGGGGAGGAGAGTTGCGGCCGGCCTCTCCGTAACCTCTTCCCCCCTCCCGGTAGTGGGCTTAGGCTGGCGCGGATGGCCCGGCAACGTTGTTATTGTTAGTTGGTAGGAAGTAGCTTACTTTCTACCCATGATCACCGTAGAGGAGCGTCTCGCCGCGTTGGAGGAACGCATGGAGACCAAGCAGGCACAGTACCGGACGGACTTCGCCAGTATGATGGAAGCGATGGAGCGTCACAGGGGCGAGTATCGGACGGGCTTTGCGGACCTCGCTGCCGAAGTGGCGCGACACACCGCTGCGGCCGAGCGCCGCGACAAGGAGAACGTCCGATGGATGGCCGCGTTCGTGATCGGTGCGGCGCTCTTGGTGATCGCGGTTCTCAAGTTCTGACAGGAGGGGCGACGATAGCCCATCGTATGCCGAAGCGCCTGCGCGACACGAACCAACTGGCCAAGGCGGTCGTCGACATCGCGACCGGATAGGCCAAGGACGAAGCCGACGCCAAGCCCGTCGACGAAGCGAAGCAAGAGGCCGGGCGGAAAGGCACCGCCGCGCGTGCCCATGCCCTCGCGCCGGATGCCCTGATGCGGGCGGGGCCTTGCTCAACGCCGCAACACACCAGCCTCCCGTTCCGGGACAGGGCCAGTCCGATCCCGGGATGTTCATAACCGAACTCTTTGAGCAAGGGGCATTCGTGCCCGGAGACTGAGCGGCGAAATTCAAACCAGCCCACTACCCCCCTTCCGCTTGCTCACATCCACACAAGCTCCGACCGAAGGGCCGCGCCCCACCGCTCAGACGAGGGGTTCGGTGTTGAACGCCTCGAGATCGGTCTCCAGCGGGGCGAAGGCGCTTCTGAGTTCGCTGTCCACCGCCGCGGCCAGGGCATTCGCGTCCCAGCCTCCCGGTTCGGCGACGATGCGGGCCGCGGGTCTGGGTTGGGAGAACAGGAACACCTCGCGCCCGCGCACGCCGAAGATCTGCCCGGTCACGTCGGAAGCCGCCGACGAGCAGAGATAGCCCACCAACCCCGCCACGGGCGCTGTGGGGACGCGCAGCGCGCGCTCCTTGTACGCCGCCTGCTCGTCGTTGGCGGGAACGATCGTCTCGGTTACGCGCGACCGGGCGAAGGGCGCGACGGCGTTGCAGGTCACGCCCGTGCGCGCCATGTCGAGCGCCGCGATCCGCATCAGGCCGGTGAGCCCGCCCTTGGCGCTGGCATAGGACGCCTGGCCGTAATTGCCGATATAGGCGGCCGACGAGACGATGTTGACGATCCGTCCCCATTCGTAGCGTTCGCCGCCGCCCCGGCCCGCCTTCGCCTGGTCGCGCATTACCGGGGTCGCCGCGGCGATCAGGTAGTAGGCGCCCGAGAGATTGTTGCGGATGACCGCGTCCCAGTCCGCGGTCGAGCCGCGGAAGACGAAGGCATCGCGCAGGATGGCCGCGTTGTTGACCAGGATGTCGATGCCCCCGAAGCGCTCGCGGGCAAGCGCGACCGCTTCGGCGGCCGAGGCGGGATCGGCCATGTCCTCGACATAGGGGACGGCGCGATCGCCCAGCGTTTCCGAGAACCCCCGCGCGACCGAGGGATCGCCGTCGCGCCCGTCGATCGCGCATCCCATGTCGGCGACCACCACCGAGGCGCCGCGTTCGACCAGCATCGTCGATATCGCGGCGCCGATCCCGCGCGCGCCGCCCGTGACGATCGCAACCCGTCCCGCGAGCGCGCTCATCGGGCGGCGTTCTTCCACACCCGCCCGGCGATCTCGACGACGAGCGCGAGCTTGGCCCGCTGGTCGTCGGGCCTCACCGGGTTGCCGATCACCGCGCTGGAGAACCCGCATTGCGGGCTGACGGCGAGCCGGTCCAGCGGCACGTAGCGGCTCGCCTCCGCGATGCGCGCCTCCACCGCGGCGGGATCCTCGAGCAGAGGCAGCTTGGAGCTGATCAGGCCGAGCACGACGCCCTTGTCCTCCGGCATCGCCGCCAGCGGCGAGAAGCCGCCCGCCCTCTCGGTGTCGTATTCGAGGCAGAAATGGTCCACGTCGAGCCGCGCGAACAGCTTCTCCGCGACGGCGTCGTAGCCGCCGCGCGACAGCCAGGTGCCCTTCAGATTGCCGCGGCAGATGTGAAAACCGACCGTCATGTCCGCCGGGCGGCCGGCGAGCGCGTCGTTGGTCAACCCGATATAGGCATCGACCAGCGCCTCGGCGTCCTCGCCCTGGGCGGCGAGCTGATGGCGGAGCGATTCGTCGCACAGCATCGCGAACGGCACGTCGTCGATCTGCACGTAGCGGGCGCCGCGCGCGGCGAGGTCGGCGATGTCCTCCCGGTAGGCGCGCGCGAGGTCCTCGAACAGCGCCTCGCGGTCGGGATAGACGTCCGGCGGCGGATCCTCGGCGCCGCCGAGAAAGTGCATCGTCGCCGGGGACGGCAGGGTCGATTTCACCGTCTTTCCGGCGACCGTCCTGAGGAAGTCGAACTCCTCCCCTGAATTGGCCTTCACCCGCTCGAGCCTGCCCACCGCGCGCGGGGCGACGAACTCGTGCGCCGTCCCGTCGTCCTCGTAGAACTGGAAGGAGGACGGCGCGAATTCGAGCCCCTCCACCGAGTCCACGAAGTGCGAGATATAGGTGGTGCGGCGGAACTCGCCGTCGGTCACCGTCTCGAAACCGATCTCCTCCTGCATGGCGACGGCGTCGCGGATGCA
This sequence comes from Defluviicoccus sp., assembly GCA_028820505.1. Classification (GTDB taxonomy): domain Bacteria; phylum Pseudomonadota; class Alphaproteobacteria; order MPNO01; family MPNO01; genus MPNO01. The sequence goes on from JAPPIT010000052.1 coordinate 3,929, forward strand.
TTCGTCCTGGATCACGCGGAATCCGTCGGCGTCGATCTCGCCCTTGCTCAGGCGGCGGAACCCGTCCCGCAGCGCATCCGGCCGCAGCAGGCTGCCGATATGCTCGGCCCGGAACGGCGGTGTGCCGTCAGGCGGCATCGCGTTCGGCCGCCATCAGCGTCTGCATCAATTTCCGGGCCTGGATCGTCGGCTGGTCGGCGTTGACGTCGATCGACGGCGCGCCGGGGTAGGCGGCGATCGAGCGCTGCTGCGCCTCGACCATTTCCACGTCTTCCAGGAACACCTCGCGGATCGACGCCATGGTCTCGGTGATGTCCGGATCGTCGATCGCGAAGTCGCGCGACGAGATCCAGAAATGATGGCAGGTCGTCTCGGTCTCCGGGGTGATGCCGTGGGTGTTGAACAGGTTGAAGGCCTGGCTACGGTCGCCCTCGAAGACGCCGCTGCCGCTCGGGGCCACGCCGGTGTCGAAGGTGATCAGCCCGGCGCGCGGCCGGTAGGTCCACGTCACCCAGACGTCGCCGGTATCCTTGACCGGCGTCGCCTTGGCGAAGAGCGGGGGCGGGTCGGAATCGCGCATATGCCGTCCGTTGTGCAGCAATTCGCCGTCGCGCTCCACCTTCGGGCTGTGCCGCAGAGAGCCGGCATTTCCCAGGCTGTCCGGATGGACGAAGCTCGAATGCGTATTGTCGAGCTGGATGTCGACCAGCGCCTGATAGTTGCATTTGACGTGGAACCGGTCGCCGACCGCCGCCCAGTCGGGCGAGTCGTGCCAGTAGGCATCCGGGATCATGTCGGGATCGGCGCGTTCCGCGTCCCCCATCCAGATCCACACCCAGCGGTTCTTCTCGACCGTCGGGTAGCGGCGCACCTCGGCGCCCGGCGGGACCCGGCTCTGGCTCGGCACGGCCACGCATTTCCCGGCGGCGTCGAACTCCAGCCCGTGATAGCCGCACTGGATCCGGTCGCCGATCACCGTTCCCGCCGAGAGCGGCGCGTGGCGGTGACAGCACCGGTCCTCCAGCGCGACGGCGGCGCCGGATTCGGTGCGCCACAGCACGACCGGCCTTCCCAGGAGCGTGCGCGACAGGGGCTCGCGCGCGATTTCGCCGTCCCACGCGGCGACGTACCAGGCATGGTTCAAGTACATCGGAGATCTCGCCGGATTTCGCCCGCCGCCATGGTGCCGGCCCCACCGCGCCGAGGCAAGCCTTGATTGTTTCGCAACGGACGGGCTAATTATTTGATTCGACGAAAGGAATCAACCGGACGGGGGATGCCATGGACGCCGGCACGAGCGCCGAGAAGGGGCTCCGGTTTCGGCCTGCCGCCGCCGAAAGCGGGGCCGGCGCGGAGGCGTTGAAGCAGGAGTTGATCGAACGCGGCGTCCGCTTCCTGCTGCCGAGCTATGCCGACATGCACGGCGCCTCCAAGGCCAAGATGGTGCCGATCTCGCATTTCGACCGGATGATGGGAGGCTCCGAGCTGTTCACCGGAGCCGCGCTCGACGGCGTCCCGCAGGAGGTCAACGAGGAGGAGGTCGCCGCCCGCCCCGATCCCGACTCCTGCATGATCCTGCCCTGGCAGCCGGACATCGCGTGGTTCGCGGCCAACCTCCATTGCCGCGGCGCGCCGTTCGAGGCGTGCAGCCGCAACATCCTCGACCGCGCCCGGGCGCGCGCGGCGGAGATGGGTTACGGCATGAACCTCGGCACCGAGATCGAGTTCTTCGTCTTCCGCGAGCCCGGGGACGACGGCCTCGCCACGGTCAGCGGCAAGCCCCACCTCAACAAGCCGGCCTACGACGTCTCGCGGCTCCTGGACAATTTCCACTGGATCGGCGACCTGGTCGACGCGATGAACGGGCTCGGCTGGGATGTCTACTCGTTCGACCACGAGGACGCGATCGGCCAGTTCGAGATCGACTTCGACTATGCCGACGCGCTGACGATGGCCGACCGTTTCGTGTTCTTCCGCCGGCTCGCCGACGAGACGGCGCGGCGCCACGGCTGTTTCGCGAGCTTCATGCCGAAGCCGATGTCGAACTATTCCGGCAGCGGGTCGCACTACAATATGTCGCTTTACGACATTTCGAACGGGCGCAACCTGTTCGGAAATGCCGACGACCCGCGCGGAAACGGCATGTCGGAGCTCGGCTACCGGTTCATCGCCGGGCTCCTGCGACATTTGCCCGCCATCGTCGCGGTCGCCGCGCCGAGCGTGAACAGCTACAAGCGGCTGATCGTCCAGGGCAGCATGTCGGGCTACACCTGGGCGCCGGTGTTCCGCTGCTACGGCGGCAACAACCGGACCAATACGCTTCGCATCCCGCTCGCCGGCGACCGGATCGAGCTGCGCGCGACCGATCCGATGTGCAACCCCTATCTCGGCGCCGCGATGGTGCTGGCGGCCGGGCTGGAAGGGGTCGAGCAGGCGCTCGATCCGGGCGAGCCCCGGACCGGGAACCTGTACAGGAAGACCCCGGACGAGCTCGCCGCGGAGGGCATCGAGATGCTGCCCCGCAGCCTCGCCGAGGCGCTGGACGCGTTCGAGGCCGATCCGCTGTCGAAGGCCGTGTTCGGGCCGGACATGTACGAGGCCTGGCTCTCCTACAAGCGCCAGGAGTGGCTCGACTACATGAACCACGTCTCCGACTGGGAGACCGACCGCTACCTCCGCTTCTACTGACCCGCGCCCCGCCGCATGACGGAAACCGGCAGGGAGTCGATTCCGGGGCGGGTGCAGGCGCCGGTCTACGCGCTCGCCTTCTGCTACGGCAACATCATGCCGATGGCGTCGGTCGTGGTGCCGCTCTGGGCGCTGGAGCTTACCTCCTCGCCGTTCCTGATCGGCCTCGTGGTCGCGAGCCGGCAGTTCCTGGTCGTGACGCTCTCGATCTATGGCGGCGCGCTGCTCGACCGCGCGGCGCCGCAAAAGGTCATCCTCGCCCTGGCGGCGGTCGCGGCGGCGAGCTTCGCGCTGTTCCCGGCGCTCCCCTTCGTCTGGGCCGCCGTCCTGCTCCAGATGATCTCGGGATTCGCCGAGACGACCAACTGGATCGGCGCGCAGGCGCTCTTCGGGCGGGTTCTGAAAGGGGCGCCCGTCTATGCCGGCCGTCTGACCGCCGCCGCGCGAACCGGCGGATTCATCGGACCCTTCCTGGTCGGGCTGGTGTGGCAGTATTTCGGGCCGACCGGCGCCTTCCTGATGCTCGCCGGATGGGTGATGGCCGGCGCCGCCGCGGCGCTCTTCCTGCCCCGGGTCGAGGCCGTCGAGGAGCGTGCCCCGGACGCGCCGCGGCCGGTGGGCCTTATGCCGAAGCTGTCCGACTACACCAGCGCCTTTCGCATGCTCGCCCTGCCAGCGGTCGCCCTTGTCGTCATCGCGACCGTCATGCGCCAGACCGGAACCGGCATCCAGTCGTCATTTTACGGCGTCTGGCTGAAGGAGATCGGCTTCGAGGCCGGCACGATCGGCTTTCTGATCGGCATTTCGAGCCTCGCCGCCGCGTTCGCCGCGCTCTCGGTAGGCAAACTCTCGCGCCGGTTTGCCGATCGCTGGCTGCTGATCGGTGCCGTCGCCGCCGCGATAATGGCGATCGCGATCACCCCCGTTCTCGACACGATGACGCTCCTCGTCGTCGCGATCTGCATCCGGGGTGTCGGACAGGGCCTCAACCTGCCGCTGATGATGACCATCGCCGCGCGCGCCGTGGGCGCCGATCTCCAGGGCCGCGTGGCGGCGCTCCGGATCACCTTCAACCGGCTCGGCGGGGCGCTGGTGCCGCTCGCGATGGGCGCGGTCGCGGAGGTCGCCGGGCTGGAGAACGCGTTTTACGCCATGGGCGCGGTCGGGATCCTGGGGGTCGCGGCGCTCAGCGTCTGGATCGCCCGGTCGCCCGGCTTCGCGCCCGGGCGCTGAGCCTCGGCCAGGCGATCTCGACCCCCACGGTCGAACAGATCAGGACGGCGGCGGCGATCTGGAGCGTCGACAGGGACGCGCTCAGGAAGATCACGGCGAGCGCGGCGGCGATCACCGGCTTGAGGAAGAAGAGATAGGCGCCCCGCGTCATGTCGGGCAGCGCGGCGAGCCCGCCGATCCAGACGAACTGCGTGATCGTCGTGTTGAACAGCGCCATGGCGAGAATCGCCGCGACGCTGGCATGGGGCAGAGCCGCGATCGCCGCCGGATCCACCCATCGGCCCCAGAACGCGCCCACCGCGACCCAGGCCCCGATGCCGCCCAGCGCCATGGTGATCGCGGTCGCGCGCAGCGCGCCGTATTCGACCGCCAGCGGGCGCATCAGGACGACATAGGCGGCCGCGCCGGCTGCGGAAATCGTCACCAGCAAAATGCCGAACAGGTTGTGCCGGGCGCCCGCGAGTTCCGCGAGGTAGCCATCGGTGAGCAGCGCGGCGACGCCCGCCATCGCCAGAATGCCGGTCGTCATTTTGGCCGGCGCTACCCGTTCCCGGTCGACCGCCGCGGCGAGAAGGGCGACGAAGATGGGGATGCTCGTGATCAGTGTCGCCACCTGCGGCACGGTCGCGAAATCGAGCGACCAGTGGAACGCGATATAGGGGAAGGTGACGCCGAGGAGAGAAATGGCCAGAAGGCGCCCGCCGTCGCGCTTCAGCGGTGTCGAAAGGTCGCGGCTCGCCGGAAAGCAGAGCGCCAGCAGGACCAGCCCGATCCCGCCCAGCCCGAACCGCCACACCGCCGCCTCCGGCCCCGGAAGCGCGGTGAGCACGGCGACGAACTCGCTGGAGGCATGGCCGAACACGCCGAGCAGGACGGCGCCGTATGCGACCGCCGTGGAGTTGTGCCAGTTCGGCATCGCAGGGCACGGTTTCCGGAAGATGACGACGCGCGATGTTGCGGGGTTCGGGACCGGGGCGCAAACCGAGCGGCGGCGCCGATTGAACCGGCGGTGCTCCTATGCGAATCTGCCGCGCCGGCGGACGCCTGAGATGGGGGAAATGGGATGAAATACTGCCGTTACGACGACAACAGGATCGGCGTCGTCCGCGACGACAAGGTGCATGACGTCACGCCGGTCGTCGACCGGCTTCCGGCCCATCGCTACCCGTTCCCCATCGGCGATGCGCTGGTCGCCAACCTCGACTCGCTGCGCGGCGAGATGGAACGCCTGGCCGACGCGGCCGAGGGGGTGCCGGTTTCCTCGGTGAGTTTCCTCAGCCCCGTCGCCAACCCGACCAAGGTGATCGGCGTTCCGGTGAACTACCAGGCCCACGCCGACGAGGCCAAGGCCGACGCCGAGGTCAGCGTCGCCGCGAGGCGCGGCGGAATCGAGGAGCAGGGGCTGTTCCTCAAGGCGAACAGCGCGCTGGTCGGGCCTTCCGAGGGCGTCGCCGTCCGCTTCCCCGACCGCCGCACCGACCACGAGGCGGAGCTCGGCATCGTCATCGGCAAGACCGCCTGCGACATCACCTACGACGAGGCGCTCGACCATGTCGCGGGCTACGCCATCGCGCTCGACATGGTGGTCCGCGGGACCGAGGACAGGAGCATGCGCAAGTCGGTCGACACCTATGCCGTGCTCGGCCCCTGGCTGACCACGGCGGACGAGATTCCCAACCCCGACTCGATGGATTTCGAGCTGACCGTCAACGGCGAGACCCGCCAGAAGTCGAACACCGAGCTGATGATCATGGATTGCCGCCGCCAGATCGAATGGGCGTCGAGCTTCTACACCCTCCATCCCGGCGACATCATCATGTCCGGCACCTGCGAGGGCGTCAGCCGCGTCCTCCCCGGCGACACGATGCATCTCGACTTCGCCGGCCTCGGCGCGATGGACGTCCCCATCCGCGCTCACGAATAGGGGTGTACGCGCCCCTGTTCGGGATGAGGATCCAGCAAGAAGTCCCTCACCCTGAGTAGCCGCGAAGCGGCGTATCGAAGGGCGGGCGATCCCGGCGGGGCGGGCATCCTTCGGCACTCCTCTCCCCCCATCTCGTCATGCCCGGACTTGTTCCGGGCATCCACGTCCCTCCGCCGCCTCGCCCGCGCCCGGCCCGCACCGCGATGCCGCAAGACGTGGATGCCCGGAACAAGTCCGGGCATGACGGAGGGAGAGGCGGATGGAAAACCGGAAACGGTAAAAAATGATCTAAAAGAGAAAAATGTCCTTGATCCGGGACACATTCGATACCATATTTCGCACAGTGGGGAAGTGGGCGGCGCCGGGGAGTTGCGTGGGACGGAGTCGGCGGTCCGAAAGGCGGTTGCGGGGCGGAATCGGAAGGGAGAAAAAACCTCGTGAAATCCGTGACTTACCGATCGATTTGCCCCGAACAAGCATTTTTTCCTTGACTCGGGACGCGTTTTAGGCTATATTTGCCAAGGTCGAGAAGTGGGGGCGCCGGAGATGCCGGCGCCCCTTTCCGTTTCCGGGCGCACCGCCCGCCCATGTGGAGGACACGATCGTGCATCATGCGACCGCCATCGTCACCGACCCGACGCTCCTCGTGACGGAGGGGTTCTGCGACATGCCGACCCCCCGGTGCCGCGCGCGCACGGTCGGCATTTGCGGACGGAAATGTCGACACGCGAGTCGAGTCGGCAAATGTCGACATTCCCGCTCGGCATTTGCGGGGCGCGAATGCCGACCCGGTAGCGATTTGTCTACCCGATGCCTATGTCGACTGGCGAAAGACGCTGTTGTGTGCCGCAAATTCAAGCCGGACAGCACGGGTACGACCGTGACCGGTCGGATTTTGCTCTTGGCAAGCGCACGCCCGCCCGGATCACGCCGCCACCGGCGCCCGGTGCGGGGCGAGCTCCGCCAGGTGCGCGATGAAGCCGGCGGCGTTGTCGTGCAGGATCGCCTGGCGCTCGTCGTCGTCGATCCGGGCGTCGGCCAGCGCCCTGTTGGTCCAGTCGCAGCCGAACCCCGTCCCGTCGGTGCCGTAGAAGATCTTGTCCGCCCCGTAGGCGGCGACGCCGATCTCGATCGAGCGGGCGCCCAGGGAGTTGCAGTCCACGAACACGTTGGGCTTGTTGAACAGGCTCGACGGGATCGGCTGGTCCGGCGTGTCGATGATGCTGCGATGGTCCAGCCGCTCGACCTCGAAGGGGATGTTGCCGCCGAGATTGTGGATCATGATCGCGGCATCGGGATAGTCGTCCAGGATGTCGGTGCAGGAGAAGGTGACCATGTTGGCCGACAGGCTCGCCTGCATGTCGAGCGTGAAGAGGCGCGCGTTCATGTTGTCGGCATCCTCCGCGACCCGCGGCCACTTGTCGCCGGGCAGCGGCCCCCAATGGACGAACAGCATCGCGCGGTTCCGGTCGGCGGCGGCGAGCAGCGGGCGGTATCGCTCGGCCACCGCGTAGTCGAGGAAGCCGTTGCCGGGCACCTGCGCGCCGATCATGCCGGGCAGCCCCATGGCGCGGTCGAACTCCGCCGCCGCGGCGTCGAGATCGGCGAGCGGGAGCGAGGCGAAGGCGACGAACCGGCCCGGATGGGCGGCGCAGATCGCGCTGACGCTGTCGTTGTAGATCCGCGTCAGCGCCAGCGATTCCTCCACCGGCAGGCGCTCGATCCACTGGAACAGGCCGAACAGCGAGAGCGCGGCGGTCGAGACGCCGTGCTCGTCCATGTCGGCAAACCTCAGGTCCAGATCGTCGAACGCCTCGCCCATCGCCATGTCGCCGTGGCGCATGCGCAGCACTTCGCTGCCGTCCTCCTCGGCGACGACGTGAGGCGGTCCGGCGCGGTCGCGCAGCGCCTCGATCAGCGCCGGCGGGCGCCAGTGGGAATGCATGTCTATGGTCATGAGGGTCTCTCCGTTTCGCGCGCGGTTCAGGCGGCGACGCCCGGCGGCAGCTCTTCCCGCTCGCCGAGCTGTTCGATCCGCCAGGTCGCGGTCGTGCAGGCCCAGCGCAGGCGGCACATCTCCTCCGCCACCGCCTCCGCGCGGGCTTCCATCTCCGGCGTCTCGAGATACTTGGAGGCAAGCTCCAGCTGGCGCGAGGAATGTTCCAGGTCCGCCATCTCGTGCTCGGCGAAGAACATCGCCTCGCGGTCCGTCCGCGCGATTCCGTAATGGGTCTCCAGCGCCGGCAGGACGATCTCGCTGTTGAGCGCCGGCATCTGGCCCTCCTGGGTGAACGCCATCGCCAGCATCACGCCGACGGGCTCGACCCGCGCGGTGTTGAGGTAGTAGAGCGCGCGGCCCCACCAGGCGGCCGGCATGTCGACGCCGAGCACCTCGTCCTTGGTCATCCCCGCCGCCGCGCAGAAGGTGTAGATCATCTCCATGTGGTCGTGCGCGCCGTGGTCGGTGTGACCGCCGATCAGCCCCTCTTCCTCGGCCATGTTCTCGACCAGCATCTTGCGGACGTCGCCCGGCGCCCTGGCGTAGACCAGCCCGAAGGCTTCGAGCCCGTGGCGGACGTATTTCGCGTGCTGCGCCATGTAGACGCCGAGCACGCGGAGGTTCAGTTCGCCCTGCGCCAGCGCCCGGAACATGGGGTGTTGCTTGGTGTGCCACTTGTCGCGGATCGCGACGATCCGCTCGCCGATGTCCGAGACCCGGGCCGCGCCCTCCGGTGCCATGGTCGTCCCCCGATAGCGAGATTCGAATGCCATCGTGGCAGCACTTGGACGGGCTTGCAATTGCGCGGTCAATTCGGATTTCCGGCACATCGGTCGGCTCGGGACGCGAATTCCGGCACGCCCGCGTCTCCCCCGCCGCCATCCCCCCCCGTCATGCCCGGACTTGTTCCGGGCATCCACGTCTTGCGGCATCGCGGTGCAAG
>JAPPIT010000169.1 GCA_028820505.1 Defluviicoccus sp.
GGCGGGGCGCTACTCGCCCGGCACCTTCAATCCCCCGGGACCCGAAGGCTTACAAATGGCTGGACCCATCCGGGACCGCCTGGAGGAGCGCATTTCCCGCCTGCCCCGATACCTTCACCGCCCCGGGGTCGGACGGTAGAAAGGCCGGTCGAAACGTATTTCCGTCACGGGGAGAAGGTTTTCCAGGATGACATATCCGGTTTCAGGATTTGACGACGGCACGCATATATCGACGACGGTCAAATGGTACGACCCGGCGAAGGGTTACGGTTTCCTCGTTCCAAACGACGGCTCGCCCGACATCCACTGCCGGGCTCCGGCCCTGGCCGCGGTCGGCCTCGAGACCCTGCTCGCCGGGGCGGCGGTCGCCTGCGAGACGGCGCCGGGACTGCGCGGGCTCGAGGTTTCGCGGATAATCTCCGTCGACTTTTCCGCCTCGGCGCCCCGCCAGGCATCCTTCGCCAACGCACATGGCAACGGACGCATCGCCGCCGGTCCCGCCAGGGTCGAGGCCAGCCCCGCCGCATCCGGCCGCACGATCCGGGCCATGGTCAAGTGGTTTCATCCGGTCAAGGGTTACGGCTTCCTGGAGCCCGAGGACGGCTCCGCCGACGTGTTCTGCCACCTGACCGTCGCGCAGGCGTCGGGTCACGACACGCTGCCCCAGGGCGCGGCGGTCAACTGCGAGGTCGTGCACGGCGACCGGGGCCCCCAGGTGTCGCGGATCCTCTCGGTCGAGCCGGCAACCGGACACTACCCGGCGGATCGTGGTCAGCCATTCGACGCCCACTACCCTGGCTCGCCGGCCGCGGCGCCGGCGTCCTCCGTCTTGGAGCTGCCGGGGACGGTCAAGTTCTTCGACCCGGCGAGGGGATTCGGCTTCGTCGTGCCTGACACTGGCGGCCGCGAGGTGTACGTCCATTCCAGCGTGCTGTTCCGCTCCGGCATGACCGACCTGACTCCGGGGCAGCGCGTTTTCGTCCGGGCCGAAAGCGTGCCTCGCGGGCTCCAGGCCACGGACATCGAGCCAATGTAAGCGAGCCCATCGCGCCCATCGCAGTCGAAGGGGAGATAACCATGAATGAATCGGACGCGCCGCAGTCGGCATCGCCGGAGGAGGAAGCCCGGATCGCCGAGACACCGGCGGTCTTTGCGAACAAGGTCTATGTCTTGCCCATGCCGGGTGGCGGCGCAAAGATCACCTTCGCCGAGGCTCGCCGGCTCTCTGGCGAGGACCGGGCATCGCCGCGCGCGGCGATGTTCCTGCAACACGCCGATCTCGCCGTTCTGCGCCGCCTGCTCGACTGGACGGCGAGCGGCGATACGCAACCGGAGGCCTCCGGCCGTTCGATGCACTGAGCCGAGGTGCACCGCGGGCGACCCCGGGGATTTCCGGCGTCCGGAGCCGGCCGTCGCCGAGCCCGGCGGCGGGGATTGCTCACACCCGGTATGTCACATAGAACGGTCGGCCGTTGGGCCGATTCTGCGGTTTTCACCGTCGAATGCCGTCAGTGAGTTGTGGAGAGGTTCGCATGAAACCGGTTTCCGTTCTGCTGGTGGCCGCGCTGGCGCTCACCGCCGCCGGCTGCGTCGATCGGACCGCGGTGCCGCCGGACGACCGTCGGATCGGCCTCGAACGGAACTCGGAATTCGACGGCGCCACGCTGCGCTTCTTCGTGAAGCTGGAAGACGATACCGAAGTCTCCGTCAACTCCGACGACGACCTCTACGATTCGGCGGAGGAGATCACCCCTATGCCGGGCCATCGGGCGCGGTCCCATGTCTTCCTCAGGGACAGGACGGACGGCACGTCGCTGGCCTACGGCCTGCTGAGCTGGGACCCGGCCAACCCCTCGGACTATCTGGTGTTCGGCTGGTGGGCGGAGTTCCCCGGCCAGCACCCGCCGGTGCTGTCGCTGCGGGAGTCGCTGCAATACGCGATCGTCGACGGGCCGGAGATCGATCACGGGCACCCGCCGGAACTGCCGGTGGGCGGGACCGCCCGCTATGCCGGCCAGGCCGGCGGCCTCTACAGCTACGTTCCCGGCGGCCATACGGGAGAGAACGGGGACTACGTGATCGAGGAATACGAGGGGACGCTCACCCTGACGGCGGATTTCGGGGACCGCACGGTGAGGGGCTGCATCGGCTGCGCGGGCGATCTGGTCACCCGGCGCGCGCATTTCGGCGCGATCCTCGGTCCCGAGCTCGGGGATGCGCGGGACACGGCCAGGGATTACGAGCCCCGCCTCGCGACCTCGATCGTCCGGGAAGACGGCAGACCAAGCAGGCGATCATGAGGGCGATCCCGCTTGTGATCGTGGCAGGGGCGATCGCATCGCTGCCACCGTCGATCTGGCTCGATGCGCGAGCAACCATTCGTCTCGATGGCGTCCTCCTTCGTGACCTGATTGAGCCGACGGAGGCACAAGGCGCGGCGAGACTCGTAGGGCCGACGTACACACTCCGAGATTCGGTCTCAGCGATCGAGGACGAATACCTTGCCGCCGTGGAACCCAGGAACGACGCGATACAGGCCCGGATTGTCCGCGTTGCCGCGGCATTGTCGGGTCGGGCGCGTGCGATCAACGGCGACACCCTTGTATTGAGCGGCGCGCGGATTCGTCTGCACGACATCGACGCGCCGGAGAGAGTGCAGAATTACCGGTCCAGGACTCTTCCCTGGGCCTGCGGCTGGGAGGCCACCGGGGCGTTAGCGAAGCTGATCCGCGGCAAGTCCGTTTCGTGCCAGGAGCGTGACCGGGACCGCTATGGCCGGGTCGTGGCGGTTTGCGTCGTCGCGGGTCAGGTCCGAAACGTGGGAAATCGTCGTGCCCGAGCTTGTCTTTGAGCCGGACGTTACGGGAAATCGTCCCGACGGCCTGACGGGATGATTGCGAGTGCCGGTGTGGGAGCTCGGATTTGTCGACCGTGCGTGCGCGTTGATCGATACAGACGGGCACGGCTGAGAAGAGGAAGCCATGATGAAGATACTGTTCTGGGTGCCGATCGTCGTTCTGTTGTCGTTCACGTCCGGGCTGGGCGAGGAGAGGTCCCGGGCGAAGCTCCGCGTCGGGCTCGATCCCTCTTACCCGCCGTTCAGCGACATCGACGATGCAGGCCGGCTCGTCGGCTTCGACATCGACATCGCGCTTGCGCTCTGCGCGCGCCTGGAAGCGGAGTGCGGGTTCGTGCGCCAGGACTGGGAGGGGCTGATCCCGGCGCTGCGGGCCGGCGAGTTCGACGCCATCGTCTCCAGCATGTCGATTACAGAGAAGCGCCGACGCCTGATCGCGTTTACGGATCGGTATTACAGCAACGTCGTTCGCTTCGTGGCCCGGAAGGGCTCGGGCTTCGACCCGGCGGCCCCGGCGGGACGGGCCATCGGCGCGACCCGGGCAACGATCTCGTCGGACTGGTTGTTGGCCAACATGTCGGAGGTTGCCGACATACGGCTGTTCACGGAACTGGGCGCGCCGCTGCGGGCGCTGGCGGAAGGTCGCCTGGACGCGGTATTCGGCGACGGGCTCGGTTTCTGGAACTGGCTGCGGAGTCCGGAGGGTGCCGGTTTTGCGTATGTCGGCGACGGTTACCGCCTCGACGAGGGGATCGGCATCGCGGTGCGCAAGGAGGACGAAATGCTGCGCCTCCGGCTCAACAGAGCGCTCGGGGCGATCCTCGCCGACGGAACCTATCGGGAGATCAACGCGAAGTATTTCCCGTTCAGCATCTACTGAACGGACGGCCGGCTCCGACCCCGACATCTTTACGGCACCGATGGAGGATGTACGCCGCGGTGTCATGCCTCACCGGATCGGATTCGTGAAGGGCAAGGTCGTCAACGCCGGCCCGGACGGCGATTTTCGTCGCGGCCATATCGGCATCTGGCGCTTCACCGGGGGCGAGCGGATCGAGGAGATCCGGGCGGTGGCGTTCGGGGAGTAGGATCGCCGTCCTTGATGCCGACGCAGGACCGAATGCCAGATCGCCCGCTTGCGGTTGCGACGGACGACGCGGGCCGGTATCGCTTCGGGGATCGTGGCGCGGTGCGGCGTCACGGCAGCGACCAGGGGAAGGCAGGGATGGCGAAGAATTCCGGAAGTGCGGCGGACAGGCTGTCGGCGCTGGTGGCGGAGATCGAGGAGGAGGCGTATGCGCGTGGAAGGGCGGACGCGAGTGGCGAAATTCTGGCGGCGCTCGGGGCGCCGGGGGCATCGATGCCGCGGCCGCGCGCGCGGCGCGACGATGCGCCTCCCGCATCGCGGTCGGCCCGCAAGCGGCGCGCGGTTTCGGGAAAGCGGGCGCCGAGAGGCACGGTTCGTACCTTTATCGAACGGGTTTTGCGCGACCGTCCGGGGCTGTCGGCGCGGGAAATCGTTGACCGCGCCGATGGCGACGCGGAGCGGCTCGTCAAGCCGGGCTCGATCCGGGCCGAACTGCAAACGGGGCGGAAGCAGGGCCGATACGAATCTGAGGGCGGGCGCTGGTCGCTCACGGCGTCACCCCTGGAGGGCAGCGACGGCGCACCGGATAGGTTGTCATCCTCGGAACCCGACGACGCGACCGGCGCTCTCGCCGACGCCTCCTCGTCGGAGGCGAGCCCATCCGCCGAGCCGCGCAACGCGGCGGGTTCCCGGGCCGGCAACACGCCGGGCGAGGACGTCGCGTCGGGCGAACCGAAGACGGACGCCGACCGCGGCCGGCTGGGCATGAACTGGTGATCGGCCGTTCGACCCGGGGTGGCCGCTGCTCCGCTTGTTCCCGGCGAGGTCGCCGCTTGCGACCGACGCCATGACCCCTGTCGAATTCATCGCCAAGTGGCGGGCGTCGGAGCTGAAGGAGCGCTCGGCGGCGCAGGAGCATTTCATCGACCTGTGCCGGCTGCTCGGCGAGCCCACCCCGGCGGAGGCCGACCCCACGGGCGAGCGCTACTGCTTCGAGCGCGGCGCCCGCAAGGACACCGGCACCGGCGGCTGGGCCGATGTGTGGCGGCAAGGCCGCTTCGCGTGGGAGTACAAGGGCAAGCACGCCGATCTCGACGCGGCGTTCAACCAGCTCCGTCAATACGCGCTGGCGCTGGAGAACCCGCCGCTGCTGATCATTTCCGACATGGCGCGGTTCCGCATCCGCACCAACTGGACCAACAGCGTGAGCGACACGCACGAGTTCGCGTTGGAGGACCTTGCCGACGCCGGCAGCCGGGACAAGCTCAAATGGGCGATGTCGGACCCGGAGCGGCTGCGGCCGGGCGAGACACGGCAGATGGTGACCGAACGGGCGGCGGCGACCTTCGCGGAGCTGGCGCAATCTCTCCGCGACCGGGACACGACCCGCAGGCGGTGGCGCATTTCGTGAACCGGCTCGTGTTCTGCATGTTCGCCGAGGATGTCGGCCTGCTGCCCGATGCCATGTTCACCCGGATGCTGGAACAGGCGCGAAGGCGCCCCGCGAGCTTTGCGGACATGGCCGGCGTCCTGTTCGGCGCGATGGCGGAGAGGGGCGGGCTAGTCGGGTTCGAGCCGGTGGCGTGGTTCAACGGCGGGCTGTTCGACGACGACACAGCCCTGCCGCTGGAGCGCGACGAGATCGACACCGCGCTCAGGGCGGCGGCGCTCGACTGGTCGGAGATCGACCCGTCGATTCTCGGTACCCTGTTCGAGAGGGGACTCGATCCCGACAAGCGGTCTCAACTCGGCGCCCACTATACCGACCGCGACAAGATCATGCGGATCGTCGAGCCCGCGATCGTCCGTCCCCTGCTGGCGGCGTGGGCGGCGGAGAAGGAGAAGATCGCCGCCGCCGTGGCGAAGGAGGACCTGGCGCGCCCGGCGCGGCGGCTCCGCCGGAGGGGACCGGTGAGGATCGCGGCGTCACAGAAAATGCTCGACGCCTTCCTGAAGCGCCTGCAGGACTTCACGGTGCTCGACCCGGCTTGCGGGTCGGGCAACTTCCTGTACCCGGCGCTGCATGCGCTCAAGGACATCGAGCACCGGGTGCAGTTGGAGGCCGAGGCGCTGGGGTTCGAGCGCCGGTTCCCCGCGGTCGGGCCGGCGAACGTCAGGGGGATCGAGATCAACGCCTACGCGGCCGAACTGGCCCGCGTGTCGGTGTGGATCGGCGAGATCCAGTGGATGCGGCGCAACGGGTTCAACGAGTCCCGCGATCCGATCCTGAAGCCCCTCGACAACATCGAATGCCGCGACGCCATCCTCGCTCCGGACGGGACCGAACCCGCCTGGCCGGCGGCCGATGTCGTGATCGGCAACCCGCCGTTTCTCGGCGGCAAGCTGCTGATCGGCGGATTGGGCGAGGACTACGTCGCGCGGATGTTCGCGGCGTGGAGGGACCGCGTGCCACGCGAGGCCGATCTCGTCTGTTACTGGTTCGTCAAGGCGGGCGAGCAGGTCGCGGCGGGCAGAGCGACGCGGGTTGGCCTGGTCGCCACCAACTCGATACGCGGCGGGGCGAACCGCCGGGCGCTGCGCGCCGCGACCCAAGAACGCCCGATCTTCGAAGCCTGGTCGGACGAGCCGTGGGTGATCGACGGCGCGGCGGTGCGGGTCTCGCTGGTCTGCTTCTCGGGCGCGGACGACGGACACAGGCCGGAGATGCGCCTGGACGGTGAGCCGGCGGACGAAATCCACACCGACCTCACGGCCAGGCGCGGGGGGTCGGGACCGATCTGACCGGAGCGAAGCGCCTACCCGCGAACATCGGGGTTGCCTTCATGGGCGACACGAAGGGCGGGCCGTTCGACATCCCGGGTGAGCTGGCGCGCGAGTGGCTCCGCCTCCCGGCCAATCCGAACGGGCGGCACAATTCCGATGTTCTCAAACCCTGGGTCAACGGCATGGACCTGACCCGCCGCCCGGCGGGCAAGTGGATCGTGGATTTCGGGATGACGATGACAGCCGAAGACGCAGCTCTATACGAAGAGCCCTTCCACCTGATACGAGAAAGGGTTCGGCCGGCATGGGAACGACAACGTGCGGCCGGAAGACGTCATCGGTGGTGGTTGCACCCTCGCCCGCGGCCAAAGATGTGGCGCGCGCTCGATGGCCTCACCCGCTATATCGCAACCCCGACCGTCGCCAGGCATCGGCTGTTTGTCTGGCTCGATGCTCGCGTCTGCCCCGACCACCAGCTGATCGTCGTCGCCCGCGACGACGATGTGACCTTCGGCATCCTGCACAGCCGGTTCCACGAGGCGTGGTCGCTACGGCTCGGGACCAGCCTTGAGGACCGGCCGCGCTACACGCCGACCACCACCTTCGAGACCTTCCCCTTCCCGGAGGGCCTGTCGCCGGACATGCCGGCCGCCGACTACACAGACGATCCCCGCGCCATCGCCATCGCGGAGGCCGCGCGGCGATTGGTCGAGCTACGCGACCGCTGGCTCAACCCGCCCGAATGGGTGGAGTGGGTGCACGAGCCGGTGCCGGGCTATCCTAAGCGCCCGGTAGCGCGCGACGCGGCGGCGGCGAAGGAACTCAAGACCCGCACGCTGACGAACCTCTACAACGCCCGCCCGCATTGGCTCTCCGATGCTCAGGCGATGCTCGATGCCGCCGTCGCGGCGGCTTACGGATGGGATCCCGACATACCCGACGACGAAGCGCTTCGGTTTCTGCTGGCGTTGAATTCGGCGATTGGACGATCGAGCGAGAGATGAAGCCCTTTCCCGAAACTGTCTCGACCCGCGCGCGAAACGCCACGCTCCTAACTGCGTTGGTACTGTAGAATCTCCGCAGCCGGCATGGCGGCCCGATTGGGTGCAGACGAGTCGGCGAGGCTTCTCCGCGAGCCGAAGGCCGTCGAGCTCGCCGGCGCCGTCAACCTGATCGTCGTGCGGGTTCCGGGACAGCCGAGGCGTTATTCGCTGGACATCTTCCGTAATGGGGCCGTTGCCGTAGTCGGCCGCCCAATTCCCGGTCGCCCGATTTCCAGCTATAAGGGTCTCCTGCATTCGTTCCCGTGTACGAAATCGGAAACACGGCGCCTCACACTGAGGAGGAGCGATCTGGCCCGAATCAGCTATGCATCGTGATCCTGACGACGGCCATGGCCACTCAACGAAGGAGTCACGACCGCGCTCGAGAATTCCAGTGCCGAAGCAGGAACCACAGTATGTCGTGGCTTGGTAACAGGAAATGGGAGACAGACGTGGAGAATCCTATGACATCGAGCAGCAAGCGGTCCGGGATCGTCCTCGACCGCCCGTTCGTCGGCATTCCTTCGTTCCTGCGCGCGCCGATCCAATCGGATCTCGATACCCTCGACGCCGACATCGCGGTCTTCGGGGTGCCCTTCGACGAGGGTTCGCCCTTTCTCGCCGGCTCGCGCATGGGTCCGCGTGCGATCCGGGAGCATTCGCTTCGGTTCACCTCACCGGACGCCGGGTTCTACGACCCGGAGACCGGCCGCGTCTACCTGGCGCACGAGATGGCCAACAAAACCATCGCCGATGTCGGCGACGTGGACGTGTGGCCGACCGACGTGCACAGCACGTTCGAGAATGCGTCCGATCTCACCAAGGCGGTCCTGGCCAGGGGGGCGCTGCCGGTGATGCTGGGCGGCGACCACTCGGTGACCTACCCGGTGGTGAGAGGCTTCGAGGACGAGGCGCCGCTGCACGTCATCCACTTCGATGCCCACATCGATTACGCGCCGTTCATCCACGATCTTCGCTTCACCAATGTCCACCCGTTCCGTCACATTTCGCCGATGGATCATGTGCTCAGCCTTGCCCAGGTCGGGATCCGCAGCCTTCGCAGCGCCGAATCGGAAATCACGGACTCGATCGACGACGGCAACCGGGTGATGACCATGGGCGAGTTCCGCAAAGTTGGCCCTGATGGGGTCGCGGAACTGGTTGCACGCGACGCGCGCACCTATGTGAGCATCGACGTGGACGTGCTGGACCTGTCGCTGGTGCCGGGATGCGTTTCGGCCGAGCCGAACGGAATGAGCTACGCGGAACTGCGCGACACGCTCGTCACCATCGCCGAGCGTTGCGATGTGGTCGGGTTCGACCTCGTGGAAGTCAATCCGACCCTGGACGTCGGGACGGGCGTAACCTCCTATCTCGCCGCGCACACGGTCCTGGAGTTCCTCGGCAACATCTGCCGTCAACCGCGCTGGGAACGGCGCCGCGAGAACCGGGTCCGGACGCGCGGCTAACCATTGCGAGACTTTCGATAGTCGCGCACCGTGGCACGGACTACCGGAATTCCGGAGACTGCTTTAGTCTCAAGGCGTGAGGCGACCGGCCGGCACCCGTTGGAACACCACGGCGTTCCGGTCTCGCGGTACGATGCGGAATGCGATGAAGGAGGCCGAAATGACTGAAAGGTTCAAGCGGGCGTGTGCAGCCGCGTTGGCGGTTGTTGTGGGAGCGGGCCTCGCCGTCTCCGGCGGCCCGGCCAATGCGGATCTTCTGGCCGAGATCAAGAAACGGGGCGAATTCGTCGTCGGAACCGAGGCGCGGTTCCCGCCCTTCGAGTTCGTCAAGGACGGCAAGATCGTCGGCTATTCGACCGACATCATGGCGCACATCATGAAGGCGCTGCCCGGGGTCGAGCTGAAGCGCCTCGATCTTCCGTGGCAGGGCATCCTGCCCGGCCTGGCCACGGCCAAGTTCGACTATGTCGTCACCTCCGTGACCGTGACCAAGGAGCGCTACGCGAAATACGCGCTCAGCCTGCCGATCGCCGACGCCACCATGGCGCTGGTCAAGCGCAAGGGCGACGATTCGATCGCCGCGCCGGCGGACATCGCCGGCCGCGTGGTCGGCTCGCAGGCCGGCTCGGCGCAGCTCCAGGCCCTTCAGGCGTTCGCCAAGGGGCTCGAGAGCGCCGGCAAGGGGGTCAAGGAAATCAAGACCTATGTCGATTTCAACGAGGCCTTCGCGGATCTGGCGGCGGGGCGGATCAGCGCCGTCTGCAACAGCCTGCCGAACCTGCTCGAGCTGGTCCGCAAGCGGCCGGACAGGTTCGAGCTCGTGCTGCCGACCTTCGGTCCCAAGAAGTATTTCAGCTGGGCCGGGCGCAAGGATGCCGCGAGCGCTTCGCTGGTCGCCTTCATCGACGCTGAGCTCGCCAGGCTGAACAGGTCGGGCGTGCTGACGGAACTGCAGAAGAAGTGGTTCGGCGGGCCCATGGACCTGCCGGCCGACAAGCTGCCGGTGCCGGGCGACTAGGCGTCCGGCCGGGCGCCGCCCGCCGGCGCCGGGGTTGACGGGTCCCGCCGGTGGATTTCCTCGGCGTCATCGCGGACCACTACAACGCCTTCCTCGTCGGGGCGGCGATGACCGCTGCGGTCTCGGCGGTCTCGATCGCGCTCGGCATGATCCTCGGGCTGTGGCTCGCCTTCGGCCTGATCTCCCGGAACGGGCCGCTCCGGCGGGCCTCCGCGGTCTATCGCAGCGCCTGGCGGGGGACGCCCATCCTGGTGCAGCTGCTGATCGTCTTCTACCTGCTGCCGGTAATCGGCCTCGACGTGCCGCCGGTCGCCGCGGCGATCATCGCGCTGACCATGAACACCGCCGCGTTCCAGGCCGAGATCTTCCGGGGCGGGCTCCTCACCATCCCCTCCGGCCAGGTCGAGGCCGCGCGCATGCTGGGGATCGGGATCCTGGCCGTCAGGGTGCGCATCCTGATACCGCAGATGATGCGCCTGGTGCTCCCCGCGCTCATCAACGAGACGATCAGCATCCTGAAGAACTCGTCCCTGATCTCGGTGATCGCGGTGACCGAGCTGATGCGCACCAGCCAGCAGGTGGTCTCCGTCACCTACCGGCCGCTGGAGACCTACATGATCGCGGCCGTCATCTATCTCGCGATGAACCTTGTGCTGGCCCGCGCCGGCGCCTGGTTCGAGCGGCGCCACGCCCTCGCGGCGGCGCGCTAGGGGCCGGGGAAGACCGTGTCGTTCGATATCGACATCGTGCTCCGCTACGGCCCGCTGCTGCTGTCGGGGTTGTGGACGACGGTCTATATCTGCGTGCTCGCGTCGCTGCTCGCCGTCGCCGCCGGTCTCGCGGCCGCGCTGGTCTACGGCCTGCCGTTTCGCGCCGCGAAGCTCCTGTGCCGGGCCTATATCGAGGTCATGCGCGGCACGCCGATCCTGATCCTGCTGTTCATCGTCTACTATGGCGGCCCCTCGATCGGCCTGACCCTGGACGCCGAGACGGTGGGGATCGCCGGTCTCGGCTTCTATGGCGGCGGCTATTTCGCGGAGATATTCAGGGCCGGGTTCCAGTCCATCCCGTTCGGACAGATCGAGGCGGCGCGCATGCTCGGGATTCCGCGCCGGTCGATTATCGCCAGGATCCAGATCCCGCAGATGCTGACGCTGATCATCCCGCCATCGACCAATCAGGTGATCATCCTGACCAAGGAATCGGCCCTGCTTTCGATCATCACGGTGGCCGAACTGACCAAGAACACGACGCAGATGGTCAACGAGACGTTCGCGGTGTTCGAGCCCTATGTGGCGGTCGCCCTGCTCTACTGGCTGATCATCGAAGCGATCGCGCTCGCCGGCGGGGCGCTGGAACGCCGGTTCGGCCGCGCGTCCTGAACGGCAAGGGGAGAGCGGCATCATGGACGACAAACCCGTGGTCCTGGTCGAGGGGCTGCACAAGCGCTTCGACGCGGTCCATGTCCTGAAGGGAATCGACCTCGCGGTGGACCGGTCGCAGGTGGTCTGCGTCATCGGGCCGTCCGGGTCCGGCAAGAGCACGCTGCTGCGCTGCATGGCGTTCCTCGACCGCTACGACGAAGGCCGGGTGTTCATCGAGGGCCGCCTGCTGGGCTATCGCGAGGCCGGCGGCAAGCTGGTGCCGGACAGGGAGCGCAACATCGACGACGTTCGCGGCGTCATCGGCATGGTCTTCCAGCACTACAATCTGTGGCCCCACATGACGGCGCTCGGCAACGTGACCGAGGCTTTGCGCGTGGTGAAGAAGCTCGGCAAGCGGGAGGCCGAGGAGATCGGCATGGAGATGCTGGCCAAGGTCGGGGTGGAGGACAAGGCGCGCGACTACCCGGCCCAGCTCTCGGGCGGGCAGCAGCAGCGCACCGCGATCGCCCGGGCGCTGGCGATCCGCCCGCACGTGATGTATTTCGACGAGCCGACCTCGGCGCTCGATCCGGAGCTGGTGGGCGAGGTGCTTCAGGTCATGCAGGAGCTCGCCGGCGAGGGCATGACCATGGTCGTCGTCACCCACGAGATGGGCTTCGCCGCGCACGTCGCCGACGAGGTCGTGTTCATGGACGACGGCGAGGTCATCGAGCGCGGCACCCCGGACGACATCTTCAAGCGCCCGCGAAGCGACCGCCTGCGCGGGTTCCTCGATACCTGGCGGTCCCGCGCGGTCTAGCTGGCATCGTCTGGGTTCTTGGAAATCGCGATCCTCGGCGGACCAGACAGACGGGCCGCGCATCCGGGCCCCGAAAGATATCCTCAGGCACGCTGCAAGCGCGGTGCGGGGCTGAACCGTCCCATTTCAACCTAAATCCGGCGGTTGATCGTGGTCTGGATTCGCTGCGGCCCTTGTAGACTGCGGCGATGAGCGGTTTTTTTGGAGGCCCGGGAGGGCCACCCTGCGGGTGAGGGTTCTGGCGCGGTGCGGGACGTTGCCCGAGAGGCCGTGAAGGTGGACACCTTCGGCGG
>JAPPIT010000151.1 GCA_028820505.1 Defluviicoccus sp.
AGGACGCGAAATAATCCGGCAAATCCGACCTCAGACAATCTGCGAAACAACAGACGCCCATGACCCGTGGCTCGCCGGTGAGGCGGTGGAGCCCGGCCCCTGCCCGGCGGACGCGATGACCGCCCACCCGGTGAGCGCCCTGGTCAACAAGGCCGCCAACGACGAGCCGGGATGCGTCGAGCCGGTCGGGGCGGGCCTCAGCATCCCATGACCCGGATGTGACCCTCGCCGCCATAGTCGAGCAGGCGGCGGTCGCGGGTCGGGCAATGGCGCCGGTTACTTCATCGCCTCCCAATCCACGTCCACGGGATCGGTCAGGTCGGTTCCCGGAGCGATGGTGACAGTGCCTCTAGAGTGCCGGAGACACGCGGTGCATAGTCGAGTTCGGGAACGGCATCGTCCTTCGACAGGAGGTCCTTGTTGAAGAGGGGCGAATCCGCAGCCCATTCAACTCTCGGCGTAACGTTGTTCTTGGCGAGGAGTGGAGCTGAGAACACGAACCGCTCATCGTAGCGACGATAGATAGTTTCAAAGAAACGTTCAGCTCGCAAAGGGCTGTCTACAGGCGGAAAGAAATCCACTGAACTGCCTATATCCGGGCCGCTCGTCTCCAAAATGGAAAGGGCTACAGCTTCGTATTTGCTGATCGTATCGCGCAGGTTCGTTCGGCCTTCCAGGTTGCGGAAGGCTTCATGGTAGCGAATGATCCCATCGACCAATCTGCCGTCTTGCAGTATCGCCACGTCATTCTCGGTCAGATCGGGGTTCATGCCGGCCCGATGACCGCGGAATACGAAGAAATAGCCCGTAACGAGCGCTGTGTATGTCATGTGCAGGTTTGTACATTCGCCAATCGCTTCTTCCATCCTATTGGTTAGATTACGGAAAGCACCTCCGATACACTTGCACGAAATCGCTATGACCGGGCCGATCCCCGACTTTTGGACGACGATGTCCACGTCCTTCGTCTTCAGCCCACCGAGAACCGTCGCTTCGCCACCGCCACCCGTATCCTGATCAAAACTTAGCAACCAACGTCTACCCTTTCTGACAGCCTTGAAGGGAGGGCGCGGTTTGATTTGATCGGGGAGGAAACCGCCTTCAATTACGAGGCGGCAGGCGATGTACCAGTGTAGGGGCCTAACAACTTTCTGGCTTTGCGTTTTTTCTTTCGAAATCGCCAAGTGAAGGAAGGTCTCCTTCGCGCCCCGCCAGTGACACGTCTTCCAGTCCTTCTTCGTGAATTTTTCAAGCGGCTTCATAGTGTCTCCAACCCTGAAGGGCGGCGATGCCGTCGCGGATGGTCTGTTGCTCGGTCCCGGCAAGCGCTTTCTCGCTTGGGATCAGAATGTTGCACGCCTCGCGCGGCTCCAGCTTCAGCATTCCCCCGCCCAACGGGTGTCCCTCGATCTCGCAGCTAAGCTGGAACAGTGGCGACCGGCGGATCCTCCGGATTTGCGGAATCGCGGCCTTATCCTTGAGCCGCACCGCGTGCAATGAGTTCGTGCAGGCGCAACGCGCTGAGTTCTGGACCAATGACACCCGTCGTCCGGACATGTAGGTGAGGAAGTAGTCCGGGATCTTGACATCCGGCACCACATACCAGGGATCGCGGGTCCGGCATTTGTAGCCACCGGAAATTTCTTTCGCCCGCTCGGTGCTCAGGTAAGCGTGTACTGGCCCTGGAAGTTCTTGGTCCTTATCCAGTCGCAAGAGGAGCGTCTGGCGATCCTCGCGCAGCCATCGCCTCACCGTGGAAGAATTGACCCGGGCTGGCGGTAGGGCGCGGGCATTGCGTACCGTCGGTTGGAGACAGGCATCGGGAATCCCGAGTTGGCGGGCCTCCGATTGGCGCAGATGGAAGAAGTCGTTCGCCCCCGATACATAGCCGATATTGATGTGAGCGAGAGAGCCCAACCGTAAACTGCCGTCTCCCGTGGCTAATCCCTCGTAGAGATCGCGTCCGGCCTTGGGCATCAGAAACGGTCGAAGCCGCCTGTTCCAAACCGTCTTCCAGGTGCCGAGTGCTATTCGTGCGGTTACCGGGGGCGGAGTTTCTCTGAAGACAAATCGTTCCAGCGCGCTGAAGTCGATCGTAGCCGTCGAGCCACCCTTTCCGTCCGCGTAGAGTAACCAACAGTCTTCGGACAACTCGGGAAACAGCTTCTCCTTCACCGCGACGACCTGCACCCGGCTGAAGCACCCGGCCAGAAACTCGATGAGGGGTGCGCTGTAAGGCGCGTGGCCGATTTCCGCCGGAACCACGAATGCCATGCGGCCGTCCGGATGGAGAAGATGGCCGGTCACCACCAGAAAAAGCGGCCAAGACGACGACAAGGCCGAGAAACTAGCTCCCAACGCCCCGCACAATTCCAGCGCGCGCTTGCGTACCGGACCCTTGAATCTCTGATAGCGGATGAACGGCGGGTTGCCCGCGGCACACTCGAAACGCTCCTCGGTACTCCCCGCCCAGGCAAAGAAGTCGCCTTCATGGACCAGCGCGCCCGGCGCTCGTCGCATCGCCGCGGCGCTGGCAAGCGGATCCTGTTCGATCCCAACGCTCTTGGAGTGCCCTGCAATGAAGCGTCCGTCGCCGCATGACGGGTCTAGCAGGCGGTCATCTTCGGAGTGGACCGCCCAGCGAAGCAGGCTGCGAACCACTTCGTCGGGGGTGTAGTAGGCACCCTTTTCCTTCGCGCCGGCGAGGGCGCGCGCCGGGTAGCCGTTCCCTGTATCGGTGCACGTCATGTCGTCGGCGCCCTTCACCGGTCCGCCAGCTCTCCGTCCTCGGCCAGCTCGTCGTTTTTAGCCCAACCCACGCTGCCGGGGCGAATCGCCCCCTTCGACGTCTCCCCTCGTCGAGCCGGTCGGGGCGGGCCTCAGCACCCCATGACCCGGATATGACCCTCGCCGCCATAGTCGAGCAGGCGGCGGTCGCGGGTGACCAGCGTATATCCGAACGCCCGCGCCGTCGCCGCGAGGATGCGGTCCGCGGGATCGGCATGCAGGGAGCCCGGAAGGGAGCAGGATGCGATCAGCACCGACGGCGGCATCTCGGCGAGCGCGACGCCGGGTATCGCGCAAATCCTGTCGAACCAGATCTCGGGGCGTAGCGACAAAGCCATGCGCCCCTTGGCCGCCAGCATCGCGACCTCCCACGCGGTGATCGGGGACACCGCCAATCGGCCCTCTTCGGTGTACAGCTCCATCACCACGCTCGCGGCCGGCTCGCGTAACGGTTCCTCCCTTGCGATCCAGATCACCGCGCAGGTATCGAGCAGGAACACAGGCATCCCCGGTTACCGGGCCGCGTCCCATTCCACGTCCACGGGTTCCGTCAAGTCGGTCCCCGGTTTCACCGTCACCGTGCCCTTGAGAGCGTCGGCGATGCGGGCGGCGATGCTTTGGCGTGGCATTTCGGCGGCCTCCGGATCGACCGTCGGAGGGCCGGCGTCGCCCGCGTCGGAAAGCGGACCGTCGGGACCCGACTTGCGGAACACCAGCTTCCGTCCCGTCATGTCCACGTCGGCCGATATGTACCCGGCCTTCAGCCATGCACGGGTTCCGGCACTGTTACTCGGATTGTTGGACCACCAAGCACGATGCTTGTAGGCCGACGGCGGCAGTTTGGCTCCGATGATCTCCTCGATTCCGGAAAAGGCCAACGCTACTTCGGGCATCCCGCATTCCCGAAGGTGGACTTCCAGAGGGCCGTACTTGGGTATCGTCACCGCGTTTCTCCCCACATTTAACAGTGCATATATCTAATATATACACTGTTTGTCAAGGAGCGTTCGAGCCGTGCGCTGAAATCCGGGCGAGCCGGATCCGAGCGGAGAAATCTTCCAGCGCAGGCGGCAAGACATCTTCGCTCCGCCTCCCTTCGGCCGGCTCCGGTCGATATGACGATGTTGGGGGAAGCGCTCCCTCCCTCACCCCAGCACCGCTTCCAGAACCGCGCCGAGGAGCGCGAGGGCCACGGTGGCCATCATGCCGTAGGCGATCAGCATCACCGGGCGGAAGGAGTCCCGCGTCACGAACGTCCCGAGCTGCTGGTGGATCGCCCGGGTGCGCTCGTCGAGCCGGGCGAGCAGCAGGCGGTCCTCGCCGTTGAACGGCGCCGCCGAGGAGGTGTAGCGGTCGTCCGCCGCGCCGCTCACCGCCGGCCTCCCCGGGCGCGGGACGCTTCGAGGAAGCGCGCGATGACGTCCATCGCCGAGGGGCGCCCGTGCGCCGGCGCGGCGATCCGCGGGGGCCTGGGGAACGGCATCGGCGAAATCGGCGGCGTTCCGGGGAAGGGCGATCTCGTTTGCGGGAAGGCGACCCCGCCCGCCGGCCCGCGCGGCGGGGCGGGCATCGCCCCCCTGTCCGCGAGCGGTTTCCCCCCCGCTTCCCTCAGATAGGCGGACAGCACGCGGAGCGCGACCGCCCTCCGGTCCGGTTTCGGGTTCGGTTTCGGCATTTGTCGTTGCGACATCTCATTCCTCCTGTGTCGGTAGGGTCGTCGATCACCGCGCGAACAGCGGGACCAACCGGCCGAGCGCGCCGCCGAGGCCGCGCTGGAACCCGTTCCACTGCTGCAACTCGGCGTTGTAGCGGTTGAGCCCGGCGCGCTGGGCGAGCGCGTTGGCGCCGAGCACGTCGACCGGCGCGGTCGGCGCAAAATTGGGCAGTCCGACCGGCGCGATCTGCTGGCCGCCGAGCAGCGCGGCGAGCTCGTTGAACTGCTGCTGGCGCAGCGCCGCGCGTTCGGCGAAGGCGTGGTTGCGCGCCGCCGCCGCGCGGTTGAAGGCCCGGTCGGCCTCCGCCCCGCCCTGCGCCACCGCGGCCCACGCCGCGTCCTGCCGGGCGCGGTTGCCGGCGTCGAGGAACCTTCCGTACTCGCCGCCGCCGGCGCTGCCGGGCGCGATGGGGAGGCCCCGGTTGGCGAGGCTCTGGCGGAGCCGGTTCTCCTGGCGCTCCATCTCGGGCTCCAGCAGGTCGAGAGCGCGGCGGTAGGCCGCCCGTTCGGCGCGGCCGCGCAGGCTCGCGAGGTCTTCCCCGTCGAACCCGGGCGGCAGGCCGGCGGTATCGAGCGCGCCGTCGTCGAGCCCGCGCGCGCTGTCGAGCGCCCGGCCGGCGAGGACCCGGCCGATCGCCTCCTGCAGGGTGCGGAGCTCCTGCTGGAACGGGGACTCGGATACCATCGTCGCGTGGGTGGACGAGGACGGGTCGAAGGCGAAATCCCCGTCATCGGTCACCGTGCCGTAGAGCAGGTTGCCCTGCGGGGTGAACTGGCTGATCCGGTTGGCCCGGGCCTGGGCGGCGACCAGCGCCGCGGGGTCCGGTACGGGGGGCGGTTTGGGGGCTTTCTTTCCCATGTCTGTCTCCTGTCCAGCGGCATTCGCGCCGCAGCATCGAATAGAGGGCGGCGTCTTCTCCGGTCGGCCAGGCTTCCCGCGCCATGCCCTCGTAGCGGAAGCCCAGCCGTTCGACGAAGCGCCGCGCGGTCCGGTTGCCGCGCCGGATCGTGGCCTGCACGCGGCGCGCGCCGAGCTGTTCGAACGGGTAGCGGAACGCCGCCTCGAGCACCCAGCGCCGGCACCAGCGGGGCGAGGAAGCGGCGATCGACATCTCCACCACGCCGGGCTTGTCGCGCCAGCCCGAGTAGACGATCCCGGCGACCGGGGCGCCGTCGTCCACCACGCCGATCGCCGCGCAGGGGCCGAAATCGTCGATCCCGATCCTGTCGCCGACCCAGCGCGCGACCTCGGCGTCGCGGCCGAGGGCGAGATTGAGCATGGCGTTCTCCTTGCTTCGGGGTGGGGGTTGCCCCGGCCTACGTCTTGACGATGTAGTTGAGGACCAGCGTGGGCTGGACGTTGTTGTGCGGCTCCCCGTCGCCCGCCGTCCCGGACCGGCCGGTCACCGAGACCTCCGCCGAGAAGGCGTGGGTGTGGGCGCCGGCGCTCGCGGTCGCGTCCCTCATGCCGCCGCCGTCGCCGGGCGTCGTCACCTGGTAGGCGCTGGGACCGGACCCCGCGCCGGCGAGCCGCGCCAGGTGGTGGGTGTGGGCGCCGCCGCTCCCCGTGGTTCCGCTCGCCCGCCCCTCGTAGGAGCCCGCGCCGTGGCCGTGCTCGGCGATCTCGGTCTCGGCGAGGGTATGGGTCTCCGCGCCGCCGGACGCGCCGAGCGCGGTGCCGTCGACGCCGCCCGCTCGGCCGGTCAGGCGGCCGGCGGCGGTCCCGCCCATGTCGTCGAGGCCGGCGGCGGTCCGCCCGCGCAGATCGGGCAGCGCGAAGGTCGTCGCCCCGTCCCCGGCGCCGTAGACCGTCCCGACGACGGCGAACAGCGCGGCGTAATCGGTCCGCGAGACCGCGCGCCCGTCGCAGGGAAGCCAGCCCTCCGGCGCGTCCGCGCCCGCGAACGGCGCCACCATGCCGGTCGGGACGACGGGCAGGCCGGTGAGCGCCGCGCCCGTCTCCATCGCGAGCGCCGCCCCCGCCTTCACCGTCAGCGTCGAGCCCTCCAGCACGTCGAACGCGTCCGGGCCGAAGCGGAAGTCCGCCGCGCCCGCGAGCTTGACGTCGAGCGAGTCCGCGCCCAGCGACAGCCGGTCGGCGCCGCCCGCGCGGAAATCGATCCGGTCGTCGGTGCCGGCGGCGATCGCGGTGTCGCCGTCGCGGTCGAGCACCAGCGCGTAGCCGCCGACCGAGACCCGCGAGGCCGAGAGGCTGAGCGCGCTCGGCGTGCCCTCGCCGTCCTCGACCGGGCGGAGCGAATCGTCGATTCCCCGGTTGGCGTTCGAGACCTGCAGCAGGTCGCGGTAGGTGTCCTTCGGCTTCTTGCCGGTCAGTGCGGTCATCAGATCAGTCCCCGTCCCGTTTCGAGCTGGTAGCTCAGCGTTTCCCATTCGAGGTCGTCGGTGCTCGACGAGGTCAGCCGCGCGGCGAGCGCGTAGCCGAGCCCGTCGGCGGCGCGCCATTCGGCGACGGTCGAGCCCCCGCCGCCCTCCCACGGCAGGTCGTCCCACTCCTCCCAGGCCGAGTCCGCCTCGTCCCAGCCGGGGGTCGTCGGGCCGAAGCCGGTCGCCGCCGGCGCGGCCTCGACGCTCTGGAAATCGGCCACCGCGGCGAGCCCGATGCGCGCCTCGGACCGGCCCCGCAGCACCGGGCGCAGGCAGATGCAGCGCTTGAGCGCGCCGCGCCGCCCGAAGGCGTTGAACGCGGTCTGCACGTCGCCCTCGATGGCCGCGCCCGCGTCGGTGCTTCCGGTCATCCGGTGCACCGTTCCCGCGTCGGCGCCGAAATGGGCGTTCTCGTCGAACAGGCCCCAGCAATGGGCGTCGATCCCGGTCCAGCGCGCCCAGGCGCCGGTCCTGGTGTCCATCGCGTATTGCTCGAACCGCCCGCCGCCGAGCGGCACGTTGACGATCGTCCGCCCGGCGCGGGAATGGACCAGCACCTGCCAGCCGGTATTGGCGCCGTGGCGCCCGACCGCCTCGACCAGGGTCGGGCGGATCTTGTCCGAGACCAAGCCGTTCGGGGTGAGCGAGCCCTCGCTCACCAGCCGCGAGATCGAGATCAGCCCTTCCGAGGTCAGCACCAGCAGGTCGGAGCCGCGCCGCGCCACGCCGCGCACGTCGACCGGCGCGCCGGCGCGGAACACGCCGACCAGCGTCCAGTTCGATCCCGGGTCGTCGCCGCGATAGACCGCGATGTCGCCCGACGACATGCAGAACACGGCGAGGTCCTCGCCGATCCCGCCGCCGCCCCAGACCTCCGAGCCGCCCTCGACGTTCCACGAGCCCATGCAGACCAGGTTGCCGCCGAACTGGCCCACCCGGGAGAGCGGGAAGCGGGCGAGCCGGCCGCCGAGCGCGTTGACGTCGGAGTACCAGAAATCCTGGCTGTCGCGCGCCAGGAAGTAGCTGCGCGAGCGGTGCGTCATGATGCCGAGCAGGTTTTCCGGCACCAGCCCCTCGCCCGCGACGGCAAGCGCGGCGACCTCGCTGCCGTCGAAGACCCTGGGCGCGTCGGCGCCGTTGACCAGGCCGAGCCGCCCGTTGAAGGCGGCGGTCTGCCAGCGGTCCGACGCGAAGCCCTGGGCGAGCGCGTGCGGCGCGCCGGAAATCTCGTAGAGCCCGCCGCCCGCCGCCGCGATCATCTTGTGCACGGTGCCGGCCTGGAACGCGGCCACGGTCGCGACCGGCGCGGCGGCGATCCCGGAGGCGACCGGCCGGTAGCCCTCGCGCACCGAGAGCGCGCTGATCCCGGGGTTCCAGTTGTCGAGCCTGACCGCGTCGGTCGCCGGCATCAGGTTGAGGGAATCGCGGGTGTTGAGCCCACCCACCGGCGCCGGCACGGTCACCGTCATCGCGGCGCCGCCGCGCCGCGCGCGTCGTCGCTTGAGCATCGTCAGTTCTCCGGGAAATCGCCTTCTGGGATCGCCGCCGCAAGCGGCGGCGGCGGCGCCGCGCCGTCCGCCCGCAGCACCGGGCTGCCGCCGTCGCGCGCGATCGCGCGGGCCAGCACCGAGAGGTACTCGTCGAGGTCGTCGTCGTAGGCGAGGCCGACCGCCTTCTTGAAGCGCCACTTGACGCCCATGGTCGCGATGTCCTCCGACAGCAGGAAGGAATCGTCGTCCGCCTCCCAGCTCCGCCGCCTCGCGCCGTCGGCGGCGGCGACGATGCCGTTCGTGACGTACTCGAAGGCGATCTCGCCGCCCGCCCGCGCCGGCGCCGGGTGGAGGTGGAAGGCGCCGGCGAAGATGCGGAAGGCGGGGCGCGCCGCCGTCCCCGCGCGCGCGGCGCGGGCGGCCTGCCACTGCTGGGCGGTGAGCGGCCCCGCGAGCGGGCGCGCGCCCGTCCGGTCCCATACGGTGCCGTCGACGATGCGGGCGAAGTCGTCCGGCAGCCCGTCCGGCTGCGCGGCCGACGCGGCGGCGGCGAAGCGGTGCTCCCGGACCAGCACGCTCCACGTCGCGCTTTCGGCCATCGAGAAGATCTCCTGCCTGGCGGCGGCGAGCAGGCGGATCGCCACGGTCTCGGCGCTGCCGATCACCGCGGCGGGCGGCGCCACCCCGGCCTCGGCGGCGGCCTCGCGGCAGACGGTCGCGAGGCTCATTTCGCGTCCTTTCGCTCGTACGACTCGGCGAGCTCTTTCCACTCGTCGCGGTCGCTCTCGAGCCGGGCGATCTCCTCGCGGAGCTCGGTCTCGGTCTCGGATTGCGGCTGGAGGAAGTGCTTCGCGCGCGCGGCCAGCGCGTCGCCGTCGCCGCCGATCCGCGCCCGCATCGCCTCGTCGGCCTCGGCGACCTGCTCCACGGTGAGGATTTCGAGCGCCTTCAGCTCGGCCACGCGGGCGACGGTGAGGTAGGGCCAGTGTTCGATCGGCGTGCCCGCGGGGCGCTCGCGCTTGGCGAGGAAGGCCGCCCACCGCTGCGGCCAGCGTTCGCGGTCGTGCTCCGTGACCCTGCGGTCGACGATGCTGTTGCGGTCGCCCGGCACCAGCACCCTGACATAGGCCGCCTCGCCGAACACCGGCCGCCCTTCGGTCTCGCTCCGCGCCGCGTTGCGCACGGCACGCATGTAGAACTGGGGAACGCAGTCGCCGCGCCCGCCGCCCTGCCGTCCGGCGGCGAAATTCTCCCAATAGCCGACATCGTCTGGAACCGGTTCCATGGCTCGTCCTTTCGGTTGGTGTGGGTTGGAAGGGAAGGGGGCGGGCCGAAGACCCGGCCCCCTGTCGATACGATCGGACCCCACCTCGTCATGCCCGGACTTGTTCCGGGCATCCACGTCTTGCGGCGTCGCGGTGTAGCGGGCACCGGCAGACCGGCGGCCCCACGTGGATGCCCGGAACAAGTCCGGGCATGACGGAGTGGAGGGCGGGAGGCGGTCCTCCGACCGCCCCGCGCCCCGCTGTCACCCCGGACGGAGCGAAGCGGAGATCCGGGGTCCAGAGCCGCAGACCGGGGCCGTTGCTTTGGACCCCGGATCAAGTCCGGGGCGACGGTTTGAGCCGCCTACGCGTGGATGACGCCCTGGCGGGCGGCGTTGGACATCGTCAGGTTGCCCATGAACACGATCGGGATCACGGTGGCGTCCTGGTTGGTGGACTGGCGCTTCTCCAGCGGCTCCATGTTGGCGTCCTTGTGCGGGCGCCAGAACAGGTAATCGGTGTTGAGCATGTACATGTGCGCGTCCGGGCAGTTGTCGTCGTACATCACCGGGGCCGACCCGCCGGGCCCGTAGAACTGGATCGAGCGGAACCCGGCGCCCGCGTCCTCCTCGGACGAGATCCGCTGGATCGCCTGCAGCGACTGCCAGTAATGGTTGAAGTACGCCGTGTCGGCGACGATCAGGGTCGGCGCGTCCGCGCCCCTGAGGCAGTCGAGCCAGAGCGCGTTCATCGCCTTCTGGATCGTCTCCGGCCCCGGCTCGACGGAGGCCTCCGAGAAGTCGTAGACCTGGTTGCGCCAGAACCCGAACGCGGCGCGGTCGATCCCGCCCACGGTCCCGGTCGTCGGGTCGTCGGCGACCAGCGCGCGCAGGCCCCCGATCTGCTTGCCGGACGCGCCGGTGCCGTCGGAATAGACGCCCTCCGAGAGGTTGTTCATCATCGTCTTCTCGGCGTTCTTGATGCGCCGGTCGACGAGGCGGAGCGACTGCTCCTTGCCCGCGTTCTTGCGCTCCTCCGCGCCCGAGACCGAGACCACGACGGCGGCCTGCTTCCACTCGTACTCGGCGGAGTCGAAGACGTCCGACGGCGAGATGTCGAGCGCCTCGTAGCCCGAATAGTACTTGAAGGTCTGGTTCTCGGCGTATTCGAGCTCCTCCACCAGGGTCCGCCCGCCGTCCGCCGGGTCGACGTTGCCCGCGCGGTTGAGGAAGCGGAGGACCGCGTTGTGGTTGAGGATGTTGTCGGCGAGCTGGCCGCGCCGGTTGCGCAGCGTGGTGGTGACCAGATCGCCCAGATTGGCGGTTGCCATGATTCGTTTCCTTTCTTCCTGGGGTTGTTACGCGCCGACCATCCGGTCCCAGACGCGCTCGAGCTCCTCGCGGTGCGACCGGGCGGGCGTCGGCGCGGTGCGCGCCGGTTCGGAGCCGCTGAGCGCGGCCCGTCCGGCGTCCCTCGCCTTCGCCACCTCGGCCTTGCGGGCGCTCTCGCGCCTGGCCGCCGTCTCGGCGTCGTGCGCTTCGAGCGCCTTCTGCCTGAGATGCGGATCGGCCCAGACGGCCCGTTCGTAGGCGTCCTCGAACGTCCCGGCCGCGCCGCCCCGCATCAGCGCGGCGAGGGTCGGCCGGACGGTCTCGAAATGGGGGAAGCGGGGCGCGCCCGCCGCGTCGACGGAGCGCGCCCGCTGCTCGAGCTCGGCCTCCATCGCGGCGATCAGGCGGAGCTCGTGCTGCTCGGCGGCGTAGCGCTCCAGCGTGTCCATGAGCGCGTCCCCGCGCGCCGGCGGTCCCTCCGCGGCCGCGGCGGGCGCGGCGAGGCCGTAGGCTTCCCCGAGCGCCGCCAGCGCGGCCCCGGGATCGTTCTCCAGCGCCGCCTGCGCCTCCATCAGCCGCGTCACCGCGTCCGCGTCGGTCAGCCCCTGCGCGGCCATGGCCTCGCGCCAGGGCGCGAGCGCGGCGTCGACCGCCTCCATGCCGTCGAGCGCCTTCTCGCGCTCGGCGAGCGCCTGGCTGCGCTCCGAATGCGCCTGCTCGAACTGGCGGTGGAGGTCGAGCGCGTAATCGCGCCCCTCCGCCGGCAGGGCTTCGAACCGCTCGCGCCATTCCGCCGGCCAGCGATCCGGCGGGGCGGGGAGCTCGCCGTCTTCGGGCGGGATGCCGTCCGCCGCCGAGAGCGTGTCCCAGGCGTCCTCGAGATCCGCGCGCAAGCCGTCATCCGCGGCGGCCTCGGCCGCCACGTTGCTGTCGTCCGTCATGTTTCCTCCAGGGGGCTGGGGTGTGATTCTGCCCGTCGCACGGCAGAAAAAAACGGCCCCGACGAGGGCCGTTTAGGAATTCCTCGGTTATGCCCGCCGCAGATCAGGCGGCGAGCCTGTATCCCGGCGGGCCGCTTCCGTCGATGACGATGTCCGTACGGGTTTTGCCCGGCACGCACCTGGCGGCAATCTGCTCCACGGAACCGCGCTCGCCGAGGTTCAGTTTCTCGACGGCCAGCAGCCGGATCACGATCTCGGACGCCGGCTGGATCGGCGTCCGGTTCTTCTCCCACCGCGCGACCGACTGGGCGTCGTGGTGTACGTGCTTCGCCAGTTCCGCCTGCGTGAGACCCATCATCGTCCGCAGGAACCGGAGTTCCTGGCCGGTAATGCCCGTTTCGCTCTCGACGATTCCGCGCGCGATGGTCTTGTGCAACGCGTTGACCGCGGGGATGTACAGCACCTCATCGCCGTCGTCGTCCACGCCCGCCTCGATGCCCTCGATGAATACGTTGTCCAATCCGCATTCGGTGTACCGGTACCGCATGCGTCGTTCCGCGACCTCGGTCATCTCGTTCAACCTCCCTCAACCGCGTTGCATCGCATCCTTGCCGCCCCTCCGCTGTCACCCCGGACTTGTTCCGGGCACACACGATAGCATGGCCAATCCCCGCCATCACTTGCCGTTCGCCGCC
>JAPPIT010000219.1 GCA_028820505.1 Defluviicoccus sp.
GACGCCGCGCTTTTCCTCCGCGCCTACGGTGACGATCGACACCGGCGTCACCTCGGAGCCGGTCCCGGCGGTGGTCGGTACCAGAGCCAACGGCAGGCGCGGCCCCTTGGCGCGGCCGACCCCCCATGCCTCGTCGAGGTCCTCGCCCGAGCCCAGAAGCAGCGCCGCCAGCTTGGCAATGTCCATCGAGGATCCGCCGCCGAAGCCGACGACGCCGGAGACCCCGGCCTCGCGCCCGGCCGATACCGCCGCCATCAGGGTCTCGCGCGACGGATCGGCCTCGACTTCGTCGAACACGGTCACTTCGATGCCGGCTCCGGCAAGCGACGCCAGAGCGGGATCGACAAGCCCCAGCCGACGGAGCTCCCGATCGGTGACGAGCAGGCACGCCTCGCCCATTGCCGCGCCCGCCGCGTCGGCCAGCCGCGCCGCGGCGCCGGGTTCGAACAGGAGAGATTTCGTCGTGTTGAAGGTGAAGGGGGTCACGGCATTTTCCTCCGGCGCTGATGAATACGGTACGCGGTCGGATGCGGTTGCCGTGCCGACATCCGGCCCGATCCGTCGTGCGCCATACGCCTCGCCGCCTTGGGATTGGCGTGCGCGGCGCGCTCGCGGGAACTCGGGGACGCTCGCGGGATGGTCACACCATCGCGAAGCCGCCATTCACGCTGATGGTCTGGCCGGTGATCCAGGACGCCTCGTCGGACGCGAGAAAGGCCACCATCGGCGCGACATCGTCGGGTACGCCGATCCTGCGCAGCGGATAGGCCTTGACGATCCGCTCCATGTTCCGTTCCAGGAAGTCGGCGTCGCTGTGGGCGGTCCGCACCAGCCCAAGCGACAGCGTGTTGACGCACACGTTCGACGGGCCCAGTTCCCGGGCAAGGGACTTGCCGAGTGCGATCGTGCCGCCGCGCGCGGCCGCCGCCGGTGCCAGGTTCGCTTCGCCGATGCGCGAGCTGTCGCCCACCACATTGACGATCCGCCCGCCCTTCCGTTCGATCATGTGCGGCACCACCGCATGGCAGCAATGGATGGTGCCGTACAGGCAGGTGTCGATCTGCGCCTTCCACTCTTCCGGACCGGTCTCGACGAACTTCCGGTAGACGACCAGGCCCGCGTTGTTGACCAGGATGTCGATACGGCCGAACTCGGCGACGACGCTTTCGACCATCGATCGCACCCGCTCGTAGTCGCCGATGTCCGCCCGAAAGGCGCGCGCCCTGCCGCCGGCACTTTCGATCGAGGCGACAACGTTCTCGGCTTCCGCCTCCGACCTGCGGTAATTGACCGCGACCGCGGCGCCCTCCGCCGCCAGGGTTTCGGCGATCCGGCCGCCGGTATCCCGCCCGCCGCCGGTGACCAGTGCCACCTTGCCCTGCAATCCAAGGTCCATGTCCTACTCCCGTTCCGTTTTCCGGCTCGCCGCGATGAGCCTGTGCAGCCTGTCCGGGGTAATCGGCAGTTCGTCGATCTCGATTCCCAGGTGGGAGAGCGCATCGGCGACCGCATTGCCGATGGCGGCGGGCGCGCCGATGGTGCCGCCTTCGCCCATGCCCCGGAACCCGCCGGGATTGTCGGGCGTCGGGCCCTCGGGATGCAGGACGCCGATGTCGGGAAGCTCGGCGGAGGTGGGCACCAGATAGTCCGCCAGGGTGGCCGAGATAGGTTGGCCGGTCTCGTCGAACTTCAGCTCTTCGAGAAGCGCCGCGCCGACGCCCTGAGCCACGCCGCCATGCACCTGGCCGTCCACCACCAGGGGGTTGATGACCGTCCCGCAATCCTCCGCCGCCACAAATTCCCGCAGCCTCACAACCAGTGTCTCCGGGTCGATTTCGACCACCGCCGCATGGGTCGCCGAGCTGGTGGTGCCCATCACCGGATCGTAGGTTTCCTGCGCCTCCAGCGCCTGCCGGGCCTCTACCGGTAGCGCTGTCATGTCGGCATAGACCGCTCTCGCCAGACCGGGGAAGTCGGTCGTCAGGTTGGTCCCCGGAACGAAGATGCGCCCGTCGCCGGTCTCGATGCGACCCGGTTCGACATCGAACAGCGCCGCCGCCGCGCTCCTGATCTTCCGCTTGAGCGTCCTCGCACTCTTGATCGCCGCCCCGCCGGCGATGACCGCCGAACGGCTCGCATAGGTGCCGGTGCCGTGCGGCGTGGCCGCGCTGTCGCCGTGCACGATCCGAATCCGTTCCGGTCTGGTGCCGATCTCGTCGGCGACGACCTGCGCCAGCGTGGTCTCCAGACCCTGGCCGTGCGAGGCAACAGCGAAGGCGGCGAAGACGGCGCCGGTCGAATCGATGCCGACGCTGACGGTCTCGGCTCCGGTGTTCATCGGCATCCCGGGCGCGACGGCGATGCGCGAGCCGATTCCGGTCAGCTCCGCGTAGGATGCGAAGCCGACACCGATCCATTTGTCCGTGCGCGCGGCCTTCTCCGCCCGAAGCGCCGCCAGGTCCAGCTCCCGCTCCGCCGCCGCAAGGCACTCCCGGAACCCGGACCGGTCCCAGACGATGCCCGAGCCGATGCGGTAGGGAAACTCCTCCGCCTCGACCATGTTGCGTCGACGAATCTCGACGGGGGAGAGACCCAGCTTCGCCGCCGCCATGTCAACCAGCCGCTCCATGGCGAACACCGCCGTCGGACGCCCCACGCCGCGATAGGGACCGGTCGGAGGTTTCGGCGTGCAGACTCCGCGCACATGGCCGCGAAAGTTCGGGATGCGATAGGGGCCCGGCAGGAAGCTCGCGACCTGAACCGGTTCCAGCGCGGCCGTCCAGGGGTAGATCGAATAGGCACCGACATCGCCGAGGATCTCCGCGTCGAGGGCGATGAAGCGCCCGTTCCCGTCGAAGGCAAGCGTCGCCTCGACCTCCTCGCCGAAAGCCTGGCTGCCGGACGTAAGGTCCTCGAGGCGGTCGCAGACATACTTGACCGGACGCTCGAGCAGGCGAGCCAGCGCGGCTACGACAACCTCTTCGGGATAGAGCGACGCCTTGCCGCCGAACCCGCCGCCCACATCCGGTGCCACGACGCGGATACGGTTGCCGTCGAGACCGAGAAGGCGCGCCAGCCCGTCCCGCACGATACCCGGGATCTGGGTCGTGGAATGCAGGGTCAGCATGTCCCTGCCGGCATCGTATTCCGCGACGCAGGCGCGCGGCTCGATGGCCATTGCCGTCTTGCGGGCCATCCGGAACCGGCCCGACACCGAGTAAGGCGCCACGGCGACCGCGGCCGGCGCGTCGCCGTCGGAGAAAGTCCGCTCGACGATCACGTTCGAAACCAGGGAACCGTGCAGCGCCGGTGCTCCGGCCACCGCCGCTTCGCCGACGCCGACGGCCGCGTCGAGCAGCTCGTAGTCGATCTCGACCAGGGCCGCCGCATCCTCGGCCTCGTAGCGGCTGGCGGCGGCGACGGCGGCCACCGGCTCGCCCACATACCGCACCGTCCCGCGGGCAAGAGCCGGATATGCGGTGGCCCGGTAGCCGGCCATCCCCGACGGGGCCACGATGTCCGGAACATGTTCGAGATCGCTTGCGGCAAACGCCCCGATGACGCCGTCCATGCCCCGCGCGGCGCCGGTCTCCACCCGCACGAGGCGCGCGTGAACCCGATCCGACCGGACGAACGCCAGATGCGCCATGCGCGGCAGGCGGATGTCCGCAACAAACCGTCCGCGACCGGTCAGAAGCCGCGGATCCTCCAGCCGCTGGACCGACTCGCCGACGAATCCCGGGCGGGAGAATTGCCCGGCCGCGCTCTCGACGGTGCGCCGTTCAGACATCGGACCTCACCGACCTCATGGAGCGCACTTTCGCCGCCGCCGCACCGGGACCGGCTCTGTCTTCATCGCTCCACCCGGTCCCGTTCTTCGACCAGCTCGCGAACCGCCTTGACGATATGGTCGTAGCCGGTGCAACGGCAGAGATTGCCCGACAACAGGTCGCGGATCTCCACATCGGTCGCAAGCTGGCGGGTGCCCAGGATGTCGCGCAGCGTCATCAGAAAACCCGGCGTGCAGAATCCGCATTGCAGGGCGTGGTGCCTGCGGAACGCCTCCTGGATGGGGTGCATGGCGCGAGGCGTGCCGAGGCCCTCCACCGTTTCGGCCTCCGAGCCGTCAAGCTGGACCGCGAACAACAGGCAGGAACGCACGCTGACCTCGTCCAGCACGATCGTGCACGCCCCGCAAACACCGTGCTCGCAGCCCACATGGGTTCCCGTCAGGCCCAGCTCGTCCCGCAGGAAGTCGACCGCCAGAATGCGCGGCTCGACTTCCGCCGTCACGGCATCGCCGTTGACGGTGAAGGCAATGCCGACCGTTCCGGTCACCGAAGGGCCGTTTCCGCCGCGCGGGTCAGCACCCGGCGGGCCAGGACGGGCACCAGCGAAAGCCGGTATGCACCCGATGCATGCGGGTCGT
Organism: Defluviicoccus sp.; assembly: GCA_028820505.1. GTDB lineage: Bacteria > Pseudomonadota > Alphaproteobacteria > MPNO01 > MPNO01 > MPNO01. Next base: position 4,430 of record JAPPIT010000219.1, read on the forward strand.
CGGCGGGCTCCAGGCCGCACGTGCTCAGCGGCAGCACGGTCTCGATCGCGGCAGCCGTCGCGGGCTCGCCGACGAGCGCCCGTTCCAGCGCATCCACGCGCACCGGGGTGTCCGACACGCCGCCCAGCGCCAGACGGACTTCCGCGAAACGGCCGCGTTCGGCGCGGACCAGCGCGCCCGCCGCCGCCAGCGCAAAATCGCCCGCGCGCAGCGAGACTTCGTCGAACGCCGTTGCGGCGCCGCCGTCGGGCAGCGGCAGATGCAGCCCGGTCGCCAGCTCGCCGTCCTCCAGCGCGGTAACCAGGGGCGCGACGAAGAAGTCGCCGGGCGCCGCGGCGCGCCGACCCTCCCGGCCCAGGATCTCGATCTCGCCATCCAGCAGCGTCGCCAGCAACGGCCATTCCGCCGACGGGTCCGCGTGGCAAAGACTGCCCGCGACCGTGCCGCGGTTGCGGATCGCCACATGCGCGACATGCGACATGGCTTCCGCCACGATCGGAAAATGACCGGCGAGCAGCGCGTCGTCCTCCGCTTCCGCGTGGCGGACCAGGGCGCCGATGCGAACGCCCCGTTCGGTGCGCTCGATCCGGCCGAGCTCGGCGATCCGATTTATGTCCACCAGACGGTCCGGCTGCACCAGCCGGAAATTCATCATCGGAACCAGACTCTGACCGCCGGCAAGAACCCGGCTGTTCCCCCGATCGAGCGCGGCCAGCGCTTCGGGCACCGTTGCCGGGCGAACGTACTCGAACTTCGCGGGTTTCGTGACGTCCCTCCTCGAACGCAACTGCATCCGGGCACCGGCAGCGCCCCGCTCTCGATCCCCGCATCGAAGGCCGGGCATCGAAGGCCGGACACCCGACGCCGTGGGAATAACCGGACGGCATCTCACCCGAGTTTGCGACGCAAAAAGCTAAACCCGCCTCCGTCGAAGTCAAGCGGATTCGCGTTCGCCGGATCGTCGAGCCCGTGCCGTCCGCAACCGGTGCGACGCCCGGAGTCCATCGTCGAAGACGGGCCCGGAAGGCGTATCGGCTGTCCCGGGAGCGAGATCGAACCGGCTTGAAATCGAATCCCCGCAGGCTTGGCGAACGCGGACCGGTTCCGCGTGAATGACGTAACGTTGGACATTGGCGGATCGCGGATTTTTCGCCAGTCGCGATCGGCGAAGGGCGGCGCGGTCGGTGAGACCGGTCCACGCGGCCCTCCCCCCGGTTGCCCCGAACGGGAGGAGAAATGGAAAGCAAGGACCCTGGCGACGGTCGGCCGTCCGGTTTCGGGGAGGGGTTCGAGACCGGGAAGCGCCTTCACATCGAGAACCCGCGGTCCCGGCTCCTGTCCCGCTGGCGCAATCGCTCTCGGGCGCGTTCGCTTCTGCCGACGATCGCCCGGTCGGTGCGCCATAAGGGGGTCTTGTCGGCCTGATAGGAAGACGGTCCTGGAAGTCATTGGTTTCCGGGGGTAACTTTCCCTTGCGGTTGGGAATTGCCAATACTGTCGGTTCCGCGGGAAGGAGCAGCGGTCATGGCGAGAGTGACGGGCACCACGGAAGACGAGACGCTGACCGGCACTGCCGAGGCGGATGATTTCGTCTTCTGGCAATTCAGCGGAGATGACGTCGTCGAAGGATTCGATCCCGGCAACGACGTCATCGACCTCTCCCGTTTCGGCCGGACGATCGATTGGAACGACCTGAAGGAGAGCATGGCGACGGTAACGGACCCCGACGATCCGGAGACGGTGACCGGCGTTCTGATCGATCTCACGGAATGGGGCGGCGGCACGATCACGCTCAACGGTGTGACCTCGGTGGACGCCCTTAGCGAAGCCATGTTCAGCATGCCGGAGGTCCGTGCCGCGCAAGGCACCGACGGCTTCGACATGCTTGTCGGCGGCGTCGAAATGAACAGGATGTCCGGCGGCGGCGGCGGCGGCGGCGATATCGTGGATGGCGGCGCCGGCGACGACGAACTCCATGGCGGCGGCGGCATGGACCTTGTGCTCGGCGGCCGCGGCAATGACAAGCTCTACGGGGGCACGGACAACGATACGCTCGCCGGCCATCTCGGCAGCGACGAGCTCGACGGAGGCGCCGGCGACGATACGCTCGACGGCGGGGCCGGGCAGGATATCCTCGAAGGCGGCCTCGGGGACGATACGCTCTGGGGCGACCGGTGCGGTCCCGACGAGATCGATACCTTCGTCTATGCCCCCGGCCATGGCGGCGACACGATCAAGGACTTCCAGGACGGTCTGGACAGGATCGATCTCTCGGCCTTCGACGGCATTTCGGGCTTCTCGGACCTTTCCGCAAGGCAGGACGGCGGCAATGTCGTGATCGACTTTTCCTCCTGGGGCGACGGCGGCGATTCGATCACGCTGGAGAATTTCAGCCTCGCCAACCTCGTAAGCGGTGCGAGCGCAGCACCTCGTTTTTCAGCTTGACGCCGGGTCGAAGTTCCAGGGCAGCAGTTCGTGGATTCGGGATTGAGGATGACCGGCGGCGATCTTCTCCAGCGTGCTTTTGAGGTAAGCGTGGGGCTCGACGCCGTTCATCTTGCAGGTCTCGATGAGCGAGCCGACACGACCCCACGAGCGAGCGCCCTCGTCGTGGCCTGCAAAAAGCGCGTTTTTCGCGGTCAATCTAATGGGTCTGATTCGATTTTCGACGAAGTTGGAGTCCATCTCGACGCGCCCGTCGTACAGGAACACCAGCAACCCGTCCCACTGGTTAGCGATGTAGGTGAGCTTCTCGCCGAGGCGCGAGCGTGGCGAGACACGCGAGCGCTGTTCGTCGAGCCACACGCCGAAGGCGTTCACCAGCGGCGCGGACTCGGTCCACCGGACGAACTGGCGCGTCGCCGGCGCCTCGCCCCGGATCTTGTCCTCGATCTTGTAGAGCTGCGCGATCCGCTTCAGACCCTCCTTCGCGATCGGCGAGCCATTGCTGTCGAACATCTCCTTGAGGCCACGCCTCGCATGGATCCGGAGATGTTGCATTCAACATCTCTGGAGGCATGGCCGGAGGAAGTTCCACGGGCTTGCCGATATCGCGGCGGGCAAGAGGCGCGGCTGCGATCGCGAGAAGAAATCCGAACAGGCTTCTCAACAGTCGCCGTCGCCGCCACTTCGGAAGGGCTATGAACGCGTTGTTCCGATCGTCGCGTGGGTTCGGCACCCTGGCATTTCTGTTGGAAGACATACCGAGATCGAAGCGGATGGGTATCACGTCGGTCTCGTAGCCCGATCAGGTTCATGCTGGCAACGGACCCGCGCAAGGATTGGGGCCATGCTCATGCGCCTGAATTCGACCCTGGCCATCGCGCGGCCCACGCGACGCGCGGCTTGTAGTCGCCCGGCGTGGCTAAGGGGATGCCTATTCGAACAGGATGTTCGGGCCATTCGTCAGTCTCCAACGGGCACGGCGACCCATGTCTGCGGCCCCGCCGATCGTCCGACCTCGAATTCCGGCGGCTACCGAGCCGCGGACCCGGCATAGGCGATGTTCAGATCGGGAAACGCGCGCGCCGGGGAATCGGCTGTGTCGAGCGTCTCGGTTCTCCGCTGGTTCGACACCATATAGGTCTTGTCGTCGACGGGAAAACGCCCCATTACGGAAGGGTCGCCCGGTGCAGTGCGGTGCGGATACAAGCTCCGAGGCGCTCAAGTGCTTCTCCGCCCCGCGAAAGGACCCAGACATGACGACCGGACCCGGCAACGCCCAGCCAGACCGTCCCGACGACGAACGAAGAGCCATGGAGGATGTCCGGAATATCCGGTCCTTCTATATTCATGCGCTGCTCTATGGCGTCGTCATTGCCGGCCTCGCGGCCGTCAACCTGTTCGCCTACCCGGGCTATCTCTGGTTCCTCTGGGCGGCCCTCGGCTGGGGCGTGGGGCTCATCGCTCACGGCCTGAGCGCGTTCAAGATCGTCGACCTGTTCGGGCACGAATGGGAAAAGCGCCAGGTCGCGAAGAGGCTCGCGAATTCGCGGCGGAACCGGAACGGAAAATCGTAACTGTTCCGCGGCGCGATCCTCGAATGGGCAAGCGATCTTTCATCCTAACCCAACTTCCGCAACTCGGCGGGCGATTCGGCTAATTTGACGATTTTTCGGCCCGGAAAGCGGCGGATTTCCGGGCTTTGTGTCTCCGGAACGGCGTGTAGTGCCGACCTGCCCCCTTGATCGGGCTGGCGAAGCGCCGGACGCTCTGCCCATGTTCGTGCGCTGCAAACGACGCTTCAAGGACGGCAAGGAGCACCGCTACTGGAGCGTGGTCGAGAACGTCCGGGTCGGCCGCTGCCGGGTGGTTCAGCGTCACGTTCTTTATCTCGGCGAGATCAACGACAGCCAGCGCGCGGCCTGGTGCCGCTCGATCGAGGTGGTGGAGGGCCGGTCGGGGTCGCGGCAGATGGCGCTGTTTCCCGAGGATCGCGAGGCGCCGGCGCTGGACTGCGAGGTGGTGAAGATCGACGTGTCGGCGGTGTCGCTGCACGAGCCGCGCCAGTGGGGGGGCGTGCTGGCTGGCGCTGAGCTTGTGGGACCGCCTGGATCTGGACCGCTTCTGGGGTCCGCGCCTGGTGCCGAGCCGGCAAGGCATGCGGTGGCTGGACATCCTGAAGATCCTCGCCTGCTACCGGCTGGTCGATCCAGGCAGCGAGTGGCGGCTTCACCGCCACTGGTACGAGCACAGCGCGCTTCGCGATCTCCTTGGCACCGACCGGGCGATCGCCGACGACACGCTGTATCGCTGCCTCGACAGGCTGCTGGCCCACAAGCGGGACTTCTTCTCGTTCCTGCGCGCCCGCTGGGAGACGCTGTTCGACGCGCACTTCGACGTGCTGATCTACGACCTGACCTCGACCTATTTCGAGAGCGATCCGCCGTTCGACCACAAGCGCCGCTTCGGCTACAGCCGGGACAAGCGGCCGGATTGCGTGCAGGTGGTGATCGCGCCGATCGTCACGCCCGAGGGCTTCCCGCTGGCCTACGAGGTGATGCCGGGCAACACCGCCGACGACACCACGCTGGCGGCGTTCCTCAAGAAGATCGAGAGCCAGTACGGCCGCTCGGACCGGATCTGGATCATGGACCGCGGCATCCCGACCGAGGAGACAACAGACGCTGGCTGCGATGCGCGAGGGCGAGGCGCCGGTGCGCTATCTGGTGGGCACGCCGAAGGGCCGGCTGTCGCGGCTCGAGAGGGCGTTCGTGGACCTGCTCTGGCGGGAGGGTTCGTCAATCGCTGGAGGTGAAGCTGCTGGTCGAGAACGGCGAGCTCTACGTCCTGGTGCGCTCCGAGGGGCGGCGGCTGAAGGAGCGCGGCATACGGCGGCGCCGGCTCAAGAGGCTGTGGCGCCGGCTGGAAGAACTGCAAGGTCAGAGGAACAGCCGGGACGAGCTGATGCTCAAGCTCGGTGCGGCAAGGAAGGAAGCCGGCCGGGCCTGGAGCCTGGTCGATGTCCACCTGCCGACCACCGACGGCCGTCACCTCGTCCTGCCGCGCCACACCCGGCCGAACAAGGAGCACGAGCTTCTGCTGTACCAACTCGGGATGACCCTGCCGCAACAGCCCGCGCCGCGGATCGCCGCCTGACAGCGCACCGACCGGCCCCTCCGTTCGGCGCCCTGTAGTGCCGACCCTCGGGGGCCGGATCACGGAAAATCAATGGGTTAGCGTCCTCGAAACCCCCGAGTTGCGGAAGTCGGGCTAAATCCGGCAGTTGGAGGGCAGGATCGCCCTCTCGGGGTGGTCCGTGCGGTCGATTTCAGCACGCCGGCGCGGCCCGCGGGGGCGGCAGCCAGGGTTGACGGCCCGGCTCGCGGCCATGGAGGTACTTCTTGAGCGCCTCGGCGAGGATCCGGCGCCAGCGATCCTCCGCGCTCAACTGCTCCGCACTTCGCGCGAGGTCGCGGAAGAAGCCGGCGATCCGCCGCAGGGCCGCGGCCACCGCCTCGCGGCGTGCGTGATGGGAGGTCACCGTCAGCCGGGTCTGGCCGGCGTGATGGGTCTGACGGGCGACGCCGCGCAGCAGCAGCGGCCGGCTGGTGATCGCCTCGCGGTGGCGATCGGGATCGGCGAGGCGCACGAACAGGCTCCACCAGTTCTTATGAGCTCTCTCCGCAAGCCCCGATGTCATCTACCCGGCTGGCATTACTGCCCTCCATGATGTCCCCGGTCGATGTCCGGGCAGAACGTCTTTCCCATGCAGCGATTTGCCACGCTGCTCAGCTCTTATCCGGTTCGGAACTCCTGCTCTGGCAGGCTCCGCGACCCAAATACCGCATCTAGGCGGTCGTGACGTTCCGGGAGGCGGGACCCATCTATAGAACGGCGCCATATTCGGCGACCCAACTGGTGGTCGGTCACACGCCACGCCCGGCATCCTTCGCGGCTGCGTCCAACCACGTCGGAACCTCGAGTTTTCGCTCCTTCGTTCAGGCTACGCCGTCAGGAGACGACGGCGCCCTCGGGCACCAGCCCCTGGGTGACGTAGCGCCACAGCGCGATCAGCAACTTGCGCGCGACGCCGACGATCGCGCGCTTTCTCGCTCGCCTGTCCCTGCCGCCACCGGTAGCCTTGGCGACATAATCATGGAACCACTTGCTGATCGTGCTCTCCGGTTGCAGTTTCAGCCAGCGCCAGGCCATCTGGATCGGGTGCTTCCTGACATGCGAGGGGCCGGACTTGCTGATCCCGAGATCGTGATCGACATCGCCGCTCGCCCACGGTACCGACGTCAACTCGGCCCAGCTGCCCAGCTCACGGCGATTACGGAAGTCACGATAGAACACCTCACCTGCCAGCAGCGTCGCGTCGTTGAGGCCGATGCCGTGGATGCACGTGAGCGCCGCGATCATCGCCGTCCCGTCGCGGTTCGACGCGTCCGGCGCTTTTTGCCCGGCATTCAGCAGGGCCCTCTTCTCGGCCTCGATCGTGTCGATATGGCCCTCAACCAGGCGAAGGACCGACACCGCCCGCTCGATCTCCGCGCGGGCCCGCCGCGGCAACGCCGTTCCGTAGCCCGTCCGCGCGGTCGCGAGCCGATCGAGAAAATCCGGCTTGCGTGGCGCCAGGTCGAAGATGCCGTGCAGCTTCAGGAGCCCCTTGATCCGGTTGTTGAAGCCGCGTCCGCTCGGTGACCAGCGTGTCCCTCTCGCGCAGCAGCCGTTTATCGTCCTCCCGATCGACATCGGGAACGCGCACCCAGGACATCGCCTCCGAATCGCCCTGGTCCCACGCCTTCAAGGCGCGGACCATCCGTCTCGCGTCGATACGATCGGTCTTTTTCTTCTTGGCGCGCCGGTTCACCCGCAGGCCCGCCGGGTCGTTCATGAAGATATCGATTCCGGCATTGCGGCGCTCGATATCGCGGGCCAGCCAGAACCCCTCGTAGGTCAGCATCACGCGCGAACAGGCGCCCGACCCCCGGTTACCCGCTCCCGCACCGAACCGACGAGATCCAGCAGTTCCGCCGTGTCGGCGGCGGCCAGTGTGTGGATGCTGACGCTGCCGCCCGAGGCGTCGGGGCAATGCACGCCCGCAATCCACGACTTGAGGCTGATCTCCACCGCCACGTAAACCGTGGTACGATTCGCGCCTGTCGGCACGGCCGTGTCTGGACCCTTCGACACCCGTATCGCTCCGTCGTTGACGATCTCGTTCGGAGAGAAGGTGCCAGCCTTCTCTCCGAGCTTCTCTAACCGCCAGTCTCGATTCGATTCCACCGCGCTCATGGTATCTGTAGATCAGTGCGATCAGCCGGGCCATGTGGCGGCAGCGCGTCAGGTCGCGCGTGGTGAAGCCGCCCCAGCCCCACTGGTTCTTCAGCTCGTCGAAGCCGTTCTCCGCGTCGGCCCGGTCGCGGTAGAGCTGGGCCAGCGAGCGCACCTCCAGATCGAGCGAGGTCGCCAGCACCGCGAACTCCCACACGCCGGCACCGGGTGCCGCCTCGCTCCAGAACAGCTCGCCTTGGCCGTCGTCCCGGCGCGTCAGCGCCAGCACAGCCGGAAGCCGGCGGCGCAGCACCACAACCCGGCGCGACCGGCTCCAGCCGTGCAGGCGGAGCTCGGCCCCGATCCCCTGCCAGCCCTGGCCCGCGTCCTCCCAGCCGTCCCGCGCCATCTGCCGCTCGGCAAGACGGCGCGCCCCCTTGGTCAGGCGCAG
>JAPPIT010000098.1 GCA_028820505.1 Defluviicoccus sp.
GGGCCGGCGCCCGGCGCGGCCGCCGGACGGGACACGGGACCCCGCGCGGATCAAAATGCAATTTTAACACTTTGATTTTTTGTTGTAATCAGACAAGTTACTGTTGAGTTCTTTCCTCTTCGGCGCGGATCGTTACGTCCACGGGTCAGCGCCGTGCCCGCCGCCGGTTGCGGCGGCAGGCCACGACCGACCCGCAACCCTGTCGAGGAAAGATTCCAGCGGAAATCGCGTGGCGGGGACGCCCGCGGACCCATGACGGGCGAAAATCGTTCTCGGCCGGCGGAGTGTCAATGACGGTTTGGACCCGCGTGTATTCGCCGATACAGGCGCCCGATCCCGATTCCGACATTGTAGCCGCTCGCCGGTTGGGGGCTCTCCTCGGCGGGTAAGTTGGCCGACTGGCATCGACAACTGAAGGACCCGTCCCTCGCAGACGCCATCCTCGATCGCCTCGTTCATGGCGCCATCCGCTTCGAGCTGCACGGCGCCTCCATGCGCATTGACGACGCCGGCGCCGGAACCCAACCATGAGCGCCAACAGGGCGCCACAACAAACCGACCGGCCATGCTCCACCGCCTTGCCCAAAAGCCTTCGGCGGTGGTACCGATGACGGAGAAATCGCGGAAAGGAAAACCGCCGACAACAGCGTGAGATCGTCGCTTCGCTCCGGGGCGGCTACATTGCCGACACTGCCCGGCTACTTTGCATGATATCGGGCGGCTACGTTGGGTGACATTCACCGGCTACATTGCTGAAATCCGGCAGGCTAGCCTTCCGACGTCCGCGCAGCACCAGACCGCCGTCTGACGAGATCAAGCCGCCGGCGAAGTCGGCGGTCGCCTTCTTGCGGTGTACGATTGGAAGATCGAACGGGAAACAGCCATCTTCGGCCATGGAGGGCATGGACCTTTCGTCAACACGCGCATAAAATTGAACTATCGGGAGTGCCGACGTTTCCCTTTTTGTTTATTGATAACCTTGGCGAGCTTCCTCAATTGTTCTTCACGACGTATATAGACGCGGTCAATTGCATGCTCGAACAATTCGAACCCGTCTAACAGATCATCTATTGTCAAGGCATCAAGACTTGCATGGCTACCAACATTTCCTAGCCATTTTACTGCTTCCAAGGAACGGGCGGCATCAGCGTTTTTGTTTCGGAACACGCCAATACGTCTGTGAAGGGTTAGGCGAACGCGCCTCCCACTGGATTGGACTGTTGTCTTTTGTATCTTCTGCTGATCCAGAAGTGCCTCGATCGCAGACCGTAATCGGTTCGCACTCAACCCTACGTCCGACCACATCACCGAGAATGCCTGCATTAACTCGCGCTTGATTTCGTGAGGGCAGTGTTCAGGAATGGGAAATACAGGTGGCGCTTCAGCCAGAAATGTTGGTTGAAACAATCTTGCCCAGTTTAGTTCTTGCCGCTCGTAGTCGTGATCATCTACGTGACGTGTGCGACCACAAGCAGCCACAGATTCTTTACAGTTGACGTTATTGCAGACCAACATCGCGATGAATCGCTCGTCTTTCCAAGTCGGTTCCCACGCGTCATGCCGTTTGGATTCTTCGGACCGCCCTGTTTCAACAATTGTCAACGAACCTTCCATGAGCGCCAGGGTACCGAATTCGCAGGCGGGACATGACCAGGAGGGAAAGTCCGCAAAAGGTGGCTTCCACAATTGCCGTTTCAGTGCCATGTTTCGATAATCACGGGTTGATCGCTTAAGACAATGGGGCCAGTCTGGTGAACTATCTGTAGATTGTAACTTGCTGCAAGTGTCGGAATGAAGTGGAACAGCATAGTGGTGGAGGTAACTGCTCAGTCGCTTTTATTGGGGTTTATGGCCGTTACTTGACAAGTCCGACTCCAATTCTCATATTCAGGGGGTCAGACGGAGGGTGGAAATGGCGACGAAATCCCTCGGAAAATCCCATCGAGAAGGGCGACCGGGGCATGGAGTGTTTGCGGGCAAAGCTTCAACTCCGATCCTCGGGCTTGATGACAGTCAGAGTCGCGGAACCGGCTGACATGAGAGCTGTTGCTTTGCCAGCAATGCGGACAGGAAGGGCAAGCCGGAATGAACCGTCCGGCAGCTTCACCAAATTTGTTCCATTCGGCAGGCTGCCGTAGGTTGTTCCGTCTGCGCCGAGAGGTTCCATGGGCAGATTCTGCGCGGCGTCCCGGATGCTTTGCAGTTCAAGGTTGTTGGCTGCCAAGACCTCACGCATGACGCCCCTTGTCGCCGGATCATCATCTCTGGTCTTCCTGCGCATCCGATAGGCCTCAATTAGCAAAAGCCCGCCGAAACAGGCCGAGGCAAGCGCCGCCCAAGGAAGATCGTCCCCCCACATCAATCCGGCCCAACGCTCGCCTGCATAGAGCCCCGTAGCGACCATCCCGGCGCGCACCCAAGACAACATTCCCCGACCCTGTTGGACTCGGGGCCACATGTCAAGTAATGATTATAAGCTCCTAAACAATCGGCATGTCACCTGTCTTGTAGGTCTGTTTCTGGGCCTCTTGGTCCCGTAGTTGGGCCTTCCTATCGAGCGTGGCATTGTCGCTCCTGCTGAGATACTCCCCTACACCATTAAGGACCTCGTCAATGGCGGCAAGACAGTGCTGAATAAACTCTGGGCTCATGTAAAAGATCCATGGTTTTCCACCACTGGTAGATTGACTAAACCATTCTGACGGCCACTGGTTCTGACGTATCGAGTTCCCAAACTTTTCTCGCTCGACCATCGGCCATTCAAAGCCGTTATGAAACATCTTGTTACGGTATTCGAACAGCGCGGAAAGGGTGTTGGGGAGACTTTCTGGCAGATACACGGTGAGCCCGATGGATTCCGAGAGCTGTATTATTCCCTTGACGATGTCTCTTCGCCGATGGCCTCCTTCGAACACGTAGTGCGGGTTCCAGAAATCATCATGGAGTGTCGCTGCACGGTCATCCGATGCGCCATCGACTGGCTGTCGTTCTGCGCGAAGCCTTGCAAAAATCGTAACAAACAGGGATTCGATAAATGGAGCCAACATGCCCGCAGCTGACATGCTATGCGCGGCATCCTGGAATACCGAGCCATGCAGGTGGTCTATCCACGAATCCTGCAGGTAGTCGGCGTACTCATCGGTGTGCTTGCGAATTTCGGCGCCCAACGCCTTGATTCCCTCCGCCAGGGCCTTGTCGCTCTCGCTATTGCGGTTCACGAGACCTCTGATCGCGAGCAGCTGGGCTTCGAGGTCATATTCTTCAATCAGGAACAGCGCCCGATGACGATTGATGATGTCGAACGGGTCAGACTCCGCCGTCTCGGATTTTCGTAAGTAGTCATCGGTCAATCGACCAACCTCCAGGCTATAGGTCTGAGTACCCTACCCTACGCGTCCACATGTTCGTGGTTGCGTGCCGGACGGCGTCGCGCACGCGCTTCGCTCATGGTTGGAGGAGCTTGTTTCGGATGACTTGGGCGGAGTCTCCGATCTTCTGGACGGCGAGACGGACTCCGCGACCGACGGTTTGCTCTGGGTACCGGTACCGGGACGGGTGGCGCCAGTTGTTCGATCCTGTCCTCTTGGCCCACACAGTTACTCTTCCTCGAACCCGAGATCGTCGTCGTTCAGCTTGAGGTCTCGGGCGTTGGCCTTGACGACTTCGACCACATCCTCGGGGTATCCGTCCTCGCCGCCGCTGCCCTGGATTTCCACCGTAAGCGCGATGCTGCTGCCGGGCGTGCGGGTGAGCTCGACCAGCAGGCCGTCCATGATGCGCGCGACCTCCAGCCCGGCCCGTTCCGGGTCGATGGGCAGCGAGGCGAAGAACCGTTTCGGGCGCGGCACCGCCGGAGCGGGCGTCGCCGGGTCCGATGAATCGGGTTCCTGCCCGCCCGGTCTCTCGCTTTCCTCGGCCTCTTGTGGGTCGGGAGGCGTCGCCGGGATAGCCTCGCGGCGCACCAAGAGCCCGTCGCCCAGCGTGCCCGGCAAGAGCGCCCTCCCGTCCACCTCGTCTCCATAGGTGCCCGTCTCCTCGTCGAACGACGCCGCGAACGCGTAGGGGTGAGCAAGGTCCTCGACGAGCTTCTGAAGTGCGCCGTCGAGCGCCGCGTCGTCGCGCAGGCGCGGCAGGTAGACATAGGAGGCGAACCAGTCGCGGATGTCCTCGACCGTGAGGTGCGGGCGCTCCTCCGGCCAGATCGGAGCGAGCTCCTTCGCCAGATTGTCGGGGCCAAGTGCGTCGAGAACGCTCCCGTCGGATTTTACCTTGTCCCAGACCGCCTCCGGGACGGGCTTGGCGCCGCCACGGTTCGTCAGGCGCGCCGAGCGTATCGTGTAGCCCGCGCCGCCGTTCGCGTCGTCCGGGGGATGGGGCAGGAGAACATGCACCCAGGTGCTCCGGACGCTTTGCAGCAGTGCCTGCCGGCTGCGGTCGGCCTGGGTCCGGGCGTCTCGGGTCTGCGCGCCGGTCTGGTTCTCCATCAGGTCGGTGTCGTCGAGGATCGATTGCCACGCGCGCTCGCGCCTGGCGTTTTCCCGCGCGGTCTCGACCGTGGATGAGTCTGCGGCGGCGAACACCAGCGCGTTGCGGAAGCGGCGCTGCCTGCTGCCGCGCCGCTCGATGATTTCGCGGACCATCGCGGCCGCGGGGGACTCCGAACCGGCGCTAGCGTCGTGCCCCGCCGAGGGCGGCAGGACGACCAGCGCCGTCGCGCGGCGATCGTCAATGTCCGTCGGGTTATCGGGCGCGGCATGGACCCGTGGGAAACCGGCACGGCTCCGCTGGTCCTCGCGCAGAATTTCGACGATCCGACGGTCGGCGTATTCGTTGTTCACGTCCCGCGCGCGGTCGGCGGCCAGCTTGTTCAGCGTCGCTCGGGGCGAGTACCAGTAGCTGTCGCCGTCGCGGTAGAGATGGGCGGACCGTTCCGAGATTTCCTGCAGCGCCTCACCGAAGATCGCGATCTGGTCGCCGGGTTGCGCGCAGGCCAGGCGGATCTCCGTCCCGGTCATGCCGGCGGCGCCGGTGCCGGCGCGCGGCGCGGTCGCGAAGAACACCGCCCGTGCCGCCTGCCTCGCCGCCTTCGTCCTGCCGAGGCGCGAGCGCCGGGACTCGATCCGGGCGGTTAGCGACTGGTTGCCGTCCACCTCCGATTGCAGGATTGGCCCGAACGCGCGGTCGAGCGGCTCCAGCAGCGCGGTACGAACCTTGTCGTCACCGAACGGCAGGAGCGCGGGCGTGATCAGCGGCGCCGCGCTCTCCCCACTCCACAGCGCATAGATCGCGTTGGCCATGATCTTGAGGATGCCGCGCGTGCGTTGGAACTTGTCCAGCACCGACCAGTCGCCCGAGAAGCGCCGCAGCACTTCGGGATGCATCGGATAGGCCCGGCGCATCTCCTCCTCGTAGGCTGCCTCGCGGACCTCCGGCGGGAAATCGGCTCCATGCTCCCGGTAGAGCCTGCGGAAGGCGCGGACGGTCTCGTCGCGCACCTTTTCGCCTGTCTCGTCGAGCGGCTGGAACAGCCGGCGCCGGACGATCTCGAAGGTCTCGACACCGCTCGCGGGCGTCCAGGCGGACTGCACCCGGCCGAATATCTTCTCCAGCCGCTGGAGCGCATCGCGGCCCTGTTCGTGGCCGACCTCCGCGCCCGATTCCGGCAGCGAGCCTACGATCACCGCGCCGTCCACTGCGGCCGCGGCCTCGGTGAGCGACTGGATGAAGGCGTGGAAGGCGTCGTATTCGATGCCGCGCAGCTGGCGCGCGAAGGCCACGACCTCGTCCATCAGGATCAGGCAGGGCGCGGCGCTCCGCAGGATGGGGATCAACCGTTCCGAGCCGGGGTTGGTGCCGGCCCCCTCGGAATCGGCAATGGTCTCGACCGCCTCCCAGCCGCCCAGCCGGAAGGCCAGGTAGCCCCAGAGCGTGCGGATCTCGCGGCCGCCCTCGACATGCATCGCCTCGGCCGTGCCCTTGTGGGTGCCGACAAACACCGCCCGGTTCACCGACCCGAGCGTTTCGACACCCGCCGCCTTGAATATCTCTGCCATGCCGTCGAGGCCTTCGGGGCGGTAGCCGGCTTCCGCCGCTCCCGCGAGGTGGTATAGCGCGAGCATGGTGTGGGTCTTGCCGCCACCGAAATTGGTTTGCAGCCCGATCACCGGATCGCCGCCCTCGCCGGCCAGCCGCGCGATGGTCGCGGCGAGCACGCGCCTGAGCCCCTCCGTCGCGTAGGTGATGCGGAAGAAGGCGGCCGGGTCGGTGTATTCCTCGCTGCCCTCGCCCTGATCGACGAGCGCCAGGTTGGCCGCGAACTCGGCATCGGAGAACCGCGCTTCGAGGACATCCGGATGGGGCTCGCACACCTCGCGCCATGGGCGGAGATGTTCCGGCGGCGGCGGTTCTTCGAGCCCGAGGCCGGCGGGCTCGGACCCGGCCGGGGCTTCGGCGGCGGAAGTCTGCTGGCCGTAAAGCCTCCCGATGATCCCCGCCTGGGGAGCGGCGCCGATCGCGACCGCCACCTCGCGCAGGGCATCGAGATATCGCAGCGCCTCGCGCGCCGACAGCTCGCCGGCGAAATGCGAGACGGCATGGCGTGCGTCGAGGGCGATCGACAGGAAGCTGCGCGCCCTGCGGAGCTGTTCGTCGTGCCGGAACAGGTCGTTCCAATTGTCGAGCACCGTCTTCAGCAGGGCGTAGGCGTCGAGCTCGCCGCCGGCTTCTCCACCGCGCGCCCGGCTCGCATGGTGCCGCCAGTGATTACCGTGGCGGTCGCGCATGTGCTTGCCGACATAGGGGCCGAGCCCGACCCGCAGGGCCTCGACAGCCTTCTCGACCCGCTGCTTGGCGGCCAATGCCGCCGCCGTCGTTTCCGTGTCGCTCATGCTGAAATCTCGAATTCGATCGATCTACGGTGCCGATTGAACCGTCGCCGACACCTCAACGAACGGCCGCGCCGGCGTCAACGCCGATCCCGGCCCCGCGCTCCCGGTTCGGCCGCGACGGCCCCTTCGATCCCCGCGATCATGGATTATCCCACCTTGAGCGGACGCAGGGGCAGGGCTTCGGCTTCCAGCGTGGACAGATCGAGGCGTTGCGACGCACGGTCGATGTCGAAACCGACCACCGACCCGGCCAGGTCGAGATCCACGTTCAGCCTGTCGGAGACCTCGCGCGTTTCCGCGCCGGGTCCCGCCCTGAACTCGATATAGAGGCTGTCGGTTTCCGGATAGTAGTGGAGCTTCATGACCCGTCTTCCCTGAATTCCCGGTCGAAGAACGCGTTGTAAACGGTTTCCCCGTCGGCCAGCGTGATGACCAGGAGGATACCCAGGAGGATACACGATGCCTCGTCGCCCGGTGACCGGATGTTTTCCCAGAACCGTATCCGTCCGTCGGGTTGGGTCTCCCGACGAATCGGGGCGGCGATGACGGCTGCGCACCAGGACGGGTCGATATAGGGGCGCTTGCGCATGACTTGTTGCCTGAAATAGCGCGTCGTCTTTTTCATGTCTGTTTAGATCCTCGGGTGCTTTTCCGGCTTTGCCCCTATAGCAGCCGGGGCTCTCGCAAGCGGATCTCGATCCCCATCGCGGCAGCTTCGAGTGCCGGCCATTCGCGGGCCAGCATGTTCCAGACCTGGGCCTCGGCCGCGCGGTCCTTGCGCTCGCAGATGTCGTAGAGGCGATAGGCGAGCAGTCGTGCCGCCTCGGCGCGCTCAGGCTCCATCCGGGCATAAAGACGCGCCGCTGCGTCGATGCCGCCATCGGGTGACTCCAGCACGCGGGCGAGATGCTGCGCGCACTCCCAGTCGGTCAGGCGTCTGTCGGTGGTGGGGTCCCAGCCCACCGGCAACTCGTCTCGGCGGAGCAGCCGCGCCGCGCCGCCCTCGGCCCGGAATACTCCGGCGGTTTCGAGATCGCCGATCCCGATACCGTAGGCCTGCGCCATGGTGATCGCGTCGCCCGACTTGCCGTCCGCCATCCCGAAGGTCTCGAACCAGTCGATGCAGAAGCGGGTGTCGGCGTCGTAACCGCTCGCCTCCTTGCCGGAGATTTCGTCCCGCACTTGGTTGATCAGCGCGATGGCCGTGCGCACGGTCATCGGGGAATCGTCGGCCTCCAGCACTTTGGAGGCGGCGGTGAAAATGCCGATGCCCGGTCCGATCGTGGCCTGCGCCATGTCCACCGGCCCAACGCCGCCCTCGCGGATTTTGGCCAGCGCGTCGGGCAGCTCCGAGCGGAGCCGCGCGATGAAATCTCGGCGCGTGATGATGGGCGCGTCCCCCGCCCGTTTGCGGAAGACGAGAACGATGGAGGAAGCGAGAGCGTTGGCGCCGATACCGATCGAACGGGCCGATCTCTCCGTCCTTACCGGCCACGTTCTGTCGATGACGTAGCCGGCATCGAATACGCCTTGCAGGAATGTGGCCCATCCTGGAGAAGTCAGCCCATCCTTGGCGATTTCCGATTGCTTGAAGGCATAGTAAATCGTGGTCGGAAATTCATCGGTGCTGGATTGGCGCATGTTCGCGAGCGCCATGCCGATGCCGTCCATGAAGAACTTCTCGGCGGCATCCTTGCCGCCGTGGCGGTAGGGCGTAGCGACAAGTTCCTCGTCCTTCGGTACCAGAACACGCCGGAAGAGCTCGGGCCATACCTCGCGCAGCGCGCGTCGCTGCCAAACGTAAAAGAAGTCGGAGAGGTCCGCGTAACCGATGTTGTCGTAGTAGGGAGGGTCTGTCGCGATGATCGCATTGTCAGCGAGACGCGTTTCACCGGCAGCGTCTTGCTGAACGACGGCCGCAGGAGTGTCGGGCGACCCAAGCGTCTCGACGACACGCGCAACCCAGCCTATGGCGGTATCTGACCAATTTCCGCTCGCTGAACTGAACGGGTTGCTCTCGGCAAAATCCCAGACCATCGGGATAGCCTGTCTGGCGAACGTATTTCGAATGAACTCTCCTCCATTCACCCAGGTCGCATTACTGCTCCAATAGTCCGTTGCTCGCCCGACACCCAACCCCAAATACGTCGCCACGACGTCGGCGTAGGCTCGGGCGCCGGTGCCGCCGTCGGCGAGGCGGGGCACGTCGGCGTCCATGCCGGCCGCCAGCGCATCCGCCAGCACCTTCTCCCGCGCTTCGGCGACCAGGTCCGAAAACGTCGTCAGCGCCACCAGCTGCCGGTCGGTGAAGAGGTCACCCCAGGACGTAAGACCGTAGCCGTAGCAAGTTCCGCCGGTTAGCCGTTCCGGCACGCTGCCTTCAGGCTTCCATTCTGGCTCGGCGGCGCGTGCCGCTTCTTCCATAACCCTCGTCGGGTTCAGATAGACCCTGCTGCGCTGGCCTTCTGCGACGACCGCCATGAGACGGGCACCCATGCGGCCCGCCATGCCTTCCGCCTTGACGTGGTCGCCCGAAATCGGCGCGCCAGAGATCAGGCAAGTGAAGTTGGCTCCTCTCGCGGCCTTGGTGCCCGCCTTGGCTCTTGCCAACTCCTCCGGATCGATACCGTCCGCCTTAACGGTGAAGCGGTAAGTGCCGTCCTCACGATCCACCCGCGGAACGACGACGGCCTCCTTGCCCTTCTTTGAAGACACGATAAAGGTGCTTGCGAGCGGCACACGCGCGCCGCGAAGCATCGGATCGGGGGAAGCGACGGTGCGCGCCCAGAGCCAAGCGATGACGGTCAGATTCCTGCCGGCATAGGGCCTGAGGTCGGGCCGCGCCGCCGCCATCGCCTCGGTGATTGCCACCTTCGGATAGAGATGTCCGATGCGGGACTCGGCCTCGCCGCGCATCCATTGGCCGTAATGGCGGATGTCCTCAGCGAGCCCCTGCGCGCCCTTCCACGCCACGTGCGGGTCGCGCTCCGGGTTGACTGGGGGCCGCCCAGCGAATTTGGGTGGGATCTCGCAGGTCGCCTTGGAGACCAGCACCGCGACCGGGTTGAGGTCGGAGCCGTGCGCGCGCAGGCCGAGCCGCTGCGCCTCCAGCGGAATCGAGCCGCCGCCGCAGAAGGGATCGCAGACCGGCGGCGCGTTGTCGGCGAGCCAGGACAGCACCGCCTCTGGGTCCTCGCGCGGCGGCGGCGCCTCGCCCCGGCCGCGAGCGAGCGACCGCGCGATCTCGTAACGAGCCCTGTTCAGGATATGCTCGTCGTTGGTCGCCTCCCACGGGACCATCTCGGCGATGATCCGGTGCAGCCGCTCGCGTTCCTGCTTCTGGTCCTCCTCGGTCGGGAACTCTTCGGGCCATGACTCCGGATCGTCCACCAGCTGCGCGAACAGCACCGCCCGGCACGCCGCCAGCGGACGCCGTGCCCACCACAGATGCAGCGTCGAGGGATGCCCATGGCGGATCGATTTCTCCCGCGCCGAGGCCTTGTTGATCGCTTCGAGCGGGAGGGAAACCTCGATGAGTTTCTTGCGGTGGGGAGACGTGTCGGCGGTCAAAGGGATTCTCCGGGAAATCAGCTCAACTATCGTTGTCGCGGTGCCGCCAGACGGAAGCGTCCGCGAGCTCCTGCGCGTGGCGTTTCTGTTCTTCGCGATCCTCGACGGCTGTGTCGGGTAGGACGATATCGGCGTGGTAGGGGTTGTCGAGTTGCCGCGAGGCGGTCACCTGCCGACCGTTGCGAGCGGCCGTCTCCGCGTCGACCACGGCCCAACCGTAGAAAGTTCTGCCTCGACCGGCGGCCACCCTGTCGGCGATCTCGGCGGCCTCTCCCCACGAAGCGAGATCGAGGCGATCGACCGAGAGTCGGGGCTCGCCCTCCCTTTCCAGAAAGATATTGATGGGGACTTTGCCGCGACCAGCTCGCTTGGCTTGGTTACTGGAAAATACGTCTCTGCCGAGATTTTCTTCCGGCGCGATATCGTCTCCGGCCGTCACGCGGCCAGTTCGTCCCGCTGCGCCACTTCGTCCAGTGCTTCCCGAACGAAACCGTCGGGCAGCGAGTCCGTATCCGAATAGCGCGCACGCCTGTGCTTGCCGTCCATATTGACCAGACACAGGGCGCCGCCGTCGGAGTCGCAAAGCAGCAGCACCGAGCGCCCGCGCGCGCCCGGGGCGTGGATGGCGATTTCGCCGTCTGGAGTCGGATAGACCTCGAAACGCCGGGGCGAGAGCTTGTACATGGCGAGCAACAGCCGGCGCGCGTTCGCCAGCGCCAAGTCTGAGGGGACCGGGAATTCCTCTTCCCGCGCTTCGGTCGCAGCCTCATCTAGATCGTTCAGCGCGTCCCTGAGTGCGGCGTTCCGACCGCCAGCGGTCTCCATAAATTCGACGATCCTGGGAGAAAATTCGCCTGAACTCGACGTGACTTCCGCTTTGAGGGCGCTGTTGGCGGTCAGTTCAACCAACATCGTGCTGATCAGTTCGCTGCTCACGTCGGATAGGCGGATCCTTTCCATCAGGCGCTTCCAATACTCATCGGCGAAGCGCATTTGTGGTTCCGATGGGGTCAGTTCGCTGCTCACATCGGACAAGCGAATCATATCCAAAAGGTGTTTCCAATGGTCGTCGTCGGCGCGCTGATGCGTCTCCGACGGCGTCAGTTCGTCCCCCGCGTCGGGCGCTCGAATCACTTCGATCAGATGCTTCCAATAGTCGTCGCCGGTGCGTCGGCGCGACTCCGATGGCACTTGAAGCATCGTCGATTCCACTATCGACCGGCGGATTTCGGCCCAAGGTGGTACTGGCGCGGTGGTCGCAGCCGTTTGCATTGCTGCCGTCATCGGGAGATCCCCATAGCGTGGAACTTTGCCACGAGCTCGTTGAAATCGGAAATGTCGTCCTTCCAAGCGCCAAGAATAGCCGATGCCCTCTTGGTACGCTGTTCCTGATCCCTCTCCGCGATGTCCCGATGGATGTTGGCCTCGAACAACAATCCGTGGCCCAAGGCACCGTCACCTCTCAACGCCCCGACACCACCGACATCAAGGGTAATTCTTCTGCCTTCGTAACTGTATACGGCCTTCAAGTGGACATCCGGCCGCACGTCCCTGAAAGACATCCAATTGCCGCCGTCGAGCAAGGCGTCTGCCACGCTGTACGGCGAATCGTCGTTCGGCGGCCTTAGGCTCTTGGCGTTGATCCCGATCGCGCTGTACGGAACATGCGAGACCGTCTGCACGAACCGCCCGGCAAGTTCCGGCACCATGCACGCGTCCTCACTGAGCGGCTGGCCCTTTTGCTCGAACACGAACCGATTGGGCTCGGCCCTTACGGCGATATCGCCCTCGAACACTACCTGGGAAATCATCGGGGTCGACATGGGCGGTTGGGCCAGTTTCAGCGCCTTGTCCACGATCCCGTTGTAGCGCAGGAAGTCCGGGTTGAGGATCGAAGGATCGTTCTGGTTCGCGACGAGCACGACAGAGACCTCGACCAGCGCGATCCCGCTGTCGTGCCCGCTCTCACCCGTTCGTGAACTCTGCGACATCGCCGCGACCCTTCGAGATCAGCCGCTGCGGCCCGTCGAGAATTCCAATGCCGACGGTGCCGCATCCCACCTAGCAATATAGATGCCGTAATGGGGCTTGGCGCTCATCGGCATCGTCGGAGCTGTAGC
>JAPPIT010000117.1 GCA_028820505.1 Defluviicoccus sp.
GAGCCTGTCCGTTTCAGACAGAAGCGCCTTTACCCCGGCTCCTCACCGTCATGGTAGGCGAAGGCCGACCATCCACGAGTTTTTAAGGTGCCGGAAACAAAAAACAAAACGTGGATGGTCGGCCTTCGCCGACCATGACGGGGGTGAACGGACGAAACGGTTCCGACTGAAACGGATCCGCATCAGAGCGTGCTGTCGAAACCCGGCAGGACCTCGTACTCGCCGTCGCGCAGCAGGCGGCGCAGCAGCTTGCCGGAGGCCGAGCGCGGGATGCTTTGGACGAAGACGTAGGCGCGGGGCCGCTTGAAGCGGGCGAGACCGCCGGCGAGGCAGGCGGCGTCGAGCGCCTTCGCGCTGGCTTCGGGCGCGGCCGGCTCGACGAAGGCGACCACCTTCTGGCCCATGCGGTCGTCCGGCATCCCGACCACCGCCGCCTGGCGGACCGGCGGCAGCGCGTCGAGCGCGTCCTCGACCTCTTCGGGATGGATGTTCTCGCCGCCCGAGACGATCATGTCGTCGACCCGGCCGACGAGGAACAATTCGCCGTCCTCGTCGAAATAGCCGAGGTCGCCGGTGAAGTACCAGCCGCCCCGGATCGCCTTGGCGTCGGCATCGGGCCGCTTCCAGTAGCCCGCGAACGCGTCCAGGCATTCCATCGGCGCGATCACCTCGCCGATCTCGCCCCGCGGCAGAATCCTTTCCGGACCGCTTTTGAAGTCGGGGTCGGCGAAGACAACGCGGAGTTCCTGGCCGGTCGCCGCGCGCCCGGCGCAGCCCGGCTTGTCGACCACATGGTCGCAGGCGGCGAAGGAATAGATTTCGGACGAGCCGTAGAAGTTGACGAAGACTTCCGGCTCGAAGACCTCGTTGCAGGTCCGGGTCAGCGCCGAGGTCATCGACATGCCGGCGAAGCCGATATGGCGCACCGGGGAGAGGTCGGCGTCCGCGATGTCCGGATGGTGCACCATGTCGTGGAACATCGTCGGCACCAGGAACAGCGCGTCGATGCGTTCCGCCCCGATCAGCCGGAGCGCCTCGCCCGCGTCGAAGCCCGGCATGCAGACGAAGGTGCCGTTGAGCGCCGCCGACATCCCGAGCGCGCGGATGCCCATCGTGTGGAACAGCGGCATCACGCCGAGCTGCACCTCGCCGTACCCGTAGCGGAGCTGCGCGACGCAGTTGAACGAGGCGTTGCGCTCGGCGTCGTGCGACCGGGGCACGCCCTTGGGCCGGCCGGTGGTTCCCGAGGTGTAGAGCATCAGGCAGGTCGACGCCGGATCGACGGCCCGGGGCTCCGCGCTCTCCGGTCCGGCCGCGATCTCCTCGTACGTGGCACCCTCCCCTTGGGCGCCGCCGACCCGGACGCGGCGCTCTGCTGGAAAGCCGGTCGCCTTCAGGGCCTCCGCCGCCGCGCCTTCGGAACGCGGTTCGTAGAAGAACGCCTTCGCCTCGGCATTTTCGATCGCGAAGGCGAAATCCTCGCCGCTGCCGCGCCAGTTGAAGGGGACGAAGACCGCGCCGATCCGCTGGCACGCCCAGAACAGCGTCGCCGTCTCGACCCGGTTGGACAGAACGACGACGACCGCGTCGCCGGTTCCGATTCCGAGGCGTGTCAGCCCGCCGGCGACCCGCCCGATCTCCCCGTCCCACCCGGCGTAGGTCATCCGGACCGCGCCGTCGACCACGGCGAGCGCGTTCGGGTCCCGCGCCGCCGCGCGCGCGAAGACGGTGCCGAGCGGGATCGCGGTCACGACGCGCCTCCGGCGACGTCGAGGATCGCGCGCACCATGCCCTCGTATCCGGTGCAGCGGCAGATATGCCCGGACAGCATATCGCGCACCTCGGCCTCGGTCGGGTCCGGGTTCGCCTCCAGGAACTGCGTCGCCGAGATCAGGATGCCGGGCGTGCAGAAGCCGCATTGCAGCGCGTGACGGCGCCGGAACGCCTCCTGGAGCGGGCTCAGCGCCCCGTCCTTCGCCAGCCCCTCGACGGTGCCGATCTCGGCGCCGTCGACCTGCACCGCCAGGCGCAGGCAGGAGCGCACCGCGCGCCCGTCGATCTCGACCGTGCAGGCGCCGCAGACGCCGTGCTCGCAGCCGACATGGGTGCCGAACAGCTTCAGCTCGTGGCGCAGGAAATCGCTGAGCAGCGTCCGCGACTCGGCGAACCCGCTGTGCGGCCTGCCGTTCACCGTGACGGTGACGCGGTGCCGGGCGCCGGGCGCGATCCTCAGCATGGCGGCGCCCCCGCCCTTTGGAAGGCCCGTTCGAGGACGCGCCGGCCCAGCACGCGGGCGAGCTGGCGCCGGTAGGCCGCGCTCGCCTTCGGGTCCTCGATGGGGTTGGCCCGGTCGGCCGCCAGCGCCGCCGCATCGGCCGCCGTCCCCGAGGTGGCGGGCGCGCCGGCGAAACCGGAAAGGTCGGCCAGGACCGGGCGGTCCTCGATCCCCCCGAAGCCCAGCGACAATGCCGACAGGCCGCCGTCCGGCGCGACGCTCGCCGCCGCCGCGGCCGCTCCGATCGCGAAATCGCCGCGCCGCTGGGCGATCTCGTCGAAGGCATGGCCGGTCCCCGCCCTTCTCACCGGCCAGCGAAGCGCCGTCACGATCTCCCCGGGCTCGCGCGCGGTCGTGAAGATCCCGTCGAAGAAGTCCCCGGCGGGCACCGTCCGCGACCGCCCCTTGCGCTCCAGCACGATCTCCCCGCCCGACACGACGAGGGCCAGCGGGATCTCCGCGCTCGGATCGGCGTGGCAGACCGAGCCCCCCAGCGTTCCCCGGTTGCGGGTCTGGAAGTGGCCCACGAACGGGAGCGCCTCTGCCAGCAGCGGCACGGTTTCGGCGACGAGCGGGGAGCCGAGCGCGTCGACCTGGCGGCAGAGCGCCCCGGTCTCGACCGCGCCGCCGTCCGCCGCGATCCCGGCGAGGGTTTCCACGGGGTTGATGTCGACGATCGCGGCGGGCCTGGCGAGCCGCATGTTGAGCATCGGGCCGAGCGACATCCCGCCGGCAAGGACCGAGGCGTCGGAGCCGAACTCAGCCATCAGGTCCAGCGCCTCGTCGAGCGTGTCGGCGCGACAGTATTCGAACGGCGCGGGCTTCACCCGGCCTCTCCGCCCTGTGCGACCAGGTCCCACACCCGGTTGAGGGTGAAGGGCGGCTCCACGTCCTCGCGCCCGAGCGCGTCGGCGACGGCGTTGGCGATCGCGGTCGGCGCCAGCATCGAGCAGCCGTCGCCCATCCCCTTGGAGCCGAGCGCGGTGTGGGGCGACGGCGTGTCGACATGCCCGATGTCGAGAGTCGGCATTTCCGGCGCGGTGATGCAGAGATAGTCGGCAAACGTGCCCGACAGCGGGTTGCCGTCCTCGTCGTAGACCATCTCCTCCATCAGCGCGCCGCCTATGCCGTGCGCGAACCCGCCGATTATCTGGCCTTCCACGATGAGCGGGTTGAGGATTTTGCCGACATCGTGGACGGAAACATACTTCTTCACTTCGACCCTGCCGGTCCCGGGGTCGATCTCGACCGCCGCGAGGTCGCAGATGAAGCCGAAGGTGACGGCCGAGCCCACCCGGTCCCGCTCGTCGGGCGGGCCGAGCCCGGGCGGCGACAGGATGGCCGTTTCGAAGATGCCGGGCGCCATGCCGTCGGGCAGGCCCGCCGGGTGCCAGTGGGTCTTGGCGGCGACGCGCCGGAAGGGAAGCGACTTCTCCGGCACGCCGACCACGCGCGCGGCGCCGCCGGTGAGCTCGACATCCTCCGGCGCGACTTCCAGGTCCTCGGCGGCCACCGCCCTGACCTTGTCGGCGACCCCCCGCGCGGCGTCTCCGATCGCGTCGACCACCACCGAGGAGAACCGGTTCGCGTAGTTGCCGGACGCGAGCGACCACGCGCTCGTCAGCGTGTCGATTTCGGTCACCACGTCGATGTCGTCGGGCGCGAGGCCGAGCGCGTCGGCCGCGATCTGGGCGGCCACCGTCGCATGCCCCTGCCCCGCCGGCGTAGACACCGTCTTCACCGTCACCGCGCCGGAGGGATCGATCGATATCGTGCAGGTGCCGAGCCCGCCGGACCGCCCGCCCGCGCGGGCGCGTTCCTCCGGCGTCTGCGCCAGGGTGACGTAGGCCATGTTGGAGCCGGACGGCTCGACCGCCGTCGCCATGCCGATGCCGAACAGCCTTCCCTCCTCCTTCGCCCGGCCGCGCTCGGCGCGGAGCGCGTCGTACCCGGCGAGGTCGAGCGCCTTGTCGAGCCCCGCCTCGTAGTCGCCCGCGTCGTAGAGCGCGCCCGCCGGCGCGCGGTAGGGGAACGCGTCCCTCGGGATGAAGTTGCGCCGCCTGATCTCCGCGATGTCGATGCCGAGCGCGCGCGCGCCGGCGTCCATGACGCGCTCGAGCGCGAAGAAGAACTGCGGCCCTCCGTAGCCGCGGTTGAGCCCGATCGGCAGGCGGTTTGTCGTCACCAGCCGGTTGTCGACATCTATGTTGCCGACCCGGTAGGCGCCGTTCGACGCGGCATGCATCCGGTAGACGGATGCCGGCTCGGGCGCGCGGATATAGGCGCCGACATCGACGACATTGAGGAACCTGATGCCGGTCAGCGTGCCGTCGTCGCGAAATGCCGCCTCGACGGCATCCTCCCGGTTGGACGCCGCGGACGAGCCGGTCAGGTGCTCCAGCCGGTCCTCGATCCACTTGAGCGGCATGTCGAGAAGCCGGCTCGCCGCCGCCAGCAGCACCATGTAGGGGTACATCCCCTGCTTGATTCCGAAGCTGCCGCCGCTCTGCGGCGACGTGATGAGCCGCAGCCGGTTGCCCGGCACCCCGAGCGCGCCCGACATCAGCGCGTGCAGGATGAAGGGCCCCTGGAAATTAGACCAGATCGTGTAGCGGTCGGGCGCCGGCTCGAACCGGGCGATGACGCCGCAGGTCTCCATCGGGGTCGAGGAGTAGCGCGGGAAGGTCCAGTCCAGCCGGACCACCCGGTCGGCCTCCGCGAACGCGGTTTCCGGGTCGCCGTAGCGGAAGCTGCGACGATGGACGACGTTCGAGCCCACCGCCTCGTGCAGCAGCGGCGCGTCGTCTTCCATCGCCGCCTTCGGGTCGATCACGGGTGGCAGCGGCCGGTATTCGACCTCGATCGCCTCGAGCGCGTCCTCGGCGGCGTAGCGGTCCTCGGCGGCGACCAGCGCCACCGGCTCGCCCGCATAGCGCACCTTGTCGACCGCCATCGGGTAATAGTCGATCGGCACGCGGACGGCGCTCGGGATGGGGGCGGTCGCCGCCGAAATGTCGACTCCGGTGACGACTCCGTGGACGCCGGGGTGCGAGACGGCATTCGAAATGTCGATCGACACGATGTCGGCATGGGCGTGGGGCGAGCGCAGCAGGGCCGCATGGCGGATTCCCGGCACCGGCTCCATGTCGTCGATGAAACGCGCGCGGCCGGTGAGGAGGGCCTCGTCCTCCTTGCGCGGGACCGGCGCCCCGACCCAGCCTCCGCCGCCGGTCATCGCGCGCCGAGGGCCGCCGCCGCCGACAGGTAATCCTCGATCATGGTCCGCAGCATGCCGGCGAGCATCTCGTTGGCGAGCGTCCCGTCCTCTCCGTAGGCCTGGCCGGCCTGGGCGAGCGCGAACACCTTCGGGTAGCACCAGCAGCCCAGGATCTCGAGCGGGAGGCGGAGGCTCATCAGCCCGCGCGCGCCGCCGACCAGCGACGGCGAGGCCGACATCAGAAATGCCGACTTGCGGTCGAGCGGCACCGGCTGCATGCGCGACAGCCAGTCGATCGCGTTCTTGATCGTGCCGGGCGCGCCCCAGTTGTATTCCGGCGAGGCGAGCAGCCAGGCGTCCGACCCGGCGATGCGCGCGCCGAGCGCCTCGGCGCCGGCGGGAATGCCGGATTCGTCCTGCAGGTCGCCGTTGTAGAGCGGCATGTCGAACTCGGCGAACTCGGCATGGTCGACCTCGTGACCGCATTCGCGGACAATGTCTTCGGCGAGCAGCAGGAGACGCCGGTTGATCGATTCCTTCCTGAGCGAAGCAGCGAACGCGAATACCTTCATGGGCCGATTTTCCTTTCCGGGGGCGCGCCTCGATGTCGGCGGCAGAAGATAGCGGCGCCGCGCCGGACGGTCCACGCCCGCGCCCGGCCGCCGCCGCCGGATTCGACATCTCGGAGCCCGCCGGCGCCGCCGACATGGCGGCCTGCTTCGCCATCCGGCGCGCGGTGTTCTGCATCGAGCAGGGCGTCGCCGAAGACCACGAAATCGACGGCCGCGATCCCGAATGCCGGCACTATTTGCTGCGTCTCGGCGGAAGCGCGGTCGGGACCGCGCGCGTCCGCCCGGTCGAACCCGGCATCTCCAAGATCGAGCGCGTCGCGGTCCTCGCCCCGCATCGCGGCGGCGGGCTGGGCTCGGCGCTCATGCGCCGGGTGCTGCGGGATCTCGACGATGCCGGCTGCGCGACCGCGCTCCTGCACGCCCAGGCGCACAGCGAGACCTTCTACCGCGCGCTCGGCTTCGCGACCGAGGGCGCGCCCTTCGACGAGGCCGGCATCCCGCACGTCCGCATGGTCCGGCGTGCGTAGAGTCTGTCCGTTCTCTCCCGTCATGGTCGGCGGAGGCCGACCATGACGAAAGGGGAAGACCGGCCGGCGACGCTTCGAACCAAACCGGACAGGCTCCAGGTTTCCGGGGGAATTGAGTCGCGCGGCCTAATTTGGTCTCATGCGGCATCGCCGAACGGGCGGGACCCGGGCCGGCGCGCACACGAGGAGAAGAACGGATGAGAGGCATCAAGTTTCTGACGGTCGCGGCCGCCGGCGCGGTCGCGATAGCGGGCGGCGCCCTGGCGCAGAGCCCGGCCGATTTCTACAAGGACCGCCAGGTCACCATCCTGCACGGGTTCGGCGTCGGCGGGACCTACGGCAAGACCTCGCTCTCGCTGGCCGAGGCGCTCAAGCCGATCCTCGGGACGGACTCCATCATCGTCCAGAACCGGACCGGCAGCGGCGGTCTGAAGATGACCAACTACGCCTACAACGTCGCGCCCAAGGACGGCTCGGTGCTCCTGATGCTGCCCGACACGCTGGTGGTCACGCAGCTGACGCGCCCCGAGGCGGCGAAGTACGAGGCCGACAAGTTCACCTTTCTCGGCGGGGCCCTCAAGGTCAATTCCGTGCTGGTCGTGCGCGGCGACACCGGCGTGAAGAAATGGTCCGACCTCAGGAACAAGGAAGTGCCCATGGCCTCCTCCGGGGTCGGTTCGCAGACCTACCAGGTCCCGGCGATCGTCAACGGCCTGCTCGGGACCAAGATGAAGATCGTCAAGGGCTATCGCGGCTCGCGCAAGATGCTGCTGGCGATGGAGCAGGGCGAGGTCGCGGGCATCAACCTGACCTGGCTCGCCTTCAAGACGAACCGCGAGGCCTGGTTCAAGAACGGTTTCGCGGTGCCGCTGATCCAGATGGGGCCGAAGCCGGAAGCCGAGCTCGCCAAGGTGCCGATGCTGACGAATCTCGTCGCCGCCGGGGACCGGCCGATCATCGGCTTCATGTCGACCCTGGTCGCCATCGGCCGCAGCCTGGCCGTCGCGCCGGGCGTCCCGCAGGACAGGATCGCGTTCCTGCGCGGCGCCTTCGCCAAGGCCGTCGCCACGCCGGCGTTCGCGGCCTCGATGAAGAAGAGCAAGCTCAGGGTCACCCCGAGCACGGGCGACGAGATCCAGAAGGTGGTGAGCGACAGCCTCAAGATCGACGACGCGACGCTCGCCAAGGCGCGCAAGCTGCTCGCCGCCAAGTAGCAACGCAGCAGCGGCTTCACGAGACGGACGCCCCGGCCGCTCTGGGCCGGGGCGTTTCGTTTGCGCCCCCGGGCCCTATAGCTCCCCCAGGAAAATACGATGAGCCGGGCTCTTTCCACCGCCCCGCGGCGCCCCATATTTTACGCATGCAACGCGAACTCACACTGACGAACGGACCGCTGGGCATGGACCGCGACCCCGCCGTCAACCGGCAAAAGCTCGAGGCGGACGAGGCGGTCGTCCGCGGCGGGTTCCGCCGCAAGGTGCGCGCCACGATCGGCCGGGTGCCTTTCGTCGAAGACGCGGTTGCGGCGTTTTACTGCGCGGTGGACGGCGGCACGCCGCTTTACGTCAAGGCGGTGCTGATGGGCGCGATCGCGTATTTCGTCACGCCCACCGACGTCATCCCCGATTTCATCGCCGCGATGGGCTACACCGACGACGCGGCGGTGCTGATGGCGGCGCTCAGGGCGGTGGGAGCCAATCTGAAGCCCCACCACCGCGAGCGCGCCCGCCGGTTCCTCGCGGAATTGAAATAGCGCCCCTCACGCCGTCCCCCCACCGTCATGCCCGGACTTGTTCCGCTGCCGCCCGGTTCGGCGTTCGGCGGGCTCTGCGCCGACAGGCGGGACCGTCTCCGCCCCTGCTGTCACCCCGGACTTGTTCCGGGGTCCAGGGCCACATGCACCGCTCTGGCCCGGTTTCCCTGGACCCCGGAACAAGTCCGGGGTGACAGCAGGGGACACGGACGGGCGGTGCAAGCATCCCACAATCCGAGCCTCGACCGGACCGGTGCGCCGGAAATCCGCCCGCACCCCTCGTCATTTCGACCGGAGCGCGAAGCGCGGAGCGGAGAAATCTTTCCGCACAGACGGTTCGGCGCCGAAGCGGGCAGATTTCTCCGCTCCGCCGCCCCTTCGGGCCGGCTCCGGTCGAAATGACGAGAGGGCGGAGTCCGGGCTGACGGTGGGGACCGCGCCTCCGCCCCGGGGCGTTCTGGACAGGCTCGCGCGCCCTATTCATCATCGGCCGATGCCGTCCTCCCCGCTCTCGCGCCTGTTCGACCCACGCGCCATCGCCGTGGTCGGCGCGTCGGCGAACGAGGAAAAGCCGGGCTTCCAGATCCTGAGGGCGCTTGAGCCCTTCCACGGCGCGGTTTACCCGGTCAACCCGCGCGGCGGCGCCATCCTCGGCCGTCCGGTCCATCGGAGCCTCGGCGAGGTGCCCGGACCCGTCGACCTCGTCGCGCTGGTGCTGCCGGCGCGGCATTCGCTGGCGGTGCTGGAGGATGCCGCTTCGGTCGGCGCCGGCGCCGCGTTCATGGTGAGCGGCGGTTTCGGGGAGACCGGCGATGCCGGGGCCGCGCTGGAAACGGATATCGCGGGCGCCTGCCTGGCCGGCGGGATCCGGCTTCTGGGACCCAACACCTCGGGATTCCTGCGCCCCTCGCGCGGGCTCGCCTGCACCTTTCTCCCCGCGGCGGCGGCGCTCCGGCCCGGCCCCATCGGGATCGTCGCGCAGTCGGGCGGGATCAACCTCACGCTGGCGATGATGGCCAACGCGCAGGGGCTGGGCGTCAGCCTCGCGGTCGGGCTCGGCAACGCGGCCGATCTGGGCGTCGCGGAGACGCTGAACTACCTCGCCGCGGACCCGGAGACGCGGGCCATCGTCCTGCACCTCGAAGGGGTGGCGGACGGCAGGGCCGTGTTCGACGCCGTCAGGGCCGCGGTTCCGGTCAAGCCGGTGGTCGCGCTCCCGGTCGGCAGAGCGGACCTCGCGGGTTTCGCGGAGTCGCACACCGGCGCGCTGATGGGAAACCACCGCCTGACATGCGCGGCGCTCCGCCAGGCGGGCGCGGCGGTGGTGGAGACGCTCGACGACGCGCTCGACGCGGCCTACGCGCTCTCGGTGACGCGGCTGAACCCGGCGCGCGACCCGGGGATCGGCGTGCTGACCGGGCAGGCCGGGCCGGGGCTGCTGATGACGGATACGCTCCGGCAGGCGGGCGTCTCCGTGCCGGAGCTCGCGCCCGCGACGGTGGCGCGGATCGCGGGCCTGCTCCCGCCCTTGACCTACATGAAGAATCCGGTCGACACCGGGCGGCCGGACGCGGGCTTCGGCGCCGTCATGGAGGCGCTCGCGGCGGACGGGGGGATCGACGCCGTCCTCGCCT
The DNA here is from genome assembly GCA_028820505.1 of Defluviicoccus sp. Lineage (GTDB taxonomy): Bacteria > Pseudomonadota > Alphaproteobacteria > MPNO01 > MPNO01 > MPNO01. Next base: position 9,979 of record JAPPIT010000117.1, read on the forward strand.
ATGCGCTGATCGAGGGCGGCGCGCTCGACGTCGGCGGTGCCGCGGTCGAAGCGGCGGGCAAGACGTCGAAACCGGCGGTCTTCGCCACCGCGGGCGTGCCGTCCGAGACCGCGGGGCTAGTCGATGCGCTCCGCCGCGCCGGCATTCCGGTCTTCCTCGCCCCCGACCGTGCCGCGCGGGCGATGGCGGCGATGGTTGCGGACGCGCGCCACCGGGCAGCGGAGCCGGACGGTCGGGAATCCGCGCCCCCCGGGACCGCGCCGCCCCTGACGCGCGCGGTCGACGAGGACGCGGCGAAGACGCTGGTATCGGCCTATGGGATCCCGACGCCGAAACGGGCGGTCTGCCGAAGCCGCGCCGAGGCCGAGGCGGCGCGCGCGGCGATCGCGGGTCCGGTCGTGGCCAAGGTCCTGGACCCCGGAATCCTCCACAAATCGGACGTGGGCGGCGTGCATGTCGGGATCGAGACCGCCGCCGCGCTGGAGGAGGCGCTCGACGCTATCGAGCGGATATCGAACGCCGGCTACCTGATCGAGGCGATGGCGCCCGACGGGCTCGACCTCATCCTCGGCGCGCGGAACGACCCGAGCTTCGGCCCGACCGTGCTTCTGGGCCTCGGCGGCACCGCGGCGGAGGCCGTCGACGACGTTGCCGTGGCCCTGGCGCCGCTCGGCGCGGGCGAGGTGGACGCGATGATCGACTCGCTCGCCGGCAGCGCGCTCTTCGGCCCCTGGCGCGGCGCCCCCGCCCCCGACCGCGCCGCCATCCGCGAGGCGGTGCTGGGCCTCGCCCGGCTGATCGCCGAACATCCCGAGATCGCGGAGATCGACCTCAACCCGGTAAGGGCCTACGCCGAGGGCGCGATGGCCCTCGACGCGCTGATCGTTCTCCGGCGCGCGTAGGCGGCGCGGAGAGAGCATGGTCTTGTGCAGCGATGACTCCGGGTTCGCCGGATCGAGATACTGCATTGCGGCAATGCTCGATCCGGCGTACCGTTATTCGTTACGTTGAACCGTGATCGGGAGCTTTGCCGACAAGCGCACCGCCGCGATCTTCGTCGGCCGCGCCGTTCGCGGTCTGCCAGCGTCGATCCAGCAGCGCGCCCGGACGAAGCTCCTGATGATCGACGCGGCCGGCCGTCTGGACGATCTGCGGGCGCCGCCGGGCAACCGTCTGGAGGCATTGCGGGGTGATCGCCGGGGGCAGCACAGCATCCGCGTCAACGACCGATGGCGGATATGTTTCGTCTGGCGCGGCGGGTCGGCCTGGGACGTCGAGGCGGTCGACTACCATTGAGAGGGGGAGCGTCATGACCATCGAACGCGAGGAGCTGGACAGGCGGCGGGTGGATTTCTCGGATGTCGCGTCGGAACGGCGGCTGGCGCCGGTACACCCCGGCGAGATCCTGCGCGAGGAGTTCCTGACGCCCATGGCGCTCAGCGTCTATCGGCTTGCCGGGGCGATCGGGGTCTCGCGGCCGCGGCTGAACGACATCGTGCTCGGCCGCCGGCGCGTGACGGTGGACACCGCGCTTCGCCTGGGACGCTATTTCGGAACGACGCCGGAGTTCTGGATCAACCTTCAGACCCGCTACGACCTCGACGTCGCCGAACGCACGGTTCGTCCCGGGATCGAACGGGAAATCGAGCCCCACGCCGCATGACGATGCGGCCGCCGCCGGGGCCCGGGACGCCGTAACACACGGAAGCCTCAGGACACGAACCGGCGCAAAGGTGGGGGATTATAAGGACTACTCGATGCGCGGGCTCGGGACGCGGATTTCGGCGCGCCGGCGTCTGCCCTTTTTGTCCCCCTGTTGTCACCCCGGCCTTGAGCCGGGGTCCAGGGATACAGGCACCGCCGTCGCCCGGCTTCCCCCGGATCGGGGTCCGGGACGAGCCTGGACCCCGGCTCAAGGCCGGGGTGACAACAGGGGGCGGAGACAATGTCGGGCGGGGCGGGCACTCCTCTCCCTCCCAGTCGTCATGCCCGGACTTGTTCCGGGCATCCACGCCCCTCCGCCATCTCGCCTGTGCCCGGCCCGCACAGCGATGCCGCAAGACGTGGATGCCCGGAACAAGTCCGGGCATGACGGTGGGGGTGTCGTCGGCCTCCCGCTCGTCAACCAGTCTTTGTAAGCGCCCAAAGGTGGCCCGTACCCGCGAAACCGGGTATCTTTCGAACAAATCGCGATTCACGCGAGCGGAGACGCGGAATGGAACGGAGCTTCGCCAAGGAAGTCGAGCTTCTGCGCCGGGGGGACGGTGAGTATTTCGAGGGCGAGGGCATCCTCGCGATCACCAAGGCGCTGCTGCAATCGGGCGTGAGCTATGTCGGCGGCTACCAGGGCGCGCCGGTCTCGCACCTGATGGACGTGCTGACCTCGGACTCGAAGGGGCTGATGGCCGAGCTCGGCGTCCATACCGAGGTCTGCGCCAACGAGGCCGCGGCGGCGGCGATGCTGGCGGCCTCGATCAACTACCCGATCCGGGGCGCGGTCACCTGGAAATCGACGGTCGGCACCAACGTCGCGGCGGATGCGCTGTCCAACGTCGCCTCGGCGGGCGTGGTCGGCGGCGCGCTGATCGTCCTCGGCGAGGATTACGGCGAGGGCGCCAGCATCATCCAGGAGCGCACCCATGCGTTCGCGATGAAGTGCTCGGCCTGGCTGATGGACCCCCGCCCCCACCACCCGCGCATGGTGGAGATGATCGAGAAGGGGTTCGAGCTGTCGGAAGCCTCGCACACCCCGGTCATGGTGGAGTTCCGCATCCGCGCCTGCCACGTCACCGGCCGCTTCGCGACCAAGGACAACAAGCCCGGCAAGTTCTCGACCAACGACAAGCTGGAGAAGCCGGTCTTCGATCTCGGGCGCATCGCGCTGCCGCCCGCGACCTACGAGCAGGAGAAGAAGAAGGTCGAGGAGCGCTTCCCCGCCGCCATCGACTTCATCCGCGAGAACAGGCTGAACGAGGTCTTCCCCGGCAAGTACGACGATGTCGGCATCATCTGCCTCGGCGGGCTCTACAACTCGGTGATCCGCGGGCTCCAGCAGCTCGGCCTCGCCGACGTGTTCGGCAATTCCGAGATCCCGATCCTCTGCCTCAACGTCACCTACCCGCTGGTCGACGACGAGATCGCCGAGTTCTGCGCGACCAAGCGGTCGGTCCTGATCGTCGAGGAAGGCTTCCCGGACTACCACGAGCAGGCGATCAACGCGCTGCTGCGCAAGGCCGACCTCAATACCGAAATCGTCGGCAAGGGGGTGTTTCCCAAGGCCGGCGAGTACCAGGCCGAAGTCATGCTGCGCGGGCTCGCCGGCTTCATCGAGGGTTCGGTGCCGAAGGGCATCGACCTGCAGCCGGTCTCGGCGGCCGTCGCCGACCTCGACCGGACCAAGGAGACCGCGGCCGAGATGCTGGGCAAGCCGGTCCCCAAACGGCCGCCGGGGTTCTGCACCGGCTGTCCCGAACGCCCGGTGTTCAGCGCGATCAAGCTGGTCCAGCGCGAGGAAGACATCGGCGAGGTTCATATCTCGGCCGATATCGGCTGCCACACCTTCGCCGCGCTGCCGCCCTTCGGGCTCGGCAACACGGTGACCGGCTACGGTCTCGGGCTCGCGAGCTCCGCCGGCGTCGCGCCGCACTTCCAGGGGCGCACGATCTCGATCATGGGCGATGGCGGGTTCTGGCATAACGGGCTGTCGTCCGGGATCAGCGGGGCGGCCTTCAACGACCACGATTCGGTGCTGGTCGTCATGGCGAACGGCTATTCGTCGGCCACCGGCCAGCAGCGTCTGCCGTCGACCACCGCGGGCGGCACCGTGCCGTCCGACACGGTCATGCCGATCGAGCGCGCCATCAAGGGGCTCGGCGTCAAGTGGGTGAGGAAGCAGTACACCTACCGGGTCGGCAAGATGAAGAAGCTCCTGCATGAGGCGCTGACCACGCCGGAGAAGGGGCTCAAGGTGATCATCGCCGAGGCCGAGTGCCAGATCGCCAAGCAGCGCCGGCTGCGCCCGGCGGTGCGCAAGGCGCTCGACGCCGGCAACAGGGTCGTCCGCACGCGGTTCGGCGTCGACGAGGACACCTGCACGGGCGATCACTCCTGCATCCGGCTCTCGGGCTGCCCCTCGCTCACCGTCAAGCCCAACCCGGACCCGCTCCGCAAGGACCCGGTCGCGCACGTCAACAACGGCTGCGTCGGCTGCGGGCTGTGCGGCGAGGTCGCCGACGCGGCGGTGCTGTGCCCGTCCTTCTACAAGGCGGACGTGATCCAGAACCCGAAGGGCGTCGACCTCTTCCTCGACAAGTGGCGCAAGAACGTGATCGGCCGCCTCGGCGGATACGCGAACGGGGCCGCCGCCAACGGCGCGGCGAAGGGCAACGGAGCCGCCGCATGAGCGCGGAGACCGACGGCGCCGCCAACGGCGCGGACGCGCTGCCGGAGCGCACCTTCACCATGGTCGTCGGCGCGCTGGGCGGCGAGGGCGGCGGCGTGCTGACGAGCTGGATCGTCGCCGCCGCGGAGTCGCTCGGCTTTCCGTGCCAGAGCACCTCGATCCCGGGCGTCGCGCAGAGAACCGGCGCCACCACCTACTACATCGAGATCTACCCCGCCCATCACGACCGCCTCGCCGGACGGTCGCCGACGATGGCGCTCTACGCCACGCCGGGGAACATGGACGTCGTGGTGACCTCGGAACTGATGGAGGCCGGGCGCGCGCTGGAGCTCGGCTGGGTGACGCCCGACCGGACCACGCTGATCTCCTCGTCCCACCGCGTCTATTCCATTCTCGAGAAATCGGCGATGGGCGACGGCCGGTTCGAGGCCTCGGACCTGATCGAGACGGCCAACCATCTCGCCAAGCGCGCGATCCTGATCGACATGGACCGCCTGGCGCAGGCCAACGGGACGGTGATCAACGCCGTCATCCTCGGCGTGATCGCGGGCTCCGGCGAGGTCCCGATCCCGGCCGAGGCGTTCGAGAAGGCGATCGAGACGACCGGCGTCGCCGTCTCGGGCAATCTGCGCGGCTTCAAGGCCGGGTACGGTTACGTCCGCGGCGACATTCCGATGCCGGAGGCGCCGCCGGCGGTGGAGCGCCGCGCCCCCGGGAACGTCGACGCCCTGCTGGCGCGGGTCGAAGCGGGCTTCCCGCCCGAGACCCGCCAGGTCCTGCAGGACGGCGTCCGCCGGACGGTCGATTACCAGAACCTCGCCTATGGCGGGCGCTACCTCGACAACGCCGGGAAGATCCTCGCCGCCGACAAGGCGAACGGCGGCGCGGAACGGGGTTTCAGGCTGACGATCGAGGGCGGGCGCCATCTCGCGCTCTGGATGAGCTACGAGGACATCATCCGCGTCGCCGCGCTGAAGAGCCGCCCCGAGCGCATGGAGCGCGTCCGCCGCGAGGTCGGCGCGAAGGAGAGCGAGCCGGTCGTCGTCACCGAGTTCCTGAAACCCGGCTTCGACGAGATCGCCTCGGTGCTGCCGCCCGCGCTCGGCCGCGCGCTGACGCGGTGGAAGGAGAGGAAGCCGGGCCGGCAGAAATTCCACGTCGCGATGCGGGTCAAGACCAACACGGTCTTCGGCTATGTCCGGCTGTGGGGGCTCGCCAGGCTCCGCTTCTGGCGGCCCTACAGCTATCGCTTCGCCGAGGAGTGGTCGGAGATCGGGACCTGGCTCGAAGCGCTCGAAAGCGCGGCGGGCCGGAGCTACGACCTCGCGCTCGAGATCGCCGAGCTCCCCAATTTGCGCAAGGGCTATTCGGACACCCACCGGCGCGGCGTCGGCAACTACCGCAAGGTGTTCGAGGAGCTCGCGCGCCCCGCCGCGATCGCCGCCGGCGACCCGGCCGGCGCGGTGGCTGCCCTCAACGCCGCGCGCACCGCCGCGCTGGCCGACCCGGAAGGCGACGCGCTCAGAACGGTGCTCGTCGCGCCGGCGGCCGAAGCGCCGGAGAGCCGGGCGCAGGCGGCGGAGTAGAACTTCCCAGCTCGTCATGGTCGGCGGAGGCCGACCATCCACGAGTTTTTCTGTGTCGGCGGAACAACAAAAACAAAACGTGGATGGTCGGCCTCCGCCGACCATGACGGTGGGGGCGCAAGTACCCCTAAGCCTCGCCCCACACCTCGCGCGCGAGGTCGATCACGAAGGACAGCTTGGCCGCCTGGTCCTCGACCGCGATCAGGTTGCCGAGATCGACGCTCGCGAAGCCGCATTGCGGGCTCAGGCCCAGGCGGTCGAGCGCGACGTGCGCCGAGGCCTCGTCGATCCGGCGCCTGATCTCGTCCCGGTCCTCCATGTCGCCGCGCTTGGTGGTGACGAGGCCGAGCACCACGCATCGGTCGTCGGGCATGAAGCGCAGGGGCTCGAACCCGCCGGAGCGCGCGTCGTCGTATTCGAGGAACCAGGCATCGACCTCGATGACCGGGAACAGGGCTTCGGCCAGCGGCTCGTACCCGCCCTCGGCGATCCAGGCGCTCTGCGCGTTGCCGCGGCAGAGATGGATCGTGAGGTAGGTGTCGGGGCCGCGTTCCGAGATGCAGTCGTTGAGCAGGCGCGCGTAGCGGTGGATCAGCGTGTCGGGGTCCTCGCCGATGGCCTTCAGATTGTCGCGCATCCGCGTGTCGACGAAATAGTTGATGACCGGATCGTCGATCTGGATGTAGCGGCAGCCGAGCGCTTCGAGGGCGGCGATCTCGTCGCGGTAGACGCGGGCGAGATCGTCCCAGAACGCCTCCTTGTCGGGATAGGCCCCGTCGTCCACCGACGCGTCGCCACCGTGGAAGTGAACCCGCGTCGGCGAGGGGATCGTGACCTTGGCGGTCTTCGAGGTCCGGGCGTTCAGGAAGGCGAAATCGTCGGCCAGGATGTCGCCCGCCCGGCCCAGCTTCCCCACGGTCCGGACGTTCTTCGGCACGTAGCCCGACGCGGTGCCGGGCGCCTTCCGGAAACCGGCCGCCTCGTCGGGGCTCGAAATCTCGATCCCCTCGATCGCCGAGATGAAGTCGATCCACCAGTTCTCGCGGCGGAACTCGCCGTCGGTCACCGCGCCGAGCCCGAGATCCTCCTGCAGCGTCACGACGTCGGCGATGGCCGCGTCCTCGACCTCGCGGAGCGCGGCGGCGTCGAGCGCGCCGGACTTCCATTTCTCGCGGGCGGCGAGAAGCTCCGGCGGGCGCAGCAGGCTGCCGACGTGATCGGCGCGGAACAGCGGTTTCTTCGCGGAAGCGCTCATCGGGACTCCTTTCCGGGTTGCCGGCGCGTTGACTCGCCCCGGGCGGCACCGAACTATGTACCCTGATCCCCCGGACCCGTCACTTGCAGAAGCCCATGCGCATCGAGGACTATCCGCCGCAGGAACCGCTGAGCGAGGTGGGCCAGGCCTTCGCCGACGAGGTCATGGCCCGCGGCGAAGGCGTTTCGGCCGTCGACGTGCAGTACGGCGACGATCCCTACCGGTCGATCGCGATCCAGACCCCCGTTGAGCCCGGCGGCACCGTGCTCGCCATGATGCACGGCGGCGGCTGGACGTCGGGCTACAAGGAGCATCTCAACTTCGCCGGGCGGTGCGCGACGGCGCGCGGCGTCGTCTATGCCAGCATCGGCTACCGGCTGGCCCCGCAACACCTGTTTCCCACCGGTTTCGAGGACAGCGCCGACGCCGTCGCCTGGCTCTACCGGAACGTCGCGGAGATGGGCGGCGATCCGGCGCGGATTTTCGTCGGCGGGCACTCGGCGGGCGGACACTATGCGGCGCTGCTCTCGGTGCGGAAAGACTGGCAAGCGAAGCGCGGACTGCCCGACGACGTAGTTCGGGGCTGCCTGCCGATTTCGGGCGTCTTCCGCTTCGGCGAAGGCAGCGGGCTCAGCGCGCGCCCGCGCTTTCTCGGGCCGGAGTCGAACGACCGCCCGGCGAGCCCCGTCCTCGACATCCAGGCGACGCCGCCCTTCCTCATCGCCCATGGCGGCGAGGACTTTCCGCACCTGATGACCCAGGCCGACGAGATGGAGGGGGCGCTCCGCGGCGCCGGGGGCGACGTCACGCGGCTGTCGATGCCGGGGCGCAACCACTTCTCGGCGTGCTACGCGGCGGGCGAGGAAGACGGGCCCTGGGTCGGCCCCGCGTTCGAATGGATGGCGGCGCATTGACCGGGGCGGCGATCGAGGCGAGGGGTCTCCACAAGCGGTTCCAGGCGACCCTCGCGCTGGACGACGTGTCGTTCTCGGTCGGGCCCGGCGAGGTCCATGCGCTGATCGGCGAGAACGGCGCCGGCAAGTCGACGCTGATCAAGATCCTGGGCGGCGTCCACCGGCCCGACCGCGGCACGGTCGAGGTCGACGGCCGGACCCGCCGGTTCTCCGGCCCGCGGGACGCGCTGGCTAGCGGCATCGTCGTCATTCCGCAGGAGATGCGCGTCGTCCCGGCATTGAGCGTCGCCGAGAACGTGCTGATCCAGGCCGTCCCGACACGGCGTTTCCTCGGCCTCGCGATCGTCGACCGGACGGCGATGGCGCGGAACGCGGCGGCGCTGCTCGGACGACTCGGGATCGACATCGACCCCCGCGCGCGGGTCGACCGGCTGGGATACGCGGAACGCCAGCTGGTGATGATCGCCCGCGCGCTCAGCCGCGAAGCCCGGGCGGTGATCCTCGACGAGCCGACGGCGGCGCTGGAAGCGCGCGAGGTGGAGCGGCTGTTCGCGGCGATCGACGCGCTCAAGAAGGATGGCGTGGCGATCGTCTACGTGTCCCACCGGCTGGACGAGGTGGACGCGCTGGCGGACACCTGCACCATCCTGCGCGACGGGCGCGCGGTCGAACGCTACGAGCGGGGCGAACGGGGCCGCGACGAGGTCATCCGGCTGATGACCGGGCGGGACATCGGGACGGCCCCCGCGTCGGCGGACGCCGGCTCCGCCAGGACGCTGCTTCGCGGGCCGCTCGCCGAGGAGCCCGAGGTCGCGGTGGACGAAGGCCGCGTGCTGGGCCTCGCCGGCCTGCTCGGCAGCGGCACGACCGAGCTGCTGCACCGCCTGTTCGGGACCGGGCGCCCCGCCGCGAGGATCGAGAAGACGGGCGCGCCGGTGGGTCTCGGGTCTCCCGCGGACGCCATCCGGGCGGGCCTGGGGCTGGTCCCGGGCGAGCGCGCGCTCGGCCTCGTCATGGGGCTCACGGTGCGCGAGAACATCGTGCTCCCCAACCTGCCCTTGCTGGCGCGGGGATTGCGGCTCAGGAAGGAGGCGATCGACCGGCTGGTGGAGAGCCTGATCGAGAGCGTCGACATCCGCCCGCCGGATCCGGACCGGACCGTCCGGCAGCTCTCCGGCGGGAACCAGCAGAAGGTGATCTTCGCGCGCTGGCTCGCCGGCCATGCCGACGTGCTCCTGCTGGACGAGCCGACCCACGGCATCGACATCGGGGCGAAGGCGCAGATCCATCGCCTGATGCGCCGTTTCGTCGAGGACGGGGGCGGCATCGCGCTCGCGTCTTCGGAAATGGCCGAGCTGCTGGCCGTCAGCGACAGCGTGCTCGCGATGCGGCGCGGCGCGGTGGTCGGGCGGTTCTCGCGCGAGGGCGAGTACACCGAAAGCGCGCTCAGATCGGCGCTCGGAGGGTAGGCATGAAGCGCACGATCGAAGCGGGAAACGCAGCCCGGCTCGGCTGGCTGGCGGGGCAGATACCGCTGCTCGCCCTCATCGTCCTCTGCCTGATCGCGAGCGCGCTGTCGGACCGTTTCTTCTCGCCCATCAACATCAACAACGTGCTGATGCAGGGCGCGGTGATGACCGTCATCACCATCGGCATGACCTACGTCATCATCTGCGGCGGCTTCGATCTCAGCGTGGGCTCGGTGGTGGCGCTGTCGGGCTGCGTCACCGCGATGGCCATGCTGGAAGCCGGCATCGTCGCGGGCGTCGCGGCCGGCGTGGCGGTGGGCGCGCTGGTCGGCCTCATCAACGGCCTCGTCGTCACCAGGCTCGACGTCAACCCGTTCATCGCGACGCTGGGAACGATGGTGCTGTTCCGGGGCGTCACCTTCCTGATCACCGGCGGCCGGCCGATCGTCGGCGAGGACGGCCTGCCGGAGCTCTTTCTCGACTTCGCCATCGAGCGCCTGTTCGGCATCCCCTATCTGGTGTGGCTGCCGGTGGCCCTGTTCGGCGTCTTCCACCTGCTGCTGCATCACACGGCTTACGGAATCCGCGTCTTCGCCACGGGCGGGAACACCGAGGCCGCCTATCTCGCGGGCGTCGCGGTGAGGCGGGTGCGCGCCTCCTCCTATGTCTGGTGCGGCGCGCTCGCCGGGCTCGCCGGCGTGATGCTCGCCTCGCGGCTGCAATCGGGCCAGCCGACCGCGGGCGCGTTCTACGAGCTCACCGCGATCGCCGCCGTCGTGCTCGGCGGCGCCTCGCTGTTCGGCGGCGAGGGCAAGCTCTACAAGTCGATCATCGGCGTGTTCATCATGGTGGTGCTGGCCAACGCGCTCAACCTCGCCAACGTCCACTCCTACTGGCAGCAGGTGGCGATCGGCCTCGTCATCGTCGCCGCCGCCGCTGCCGACCGCCTGCGCCGCCGCTGAGAGGCCGCGCCGCCATGACCGACTATGACGGAATCGTCCTCGGCGGCGGGCATAACGGGCTGATCCTCCAGGCCTATGCCGCGCGCGCCGGGCTCAAGGTGCTGACGATCGAACGCCGGCCTTTCGTCGGCGGCGGGCTGGAGACCGTGGACGACCCGCGCCACCCGGGCTTTCGCCACAACACCCACGGCTTCTTCCAGCGCGCGCTGACCGAGATGCCGTGGTACCGCGACCTCGACATCGCCCGCCACGGCGCGCGCTACATCGAACCCGAGCTGAACGTGGCCCTGCTGCTGGAGGACGGGCGCTCGCTGCAATGGTGGACCGATTTCGAGCGCACCCACGATTCGTTCGCCGCGCTTTCGAAGCGGGACGCCGCCACGCTGAAGCGCTGGCACGACGCGTTCCGCCCGATCGTGCGCGACATCCTGGTCCCCGAGGCGACGTCGCCGCCGCTGCCGGCGGCAGAGCGCCGCGCGCTCCTCGAACGGAGCGCCGCCGGGCGCCGGCTGCTCGAAGCGAGCGCCCTGTCGCCGCTCGAATTCGTGGAGAGCGAGTTCACCCACCCGACGATCCAGGCGGGGCTCCTGTTCTTCAACGGCCTGCGCGAGGTCGATTTGCGGGTGCGCGGCTTCGGCCACCACATCGCCGCCCTGCTCGCCAGCACGGCGAAGGCGCAGATGACGGTGGGCGGCGCGCACATACTGGCGGTGGCGCTGGAACGCGCCGTGCGCGAGGCCGGCGGCGACATCCGGGTGGCGACGACGCCGCGCCGCATCCTGGTCGAGCGGGGCCGCGCGGTCGGCGTCGAGACCGACGCGGGCGATATTTTCATGGCGCGCCGCTTCGTCGCCTCGTCGCTCAACCCGCACCAGACGTTTCTCGACCTGCTGGATCCGGCGCACCTGCCCGGGGGCTGGCGGCGCAAGGTCGAGGGGTTCGCCTACAACCTCATCGCGCCGCTGTTCTCGCTCAACCTCAACCTCTCCGAGCCGCCGCGCTACGGCGCCGCCGACGACGACCCCGCGCTGGAGACCCCGTTCATGGTCATCATGGGGCTGGAGCATGCCGCGCAGTATCCGGAGATCGTGCGCCACCACGAGGCCGGGACGATCCCGCCGACGGTGATGTGGGGCGCCTGCCCGACGCAGTTCGACCCCTCGCAGGCGCCGCCCGGCAGGCACACCGCCTTCATGTGGGAAAAGCTGCCCTACCGGCTGGGCGGCGATCCGGCCGGCTGGGACTCGGCCAAGGACGCGCACGGCGCGGTCATGCTCGATCTGTGGCGCCGCCATGCACCCAATCTCGACGGCGCGGTGATCGACCGGTTTACGCGCAGCCCGCTCGATGTCGAGCGCGCGCTCCCCAACATGCGGTTCGGCGACCTGCTGGTCGGCGCCTTCACCGGGGGCCAGATCGGCGCCGACCGCCCGTTCCCCGGCGCCGGGCGCTACCGCGCGCATCTCGACGGGCTCTACCTGTGCGGCTCGGCGTCGCATCCGGGCGGCAACGTCACCGGCCTCCCCGGCTACAACGCGGCCCAGGTGCTGCTCGCCGATCTCGGCATCGAGGCCGGCTGGGCGCCGCCGCCCATCGCCAAAAGGCTGGCCGCGCTGGCGGACGCAGGGTAGGCGGGGCGCGCCGGCGTCTCCCTTGGCGCCGCCGTCCCTGGTCTCGCCCGTCGCTTCCCTCCACCGTCATGCCCGGACTTGTTCCGCTGCTGTCCGGTTAAGATGGGTTGGACCCGGCGCAAGGCGTCGATACAGGCGGGTTTCCGGCCCGCCCGCCGGATCGGGACACGGATCGCGGCCCGCCCGCATCCGCCCCCCTTGTCCCCCCGCTGTCACCCCGGCCTTGAGCCGGGGTCCAGGCTCGCCCCGGACAACCGATCCGGGGAAAGCCGGGCGACGGCGGTGCCTGACAGGCTGGACCCCGGCTCAAGGCCGGGGTGACAGCGGGGGGCGAGACAAGGTCGGGCGGGGCGGGCATTCTCCGGCACTCCCCTCCCTCCCCGCCGTCATGCCCGGACTTGTTCCGGGCATCCACGCCCCTCCGCCGCCGCGCCCGCGCCCGCTTATACCGCGATGCCGCAAGACGTGGATGCCCGGAACAAGTCCGGGCATGACGTGATGGGGCCAGGTGTCGGAGAACGCGCGCGCCGCCCGATCTTGTCCCCGCCTCTCGGCGCAGAGCCCGCCGAACGCCGAACCGGACAGCAAAGGAACGAGTCCGGGCATGACGAAACGTGGGGAGAAGGCTCGGTGGGGCGACCGGGCGCCGGCCCGATCGATCGCGAAAGAACTTACGAGACGCAGCGTCAGGCCAGCGTCGCGGCGATTTCCTCGTAGCCGGGTATCGCGGCCTCGGGTCCGAGGATCGCGACCGTGGGCCGGCCCGCCCTGAGGCGCCCGGAGATGCGGCCGACGGCGTCGCAGTCGACCGCCTCCACCGCTTCGGCGACTTCCTGCGTCGGCAGGACCCGGCCGAAGATCAGCGTGTGGCGCGCGATCTGTTCCGACCGCGCGGCGGTGCTTTCCAGCGACATCAGGATCCCCGCCTTGAGCTGCGCCTTCGCGCGCCGCAGCTCGGCCTCCGAGATGTCGTCCGCCAGCGTCGTCAGATTGGCGCAGATGCGTTCGGCCACCTCGGACGCGCTGTCCGCCCCGGTGCCGGCATAGACGCCGAACAGGCCGCTGTCGGCGTAGCTCGAATTGAAGCTGTAGATCGAATAGACCAGCCCCCGCTCCTCGCGGATGTCCTGGAACAGGCGCGACGACAGGCCGCCCCCGAGCGCTGCGGAAAACACCGCCAGCGCGTAGTAGTCGGGATCGCGGTTGGGGATGCCTTCGAGGCCGACGACCAGATGCAGCTGTTCCTGCGTCCGGACGTCCCGGTCGTCCCCGCCGGCGTAGACGGCGGGCTCCGGCGCGAAGCCCCCGGCGCCCTCCGTCGAGCCGAACGCGTCCTCCACGCGGCGGGCGAAATCGTCATGGTCGAGCTTTCCCGCCGCCGCGACGACGATCCGGTCGGCCGTGTAGTGGCGGGCGATATAGTCCACCAGGGCGCCGCGTTCGATCGCGCTCACCAGTTGCGGCGTGCCGAGCGTCGGGCGGCCGACGGGCTGGTCGGGAAAGGCTGTCGCCTGGAAACGGTCGAACACGACGTCTTCCGGCGTGTCGTTGCTCTGGCCGATCTCGCGCAGGATGACCGCGCGTTCCCGTTCGAGCTCCTCGGCGTCGAGCGCGGCGTGCTGCAGGATGTCCGCGACGATGTCGAGCGCGAGCCCCTCGTCGCCGGCGAGGACGGTGGCGTGGAAGGCGGTGAACTCGCGCGAGGTGTAGGCGTTCAGGTGCCCGCCGACCGACTCGATCTCCTCGGCGATCGCGCGGGCCGAGCGCCGGTCCGTGCCCTTGAACGCCATGTGCTCGACCAGATGCGCGATTCCGTTCACCTCGGCGCGTTCGTGCCGGGTGCCGACATCGATCCAGGCGCCGAGCGAGACCGTCTCCACCGTCGCCATGCGGTGGGTGACGACCCGGAGCCCGCTCGGAAGCCGCGTCGAACGGACGGTCACGCGGCCCCCCTCAGGCCGATCCTCTCGCGCACGAAGGCCTTGATGGGCGCCGGGTCGTTGGCGAAGGTCCGGACCCGTTCGGGGAGCGTCATCAACGACTCGAGACGGGCCGGCAGGTCCGGCCGCGTGCCGGTCGCGGCCTCCACCGCATCCGGGAACTTGGCGGGATGCGCGGTCGCGAGCGTGACCAGGGGAACGTTCGGGTCGCGCCTTTGCGCCTGCCCTACCCCGTATCCGACCGCGGTGTGGGGATCGAGCGTGACGCGCGAGCGCCGGAAGACTTCCGCGACGGTCCGGCGGGTTTCGTCGTCGTCCCGCCGGCCGGCTGCGAACAGGCCGCGAATGCCGGCCATCGTCACCGCCGCGACCGTCATCCGGCCCGACTGGCGGAAGCGGTCCATCGCCCGGCGCACCGCGGCGGGGTCGCGGTCCACATAGTCGTAGAGCAGGCGTTCGAAATTGCTGGACACCTGGATGTCCATGCTGGGGCTGATCGTCGGCACCACCTCGCCGATCTCCATCGCGCCGGTCTCGAGGAAGCGGGCGAGTATGTCGTTGCGGTTGGTCGCCACGATCAGCCGGTCCACCGTGAGGCCCATGCACCGCGCGGCATAGCCCGCGAACACGTTGCCGAAATTCCCGGTGGGGACCGAAAAGGCGACGGGCCTGTGAGGGGCGCCGAGGGCGACTCCGGCGGTCACGTAATAGACCGCCTGCGCGGCGATGCGCGCCCAGTTGATCGAGTTGACGGCGGTCAGCCGGCAACCGGCGCGGAACCGGGCATCCCCGAACATCGCCTTAACCAGCGCCTGGCAATCGTCGAAGGTCCCTTCCACGGCGATGTTGTGCACGTTGGCGGCGTCGACCGTGGTCATCTGGCGGCGCTGGACCTCCGACACCCGGCCCCTCGGGTGCAGCACGAAGATCTCCATCCCGGCCCGGTCGCGGCAGGCTTCGATGGCCGCCGACCCCGTGTCGCCGGACGTCGCCGCGACGATCGTCACCTTCTCGCCGCGCTTCGCGAGCACGTGGTCGAACAGGCGGCCCACGATCTGCAGCGCGTAGTCCTTGAAGGCCAGCGTCGGCCCGTGAAACAGCTCCAGAAGCCAGTCGTTGGTATCGAGCTGGACCAGCGGCGCGACGACGGGACTTTCGAAACCGGCATAGGCCGCGGCGGCGATCTCGGCGAGGGTCGCCTCGTCGATCCCGGGCCCGGTGAACGGCGCGATCACGCGCGCCGCAACCTCGTGATAGGGCAGGGAAGCGAACCCGGCGAGGGTTTCGGCATCGAAACGGGGCCAGGTTTCGGGCAAATAGAGGCCGCCGTCGGGTGCGAGCCCGCTCAGCAGCACATCCTCGAAACCGATGGGCGGGGCCTCGCCCCGCGTACTCACATACTTCACCCGGCGTCCCCTGCCCTACGACGAGGGCATATACGCCCCTTCCCGCCCCGGGACAACCGAGACCCACTCGTCAGCCGGGTCGGAAGGTCATATTCTCCCGCCGCGATGACCGGCCTCGACCGCAACACGCTCAGCCTGGGTCTTTTCGGCGCCAACTGTTCCGGCGGTCTCGCCACGTCGACCTTCCCGGACCGCTGGGACGCGACATGGGAGAACAACCTCGCGCTCGCGCGCATGGCGGACGATGCCGGCATGGATTTCATGCTGCCGCTCGGGCGCTGGATCGGCTACGGCGGCGAGACCAACCATAACGGCTCCAACTTCGAGACGCTGACCTGGGCCGCCGGCATCCTCGCCGCCACCAGGCGGATCATGGCCTTCGGCACCCTGCACGTGACCCTGATCAACCCGGTCTTCGCCGCCAAGCAGATGGTCACCTGCCATCACATCGGCGGCGGGCGGTTCGGGCTCAACATCGTCTGCGGCTGGTACCAGAAGGAGTTCGACATGCTGGGCGTCGACCTCGGCGCCCACGACCGCCGCTACGATCTCGGCCAGGAATGGCTCGACATCGTCAACCGGGTGTGGACCGAGGACGAGCCGTTCGATTTCGACGGCGAGTTCTTCACCCTGAGATCGACGGTGCTGGAGCCCAAGCCCTTCGACCGGCGCCGTCCGATGCTGGTGAGCGCCGCGATGTCGCCCACCGGGCGCGCGTTCGCGCTCAGAAATGCCGACATGCTGTTCACCGTGGTCTGGGATGTCGACGAACTGCCGGCCCAGGCGGCGGAAATCCGCAAAGACGCGCGGGCGGCGGGCCGCGAGGTCGGCATTTTCACCAACGCCTATGTCGTCTGCCGACCGACGCAGGAGGAGGCCGACGAATACCACCACCACTATGCCGTCGAGCACCGCGACACCGAGGCCGTCGAGACCATGGTGGTGGAGCGCGGCTGGGACAGGCCGGGCATCCCGGAGGACCGCCGGCAGCTGTTCCGCCTGCGCGCGGCCGGGGGGAACAGCGGGTTCCCGATCGTGGGCGATCCCGACCGGGTGGCGGAGACCATGCGCCGTCTGTCGGACGGCGGCGTGACCGCGCTCGCGCTGGGTTTCCCCAACTATCTGAAGCATTTCCCGTATTTCCGCGACGAGGTCCTGCCCCGGCTGGAGCGGATGGGGCTCAGGACGCCCGCCGCGCGCGGCTGACGGCGACGCCGGCGGCGAGACGGACCCCGCGGGGCGCCGCCATCCAGATGCAGAAGATCGAGACCAGCGCCAGCGCCGCGCAGAGCGTGAAGGCGGGCGCGTAGCTGCCGGCGCGGTCGAATATCACCCCGGTGACCCACGGCCCGGCGCCGGCGCCCAGATTGCCGCCGATGCTGACGAAGCCGAACACCACGGCGAAACGCGGCCCGGAATAGATGTCGGCGACGATGGTGCCGTAAAGCGCGCCGAGCCCGTAACCGAACAGCCCCTGGCAGGCGACGATCGCGTAGACGACGACCGGCGACGGCACCGTCGGGAGCACGAGAAGCAGGAGATAGCAGAGCGCGAAGCCGGTCAGCGCGATGGTCCAGCCCCACTCCCGGCCGACGCGGTCGGACAGCCCGCCGACCCCGATCTGCCCGAAGATGCCGCAGAACCCGACGAGACCGAGCGCGAGCGCGGCGAAATCGGGCGCAAACCCGACATCCAGCAGGTACTTGGTCTGGTGCACCTGAACGGCGTACCAGGCGAACAAACCGGTGAAGAAGCCGAAGGTCACCCACCAGAACCGGGCGGTCCGCAAGGCGCGGGCCAGCGTCCAGTCGGTGTCGACCCAGCGCCGGTCGACCACCGTGTCGGGCGCGCGGGAGGACGGTTTTTCTCCCTTCCGGTTGGACCCGTCGGGCTCGAGCCCGACGGACGCCGGTTCCTTCCGCTGGGCGATGACGTTGAGCGGCACGATGACCGCGACCAGAAGCACGGCGAGCGACAGGCAGGCATAGCGCCAGCCCTCGGTCTCGATGACGCGCTGTATCCACGGCAGGATGACGATGGCGCCGAAGCCGACGCCGGAGAACGCGATTCCCGTCGCCAACCCGCGGCGGCGCAGGAACCAGTTGGGCAGGAACATCGAATGACCGGCATAGCTCATCGAGACGGCGAAGCTCACCGTCATGATGCCGAGGGTGAGATAGAACCCGACCGGCGTCGTCGCCAGGGTCGCGCAGACCAGCCCGGCCGCGGTGATCGTCGCGCCGGCCGGGATGATCAGGCGCGGGCCGAAGCGCGTCATCACGAACCCGAGCGTCGGAACCAGCATGATCGACGCCGCGAACCCGATCGAGAAGGCGGCCGCCGTCACGCCGCGTTCCCAGCCGAACTCGTCGAGAATGGGCGGGAAGAAGAGCGAGAACGAGGTCCGGGCGCTGACCCCGATCGACATGGTCACGAAAGCGATGCCGATAACCACCCAGCCGTAATAGAACGGCAGCCGGGCGGCGATGGACCGGCCGTTCATTCAGGCGCCGGCGGGCGCGGGCGCCGGACTGCCGCCCCGGTTCTCGCGGACGAGGACGGTGAGCGCCGCGGCCAGGAGCGCGAGCCCGAAGGACACGAACCAGACCCAGTCGTAACGCGCGAAGAGCTCGAACAGATAGCCGCCGAGGAAGGTGCCGGCCGCCCCTCCGAGCGAGTGCGCGGCGAAGATCAGCCCCATCGTGAAGCCCATGATGTGCCGCCCGATATGGCTCGCGACGAGGCTGGCGACGATCGGGAAGGTGGCGTAGTCGAAGATGCCGAACAGCACCGCGAAGGCGAAGAGGAGCGTCGAGCTTCCCGCGATCTGCACCAGGACGAGAAACGTCAGCGCCCGCATGAAATAGATCGAGGCGAGCAGCGCCGGGCGGTGGAACCGGTCGGAGAGGTGCCCGAACGCGATCATCCCCGCGAGGCTGAAGGCGGACATCACCCCGTAGGCCGTGGCGCTCTCCAGCGGCGGGAAACCGCAGGCCACGGCATAGGGGATCAGGTGGATCTTGATGACCCCCGCCGTCGTGAAGCCGCAGATCGCGAACCCGCCGGCGAGCAGCCAGAACGTCCTCTGCCGCGCGAGCCCCGACAGGACGACGCGGAAACCGGCGCGCGAACGCCGGTCGGAGCCCGTGCGCGCGGGACCGCGGGGCCGCTCGCGGGCGCCGATCAGGAGATGGACCGCGATCGCGGTGGCGACGATGGAAGCCGCGGCGATCCACAGGCTCGACCGCCAGCCGAACGCCCCGATCAGCACCGCAAGCAGCGGCATCAGCGCGAGCTGTCCCGCGGTGCTGCCCGACGTCGCGACCCCGGTGGCGAGGCCGAGACCGCGGTCGAAACGGGACGCGACCGTGGTGGAGACCAGCGAGGGCGAGATCGCGGCGAAGCCCACGCCGCCGACGATCCCGTAGAAGAGCACGAGCTGCCAGGGCTCCGACATCGACGCCGAGAGCGCGAAGGCGATCGCCGCAAGAGACATGCCGAGCGCGTAGACCAGCCGGGGGCCGTGCCGGTCGAGCATCATGCCGGCGAGCGGCGCGACCACGGCCATCGTGGTCAGCATGACCGCGCCGGCGGACGAGACCAGACCGTAGCTCCAGCCCAGATCGTCCTTGAGGAACGGCATCAGCAGGCCGAGCGAATTGCGCGCGGTGATCACGATGCCGAGCATCAGGAACAGCGCGCCGACGACGACCCAGCCCCTGCCGGTCGAGCGCGCGTCGATGTCGGATGCGTGTCCTGCGGCCAAGCGACCCCCGTGCCCGGCAACCCCCCGGACGGGCAAGCGATAATCGAGGGACCCCGTTAGCGCCGGTTATAGGCGGTTTGGGCGGGGGGGTTCCAGTGGAGGGTCGGCGTCGACGCCGACCTTGCCTGTTCCGGTATCCGCCGGCATTCGGTCGGAAAGTAAGACTTTCCTACCCACCATGCGCGAGGGCGACCTCAGGGAGGCGACCCTCGTCGGAGACGGCATCCTCCTTCGACCCAGGGAGGTGGTGGACCGCGATGCGGCCGCCGAACGGATTGCTGCCCTGCTGAAGCGGATCGAACCTTCGCCGGACGACGCCGGCCGCACCCGGAACGAGATCCTGGAAGACATCCTCGACGACATGGCCGACGCCCGCCGGGCGCGCCGCCCACGATTTCCGCGCCGAGGGCTGAGAGACGCTTCCGTCGGAATGCGGCCCCCCGCCCCCCTACTCCGCCGCCTCGCTCGTCCCGCCGGCGGCGGGGGCCATCGAGGCGGCGAGGTCGTAGCGGTCCATGATCTCGTCGACGAGGCCGGTCGCCGCTTGCCAGTCGTAGGTGCGGTAGGCGTGGCCGCGGGTGACGAACTGCGCGCCGGCGTAGAACATCTCGTACTGGGCGTGGCGCGAGGCGAATTCCGAGCCGATCGCGTCCCAGGCGAGCTTCAGGAACTTCACCCTGGGCTCCGGATCCATGACCGGCGATTGCTGCGTGCGCTCGATATAGTCGGCGAGCGCCGGGTTGGCGAAATCCCTCGCCGAGGACGGCAGCATGATCAGCGCGCCGCCGGCGAGCTCGCGGAGCTTGGTGATGAAGTTCGGATAGAGCTCCTGGGTCAGCACCTGCGAGGAGTACATCAGGTTGCGGTCGGGCACGTAGTAGCCGTGATACTCGCCGCCGCCCGCCTCCATGCCGTAGACCAGCCCCTTGACCATCGCGGTCTGCGCGGCGAGGTGGCCGAGCTGCTCGCGCACCGAAGGGATGGTCGCGGTGCCGATGGTCTCGGTTATCTTGTGGGCGACGCCGAGGAGAAACTGCATCTTCACCATCAGGCGGGTCTGCGCCTGGTAGTTCTGCATGTAGTGCGCGTAGGTATCCGAGAACTGCGCCCGCGCCATGTTCGTGTCGCGGTAGACGAAGACCCGTTCCCACGGGACCTTCACGTCGTCGAAATAGATCAGCGCATCGTTCTCGTCGAAATGGGTCGACAGCGGATAGTCGTACTCGGTCGTCACCGAGCCCTCGTAGGAGCGCCTCGACATCACCTTGACGCCCTTGTGCGCCATCGGCACGGCGAAGGAGATGGCGTATTTCTCCTCGCCCGGCTTGAGCGGCTGGATGTTGGCGCACAGCACCTCGTTCGCCATGATCGAGCCGGTGCCCAGCATCTTCGCGCCGCGCACCGTGATCCCCTCCGTGTCCTCGTCGACCACGCCGCAGGTCAGGAACTCGTCCCCCTGCTCGCCGGTGTCCTTCGACCGGTCCGCCTGCGGGTTGATGATGACGTAGGTCATGTAGATGTCGTTGTCCCGGGCCCAGGCGTAGTAGTCGAGCAGCGCCTGCGCGCGCGCCTCGCTGTGCTGCCGGAACAGGTGGATGCCCATCACCTGCCCCGCCATCGAGGACGCGATGTGGTCGGGGGACCGTCCCAGCCAGCCTCCCGAGAGCCGCATCCAGGCGACGATCGCCTTGCGCCTCTCGACCAGCTCCTCATAGGACTTCGTGAGCTGCCAGGCGCGGTTGACCCGCTCGCCGCTGGTCGGCGATTCGAACGTCATCAGGTCGAGATTTTCCGGCCGGCACTGGAAATCGTAGAGCGCGCAGGCCGAGCTCACCGCGTTCCGATAGGCGGGATGAACCGTCACGTCGCCGACGCGGACGCCGTCGAGATAGACCTCGCGCCCGTCTCTCAGGCTCTCGCGATGCTGGTTTCCGTCCTTCGGCATCCGGGCGCCCCCTCCTCTCGAACGGCGCGCATCATAGCAATATTTCCCCAAGTTGCAGCGCACCGGGCCGCCACCTATGGTGCCGCCGGCCGCGCGCGGGGGGAGGTGTTGCGATGGAGCATGTCGAGACGGGCTCTCCGGAGCCGGGCCCGATCTATCTCGAGCCCACCTGGTATTTCGATTACGACACGCCGTCGGTGCGGGAGTTCGCCCTTTCCCGGACCGCGGGCCGCGAGACGCAGGTGGCGAAGGCCGTGGCGCTCTTCTACGCGATCCGCGACGAGATCCGGTACGACCCCTACACCATTTCCGACGACCGCGCCGATTACCGGGCGAGCCGTGTGCTTGAGGCGGGGGCGGCCTTCTGCGTGCCGAAGGGCAATCTGCTGGTCGCTTGCGCGCGGGCGCTCGGCATCCATGCCGGGCTCGGGCTGTCGGACGTGACCAACCATCTCTGCACCGAACGGCTGCTGAAGCTGATGGGCGGCAGCAACCTCTTCATTCACCACGGCTACGCGGTGCTCCGTCTCGACGGGCGCTGGATAAAGGCGGCGGCGACCTTCAATCTCGAGCTCTGCGAGAAGTTCGACGTGCTGCCGACCGAGTTCGACGGCACGGAACATGCGCTGTTCCAGGAATTCGACAGCCTCGGCCGGCGGCACATGGAGTACATCCGGGACCACGGGGTCTGGTCGGATTTCGACTTCGACCGCGTGATCGGGGATTTCCGCGACCTCTATCCGGACACGCTGTTCGAGGATTGCGCGACGGAGCGGGCGCGGAACGCGGCGCGGCAAGCCGCCCGCTTCGAGGACGAACGGCCGGTCGTGTGACCCCCGAGGAGACGGCGGCGGCGCTCCTCGGCGAGGCACGCCTGCGCCGCGCGCCGGTGAAGGCGCTGCCCGAGCCGATCCGGCCGGCGGACGACGCGGGCGGCTACCGTATCCAGCGGGCGCTGCGCGCATGGTTCGCCGAACGGGGCGATCCGCCGCCGGCCGGCTACAAGCTCGGCTGCACCACGCCCGTCATGCAGCAGATGCTGGGCCTCGACGCGCCGGTCTATGGCGGCGTTCGCGCGGGCGATGTGCACCCAAGCGGGACCGCGCTGCCAGCGTCCGGGTTCAGGGCGCCCGGGATCGAGTGCGAGATCGCGGTCCGGCTCGGCGCCGACCTCGACGCCCGCGGTCGCCCTCCCTCCCGCGAGGAAGCGGCGGACGCGGTCGCCGAAGTCATGCCGGCGATCGAGGTCGTGGACAACCGCTACGGCGACTGGTCGGCGCTCGGCCCGCCGACCTTGATCGCGGACGATTTCTTCCAGGCGGCCTGCATACTGGGAGCGTCGGCGGCGTGCCGCGACCCGATGACGCTCGACGCCGCCACCGGCCGGACCCTGGTCGACGGGGCAGAGACCGGCCGGGGCAGGGGCGCCGACGTGCTCGGCCATCCGCTGGACGCGGTCTGTTGGCTTGCCGGCGCGCTCGGCACGCAGGGCACGATCCTCCGCGCCGGCGCGCTGATCATGACGGGATCTTTGGTGAAGACGGTCTGGCTGGAGCGCTTTCCCGCCGCGGCGCGGGTCGAGATCGACGGGATCGGGACGGCGGAAATCAGGCTGGACTAGCGCCCCGTCACCCGGCGAACAGCTGGACGACCGCGATCGCAAGCATGGCTCCGCCGGCGATTGCGCCTATGGCGCTGAGCAAAATCCACACCTTGAGGTTGAGAAGATCCTCACGGGTGGCGGCATGCTCCATGAAGGATTCGATCCGCGCCAGCCGCTGTCCGAATGCGTCTTCCGGGGTGCCGGCCTGGATGGCCATAAGTCAATTCCATCGTTCCCTCAGGGGAAATATAGCCAGCACGATATAGACGATTCAAGAGAATCTCCGATCGGACAATACTACCTTCGGTTGTCGTTGGCCGAAACCGGTGTCCGGCCAGGGAACCGGATGCGACTCAGTCCTCGACCGCGACCGCCTTGCCGCCGACGATCTTCTGGCCGACCGCCGGCACGCCGCCTTCCTCGCCCCAGCGGGGCGCGGATTCGATGTGGATGCCGAACTGGTCGAGCATCCTCATGCAGCTCTGGTCGACGATGTCCTGCAGCGTCACGGGCCGGTTGTAGAAGGCCGGCACGGGCGGAAAGATGACCGCCCCGAGCCGGCTCAGCCGCACCAAATTGTCGAGATGGCCGGAATGGAGCGGCGTCTCGCGAATCGCCACCAGCAGCGTCCGCCGCTCCTTGAGCACGACGTCGGCGGCGCGGCTGATCAGATCGCCGGTATTGCCCATCGCCACGTTGGACATCGTCTTGATCGAGCAGGGCGCGATGATCATGCCCTTCGAGTGGAAGGAGCCGGACGAGATCGACGCCCCGATATTGCCGACCTCGTGGACCTCGTGGGCGAGCGCGTTGATGTTGGCGATATCGACATCGTGCTCCATCTTGAGCGTCAGCTTGGCCGACCGGCTCATCACGAGATGGATTTCGTACGCGTCCGTCCGGCGCAGCATCTCCATCAGCCGCACGCCGTAGATCGTGCCGGTGGCGCCGGTGATCCCGACAATGACGCGGTCCATGGACAACCCTCCAACGACGCAGTCTGCTATAAAGGCGGCGCCAATCTAGCGAATGAGGCACTTCGCGAAAAGGATGCCGTGATGCGGTGGCCCGGCCGACGAGGCGAGACCGGAAACGGCGATCGCATATCGAAGCGCAATGGCCGGCGCCTCCTCGCGGGTGCGCTCGGGGTGGCGGCGCTGCTGGCCGCCGCTTTGGCGGGAGCCGCGGAGAACACGCCCGCGCCGGGCACGTCCGCCTACCCGCCGATGATCGGCAAGGCGATTCGCTACCGGGCGAAGCACGAAGACACGCTGATCCGGCTTCCGCGGCGATTCAACGTGGGCTACACCGAGCTCCGCGCGGCCAATCCGCATGTCGATCCGTGGCTCCCCGGCGCCGGCACCGAGATCCTGGTTCCCACCGCCCATATCGTGCCGGAGGCCGACAGGAAGGGGCTGGTGCTCAACCTGGGGGACCAGCGGCTCTACTACTTCAAGCCGGACGGCAGAACCGTGGCCTCGTTCCCGGTGGGTATCGGCATGGAAGGCTGGTCGACTCCCACCGGACGCACGAAGGTGGTGCGCAAGCAGAAGCGGCCGACCTGGTACGTGCCGAAGTCGATCCGGGCCGAGCGCCCGTACCTCCCGAAGGTGGTTCCGCCGGGCCCCGACAATCCGCTGGGCTCGCACGCGCTCTATCTCGGCTGGCAGTCCTACCTGGTGCACGGGACCAACAAGCCCTACGGGATCGGCCGGCGCGCCTCGCATGGCTGCGTGCGGCTCTATCCGGAAGACATCGAACGGCTGTTCGGGGAAATTCCCGTGGGCACCCCGGTCACCGTGGTCGACCAGCCGGTCAAGATCGCCTGGGTGGAAGGAGAGCTGATGCTGGAAGCGCATCCTACCCAGACCCAGGCGGACCAGGTGGAAGCGGGCGATCGAATGGCACGGGAGAGCGCGCCGGAGGTGGCGTATCGGCTGATCTACGCCGCACGCAAGAAGGCGGGCCGACTCGACTGGCCGCTGATCCGCCGGACGCTCAAGCGGCGGAGCGGGCTCCCGGTCAGCGTGCTGAAGCCGGGAGACGCCGCGGGCTGACGTCCGGAGGCTGGCGGTTTCGAATGCGAGCGTTCGAGACCGCCGGGCCCCGGCGGAGAGATTCCTACTTCTTCATCCCGGCTTGCATCATGCGGTCCATCTTCATGGCCGCGTTCTTGGCCTCGTTAGCGGCGCGCTCGGCGGCGGCGGCGGCGCGTTCGGCGGCGCGGGCCGCATCTTCGGCGCGCTTGCCGGCGGCATCGGCCTTGGCGCCCGCGGCGGCGGCCGCGTCCGCGGCCTGCTTCGCCGTCGCCTCGGTCGCCTGGAACCGGCTCATCGGCACCGTATCGCAGGCCGCGACGAACATTGCAGGCAGCGCGACGAGTGCGCAGGTCTTCAAGAGCTTCATTCTCTTATCTCCTCGATCGGTCGAATGCGGTTGGCTGTCCGATGCGTTTCGCCGCGGCTAGGGTTAGCCCGTGAACCCGGCAGGGTCAACGGCGGTTACCGGGCGACCGTACAGTATCGGGGCGAACAACGCCACTATTCGCCGCGATTCGCCAAGAATTTGGACACCGGGCGCCGGCTCCGGGGAAGTTCGATGAAATCGCCGCCCGGGACTCGACCGTTGGAGCGCGGGCGATGTCGCGCTACAATTTTGCGATACGCTCCGGAATGACCAGTCGACCGCCGGAACCGGCGCAGCTGCGGGAGGGGCCGTATCGATGCTGCTCAACTGGGCGTTGGGCAAGGTGGCGTCCACTGGACGCCTGACGCTGATCGACGCCAACGGACGCACCCACCGGATAGAAGGATCGCCGGGGCCGGAATGCACGGTCCGGCTGCACGACCGGAGGCTGCATGCACAGCTGGTGACCAATCCCTGGCTTCGCGTGGGCGAGGCCTATATGGACGGCACGCTCACGATCGAGGAAGGCACGCTCGGCGATTTCATCGAATATTGCTGCGTCAATTCGCGGGAGGCGGAGGACAACCCGGTCTTCAGACTGTCGGAATGGCTGAACCGGCGGACCCGCTGGCTGCAGCAGCACAACCCGATCGGCCGCGCCCGGCGCAACGTCGCCCACCATTACGACCTGTCGGACACGCTCTACGACCTCTTCCTCGACAAGGACCGGCAATATTCCTGCGCCTACTTCACCGACGACGACAACACGCTGGAAGAGGCGCAGGACAACAAGAAACGGCACCTCGCGGCGAAGCTCCGGCTCGCGCCGGGACAGCGGGTGCTCGACATCGGGTCGGGATGGGGCGGGCTCGCGCTCTATCTCGCCGGGATCGCGGACGTCGACGTCACCGGCGTGACCCTGTCGGAGGAACAGCACAGGGTCGCGGAGCGCCGCGCCGCGGAGGCCGGCCTGTCGGGGCGGGTGCGCTTCATGCTCGAGGACTACCGCCACCGCACAGGCCGGTACGACCGCATCGTCTCGGTCGGCATGTTCGAGCATGTCGGGGCCCGGCACTACCGGGAGTTCTTCGCCAAGCTGCGCGAGCTGCTGCCCGACGACGGGGTCGCCCTGCTCCACTCCATCGGGCGCATGGAGCCGCCGGGGACCACCAGCGCGTGGCTCCGCAAGTACATCTTCCCGGGCGGCTACACCCCGGCCATGTCGGAGGTGCTGGCCGCGCTGGAGCGGGAAAAGCTCTACGTCACCGACATCGAGATATTGCGGCTCCACTACGCCAAGACGCTGTCCCACTGGCACCGGCGGTTCCAGGACAATCGCGCGCAGATCGCCGACCTCTACGACGAGCGTTTCTGCCGGATGTGGGAGTTCTACCTGAAGGGCTGCGAGATGGCGTTCAAGTACTGGAACCAGATGGTGTTCCAGATGCAGATTGCCCGCAACCAGGACGCCGTGCCGCTCACCCGCGACTACATCACCGACTCGGAACGCGCGCAGCGCGCCGCCGAAGACCGCCGGGACGATATCGCCGCCTGAGACCGTCCACACGCCGGGATTCCGGCAGGGGTCTTTCCGAACCGGCAATTGGGCCCGATGTCCCCGTGATTTGGGCGGTGTGAGTAAGTTTCGCCCCCAACAAACAAGCGGCGCGGTGGCCGCGACGCTACCGATTCGGACCGCGCTCGATTACCGTCCTCGCCGCACCCGGGGGAGTGGCGCGTGGCCGAAACCGTTTCCGTAATCGAGACCGAACGCGAGACCCATCGCAGCCCGCCCGCGAATGTCGAAGCGGAGATGGGTCTGCTCGGCGCGATCCTGATCAACAACCGGGCCTACGAACGGGTCTCGGAATTTCTCGCCGCCGAGCATTTCAGCGAGGAGTTCCACCGCCGCATCTACAGCGCCTGCAAGACCCTGATCGAGCGCGGCCAGAAGGCCGATCCGACCACGCTCCGGAACTTCTTCGAGTCCGACGAGGTGTATCGCGCGATCGGCGGCGCGCCCTATGTCGCGCGGCTCGCCGCCAACGCGACCACGGTCATCAACGCCGCCGATTACGGGCGGCTGATCCACGACCTCCACCTTCGGCGCGAGCTGATCGAGCTCGGCACCGACATCGTCAACGACGCCTTCTCCGGCGATCTGGAGGTGACCGCCGCCGACCAGATCGAGACCGCCGAACAGGGCCTTTACGACCTTGCGACCGCGGGCAGCTACGAGGGCGGTTTCCGCTCCCTGAAGGAGGCGGTCACCGAGGCGGTGAACATGGCCCAGGCCGCGTTCAAGCGCGACGGCAAGACCGTGGGCGTGCCGAGCGGTTTCACCCAGATCGACCTGATGCTCGGCGGGCTGCACAAGTCGGACCTGATCGTGCTGGCGGGACGCCCGTCGATGGGCAAGACGGCGCTCGCCACCAACATTGCCTTCAACGTCGCCCGCGCGGTCGGCGCCGAGGCGAAGGAGTCGCGGGAAAGCGCCCCGGTCGTCGGTTTCTATTCGCTGGAAATGTCGGCCGAGCAGCTGGCGAACCGGATGGTCGCCGAACAGACGCAGATCGCTTCGGACAAGATTCGCCGCGGCGAGCTGAACGAGTCCCAGTTCGAAAAGCTCGTCCGGGCCAGCGGGGACCTCGAGAGCCTGTCCTTCTACATCGACGATACGCCCGCGCTCACCGTGTCGGCGCTCCGGACCCGCGCGCGCCGCCTCAAGCGCCAGCACGGGCTGGCGCTGCTGGTGGTCGATTACCTGCAGCTCGTCTCGGGCTCGAGGAACGCGCGCAACGAGAGCCGGGTCCAGGAGATTTCGGAGATCACGCGCGGCCTCAAGACCCTCGCCAAGGAGCTCGACGTCCCGGTGCTCGCGCTGTCCCAGCTCTCGCGCGCCGTCGAGAACCGCGAGGACAAACGGCCGCAGTTGGCCGACCTTCGCGAATCCGGGACGATCGAACAGGACGCCGACGTCGTCATGTTCATCTACCGCGAAGAATACTATCTGGGCCGGCAGGAGCCTTCGCAGCGCGCCGAAGAGGACCCGGAAAAGTTCGAGAAGCGGATGCAGCAGTGGAAGGACCGGAGCGAAGAGATGTCCGGCCTCGCGGAAGTCATCGTCGCCAAACAGCGGCACGGCCCGACGGGCCGCATCATGCTCCGCTTCTTCGCCGAGGTGACGAAGTTCGACAACCTGGAAGATCCGGAGGACCACGGCTACTGAACGCCGGCCCCACCGACCGCGCGTGGATGACCGTCGACCTCGATGCGGTCGCGGAGAATTGGCGCGCGCTCGCCGGCCGCGCGGCAGGTGCGGAGTGCGCCGCGGTGGTCAAGGCGGACGCCTACGGGCTGGGCGCCGCCGAGGTCGGCCCCGCGCTGAGCCGGGCTGGATGCCGGACGTTCTTCGTCGCCTGCCCGCGGGAGGGCATCGCGCTCAGGCAGGCGCTCGCGGAAGCATCGGCGGAAATCTTCGTCCTGGACGGCCATGTGAAGGGCGAAACGGCGCGCTACGACCGCCACGCGCTGACGCCGGTCCTGGGCACGCTGGAAGGGGTGGCGATCTGGTCCCGGCACGCGCGCGACCGGGGCGGCCGGCGCGCGGCGCTGATGCTGGACACGGGCATGACCCGGCTCGGTATCGGCGCGTCGGACGCAGGTCTCTTCGCGGCCGAACCCGACCGGCTCGCGGGAATCGGGATCGCCTGCGCGATGAGCCACCTCGCATGCGCCGATACGCCGTCCCATCCCCTCAACGCCCGTCAGAAAGCGGCCTTCGACACGATGCGGGCGGCTCTTCCGGCCGCGCCGGCCTCTTTCGCCAATTCCGCCGGGATCTTTCTCGGACCGGACTTCCATTACGACCTGGTTCGCCCGGGGGCGGCGCTCTACGGGCTCTCCGTCGTCCCGGGACGGCCGAACGCGATGAAGCGCGCCGTCCGGCTGCAGGCGAGGATCCTGCAGACCCGGTTCGTTGACACCGAAACACCCGTTGGATACGGTGCCGACCGCCTGATCGCCGCCGGCTCCACGCTCGCCACGATAGCGATGGGCTACGCCGACGGGCTGCCGCGCGCCCTGGGCGATCGCGGCGGCGGGCGCATCGCGGGCAGGACGGTGCCGCTCGTCGGACGGGTTTCCATGGATCTCGCCACCCTTGACGTAACCGGAGCAACGCCCGACCTCGTGCGCCCGGGCCTCGCCGTCGACCTCATCGACGACGATCACGACGCGGACGCGCTCGCCGCCGAGGCGGGCACGATCGGCTACGAGATTCTGGCGCGGATCGGGGGTCGCGTGCGGCGCGTCTATCGCGGCGGCGGCAACGGTTCCCACGCATGAACGCGGTGGCCTCGGTCGGGCGCGCGACGCTCAATTTCCTCGCCGCCACCGGCCGCCTGACGCTGTTTGCCGGTACGGGCGCCATGCACTGCGTCCGCCCGCCGTTCCACTTCCGCCTGATCGGCCGCCAGATGATCGAGGTGGGGTATTACTCCCTGCCGGTGGTCGGGCTGACGGCGCTGTTCACCGGCATGGTGCTGGCGCTTCAGAGTTACAGCGGATTTTCGCGCTTCAACGCCGAGAGCGCGGTCGCGGTCATCGTAGTGCTGTCCATCACTCGCGAGCTCGCCCCGGTATTCGCGGGGCTGATGGTGGCCGGCCGGATCGGCGCCGCGATGGCGGCCGAGATCGGCACCATGCGGGTCACGGAGCAGATCGACGCGCTGACCGCGCTCTCCACCAACCCGTTCAAGTATCTCGTGGCGCCGCGTCTCATCGCCGGCACGCTCACCCTGCCGCTCTGCGTGCTGGCGGCCG
Organism: Defluviicoccus sp.; assembly: GCA_028820505.1. Classification (GTDB taxonomy): domain Bacteria; phylum Pseudomonadota; class Alphaproteobacteria; order MPNO01; family MPNO01; genus MPNO01. The sequence goes on from JAPPIT010000117.1 coordinate 40,088, forward strand.
ACGTGATCGGCGTGTTCGGGGGGTATCTGCTGGCGGTCAACAAGCTCGGCTTCAACACGTCGGTCTATCTCAAGAGCACGTTCCAGTATCTCGAGGTCCTCGACGTGGTTTCGGGCCTGGTCAAGGCGGCGGTGTTCGGCTTCCTGATCGCGCTGATGGGGTGCTACCACGGCTACCACTCGCGGGGCGGCGCGCAAGGCGTGGGGACGGCGACGACCAACGCGGTCGTGTCCGCATCGGTGCTGATCCTCGCGTTCAACTATCTGATCACCGAGGCGTTCTTCGCGCGATGACCGAGGACCGGACGGCGGCGACCGCGGCGGCTCCGGCGATCCGGATACGGGGCCTGTGCAAGGCGTTCGGAAACAACCGCGTGCTCCACGGACTCGATCTCGACATCGGACGGGGCGAGTCCCTGGCGGTGATCGGCACATCGGGAACCGGGAAATCGGTCCTGGTCAAGAACGTCATCGGCCTCATTCGGCCGGACTCGGGCAGCATCGAGATCGACGGCGTTGAAACCGTCGGACTCACGGGCAGCGCGCGGGACCGGGTTCTCGCCACGTTCGGCGTGCTGTTCCAGGGGGCGGCGCTGTTCGACAGCATGACGGTTTGGGAGAACGTGGCGTTCGGCCTCGTCCACAACCGCGGCATGCCCCGGCGCGAGGCGCGCGAGGCCGCGATCGCCAAGCTGGCGCAGGTGGGGCTCGGCCGCGCCCAGGCGGACCGCTACCCGGCGGATCTCTCGGGCGGCATGCAGAAGCGGGTCGGCCTCGCTCGCGCGATCGCCGCCGAGCCGCAAATCCTGTTCTTCGACGAACCCACGACCGGGCTCGGTCCGATCATGGGCGAAATCATCAACGACCTGATCGTGGAATGCGTGCGGGGCCTGGGCGCGACCGCGCTCACCATTACCCACGACATGGCGAGCGCGCGCAAGATCGCGGACCGGATCGCGATGATCCACGGCGGCAGGATCATCTGGGCCGGTTCCGCCGGAGAGATCGAAGAGAGCGGCAACGCGACGGTCGACCAGTTCATCCACGGCCGGACGGAAGGTCCGATCCGTACCACCGTCCACGCGGCCTGAGACCGGCCGCGGGAGGCATCGAGAATGGCCCGTCAGGCCAGCCGGTATGTCTGCCAGGAATGCGGCGCCGTCTTCCCCAAGTGGAGCGGCAGGTGCGACGCCTGCGGCGAATGGAACTCCATCGTCGAGGAGCAGGCCCGCCCCTCCGCGCCCCGCGGTCTGGGCGCGGGGCAGGGAACGGCGATCGACTTCGTTCCGCTCGCCGGAAGCGACTCGGATGCGCCCCGGCTCGCCAGCGGCATCGCGGAATTCGACCGCGTCACCGGGGGCGGGCTGGTCGGCGGCTCGGCGCTGCTCGTCGGGGGCGATCCGGGCATCGGCAAGTCGACCATGCTGCTGCAGGTCGCGGGGGCGCTCGCCCGGGCGGTGCCGGCGGTCTACATTTCGGGCGAGGAGGCGATCGACCAGATCCGCCTGCGCGCCCGGCGGCTCGGCCTCGGCGACGCCCCGGTGGGCCTCGCCGCCGCGACCAGCGTCCGCGACATCGCCACCACCCTCGAGAGCGGCGAGGCGCCGCGGGCGGTGGTGGTCGATTCGATCCAGACGATGTATGTCGACACGCTGGAATCCGCGCCCGGAACGGTAGCCCAGGTCCGCGCCAGCGCGCAGGAGCTGATCCAGCTCGCGAAGCGCCGCGGTTTCTGCCTGCTGCTGGTCGGACACGTCACCAAGGACGGATCCATCGCGGGTCCGCGGGTGCTCGAACACATGGTCGACGGCGTGTTCTATTTCGAAGGCAGGAGCGGACACGAATTCCGCGTGCTGCGCGGCCTGAAGAACCGTTTCGGCCCGACCGACGAGATCGGCGTGTTCGAGATGACGGGAAGCGGCCTGGTCGAGGTCGCCAACCCCTCGGCGCTGTTCCTCGCCGAGCGCCAGGACGACGTTCCGGGCGCCGCCGTCTTCGCCGGGATGGAGGGGACCCGCCCGGTCCTGGTCGAAATCCAGGCTCTGGTCGCCCCCTCGCCGCTCGCCGCGCCGCGGCGCGCGGTCGTGGGCTGGGATTCGGCGAGGCTCGCCATGGTGCTCGCGGTGCTGGAGACCCGCTGCGGGATCGGTCTTGCCGGCCGCGACGTCTATCTCAACGTCGCGGGGGGCATGCGGATCGCAGAGCCCGCCGCCGATCTGGCGGTGGCCGGCGCGGTGCTGTCGGCCGCCTCCGGCCGGCCGCCGCCGCCGGAGGCCGTCATGTTCGGCGAAGTCGGCCTGGGCGGAGAGGTGCGCGGCGTCGGCCGCCCGGCGCTCAGGCTGCGCGAGGCGGCCAAGCTCGGTTTCTCGCGGGCTATCGCGCCGGCGCGCGGCAACGGCGAGCCGCCGCCCGGGACGGGTATCGAGGTCACGCATATCGGCCATCTGAACGACCTCGTGGCGATGTTCGGACCGCCCCGCCCGGCGCGCGACGCGGACTGGCCGCAGCGGCAGGAGGCTTGACGTGTCCCCGCTCGATCTCGCGGTGATCGCGGTCGTCGTCCTGGGCGGGCTGCTCGGGCTGTGGCTCGGCGTGGTCCGCGTGCTGCTGGGCATCGGCAGCTGGATCGGCGCGGCGATCCTGACGGTGTACGGCTTGCCGCTGCTTCGACCAACCGCGCGGGGCTGGATCGAAAGCCCCCTCCTCGCCGATCTCGCGGCCGGCGGCGCCGTCTTTCTGGTCGGGCTTGTGGTCTTCACGATCCTCACGCATATGGTTGCGGAGAGAGTGCGGGGAACCGCGCTGGGCGCGGTCGACCGCTCCCTCGGCCTGGTGGCCGGGCTGGCGCTCGGAATCGTGATAACCTCGGGCGGTTACCTGGTGGCGGAACGCCTGCTCGAATTTCCGGCCCGCGAGAGCGAACGCCCGGAATGGCTGCAGGGTTCCCGGACCGCGCCGCTGCTGGGATGGACCGCGCGCTCGCTGATTTCCCTGCTGCCGGAAGAGTGGCGCCAGGCCAGCGGGACGGCGGACATCGCACCGGCGGCGCCGACCGATGCCGGGGAGGATGCGAAGCGGCTGATGACACCGGTTCCGGAGAAACCGGAGCGGAAGGAAAAGTCCGGCTACAGCAAGGACGAGCGGCGCGAGATGGACCGCCTCTTCAACGCCAACCAATGACCGTGGCGCGCATGGCCGTTCGCACGGACGAGACCGACGATAAGCCGCGCGAGGAATGCGGCGTGTTCGGCGTGTGGAACCACGCGGACGCCGCCGCGCTGACCGCGCTCGGCCTGCACGCGCTCCAGCACCGGGGACAGGAAGCGGCCGGGATCGTCTCCTTCGACGGCGAGCGGTTCCACAGCCACCACGCGCCCGGCGAGGTGGGCGAGAATTTCAGCGACGAAGCGGTGATCCGGCGTCTTCCGGGCGACCGGGCGATGGGTCACAACCGCTATTCGACCACCGGAGAGGCGGTGCTGCGCAACATCCAGCCCTTGTTCGCGGACCTGTCCTCGGGCGGTTTCGCGATCGGGCATAACGGCAACCTCACCAACGCGCGACGCATCCGCCGCGCGCTGGTGGAGCGCGGATGCCTGTTCCATTCCACCACCGACACGGAGGTCATCGTCCACCTGATCGCGACCTCGTCGAAGGATTCGCTGGTGGACCGGCTGGTGGACGCGCTGAATCAGATCGTCGGCGCCTATTCCCTCGTCGCGATGACCAACACGGCGCTGATCGGCGTCCGCGACCCGCTCGGCGTGCGGCCCCTGGTGCTGGGGCGGATCGGGGAGGGCTGGATCCTCGCCTCGGAGACCTGCGCGCTCGACATCATCGGCGCCGAATATGTGCGCGACATCGAGCCGGGCGAGATCGTGACGATCGGCGCGGCGGGCGTGGAGAGCTTCGCCCCCTTCGCGCCCCGCCCGACGCGGTTCTGCGTGTTCGAATACATCTACTTTTCCCGGCCCGACTCGACGGTCGATTCGGTCAACGTGTACGAGGCGCGCTGCCGCATCGGCGAACAGCTCGCCCGCGAGCAGCCGGTCGAGGCCGACCTGGTGATCCCGATCCCGGACTCCGGCGTGCCGGCGGCGCTTGGCTACGCCCGCGAGGCCGCGATCCCCTACGAGATCGGCATCATCCGCAACCACTATGTCGGGCGCACCTTCATCGAGCCGAGCGACCGCATCCGCCACCTCGGCGTCAAGCTCAAGCACAACGCGAACCGCAACCTGATCCGCGGCAAGCGGGTGATCCTGGTCGACGACAGCATCGTCCGCGGCACGACATCGACCAAGATCGTCGAGATGGTGCGCAACGCGGGCGCGGCGGAAGTCCACATGCGAATCGCGTCGCCGCCGACCACCCATTCCTGCTTTTACGGCGTGGATACGCCGGAACGGAGCGAGCTCCTCGCGGCGCGCCACGATGTCGAGGAGATGATGCGGCTCATCGGCGTCGACAGCCTCGCCTATCTCTCCCTCGACGGGCTCTATCGCGCGCTGGGGGAGCCGGGCCGCGACGAGACGGCGCCCAGGTTCTGCGATGCCTGCTTTTCCGGCAACTATCCCATCGCCCTCGTCGACCGCCACGGAGGAGACACCGACGGCCAGCTCTCGCTGCTCGCGGAGACGCGCTGAATGGCGGCGCCGCCGCGTCTCGAGGGGCGCGTCGCGCTGATCACCGGCGCATCGCGCGGGATCGGCGCCGCGGTCGCGCGCCGCTTCGCCGCCGAGGGGGCGAGGCCGGTGCTGGCGGCGCGCAGCGTGGGCGGGCTGGAGGAGGTCGACGACGAGATCCGGGCGGCTTCGGGCGGCGCCCGGTCGGCCACCCTGGTGGAGGCGGACCTGGCGGAAGCGAGCGCCGCCGACAGGCTGGCCGCCGCCATCTCGGAGCGTTTCGGCCGCCTCGACATCCTGGTCGCGAACGCCGGGATGCTGGGGACGCTGGGCCCCGTGCACCAGATCGACCCGAAGGAATGGGACCGGGTACTCGCGGTCAATCTCAGCGCCAATTTCCGCCTGATCCGCGCCTTCGATCCGGTCCTGCGCGCCGTCGAGGCGGGCCGCGCGATCTTCGTCGGCTCCGGCGCGGGCCGGGGCGCGCGCCCTTACTGGGGAAGCTACGCGGTCTCCAAGGCGGGGCTGGAGACGATGGCGCTTTCCTGGGCGGCGGAGACCGCGAGGACGCGGCTTCGCGTCAACGTCGTCGACCCCGGCGGCACGCGAACCGCGATGCGCGCCGCGGCCTATCCCGGCGAGGACCCCGAAACGCTCAGGCCGCCGGAAGCGCTCGGCGACATCTTCGTCGAACTCGCCGCCGCCGACTGCGCGCGGCACGGCGAGGTGGTGCGCGCGTACTGAGCCCGCCGCCGGCGATCACGTCCTCCCTTCCGCCACGTAGGGATTCCTGCCCTTGCGCAGCGCGATCCGGATCGGGACTCCGGCCAGGCCGAAATCGTCCCGCAAGCCGTTGGTCAGATAGCGCAGGTAGGACTCGGGAACCGCCGCGGGGCGCGTGGTGAAGAGCGCGAAGGTGGGAGGCCGCGCCTTGACCTGGGTGATGTAGCGCAGCCTCAGCCGGCGCCCGTCGATGATCGGCGGCGGGTGGCGGTCGACCGCTTCGGCGAACCAGCGGTTGAGCGGTCCCGTGTCGACCCGCCGGTTCCACACCTCGTAGATCTCGAACGCCTTGGGCAACAGCCCGTTCACCCCGCGCCCGTCGAGCGCGGAGAGGGCGAGCACGGGGATTCCCCGGACCTGGGGCAGCGAACGCTCGAGCCGGTCGCCGATCTGGCGCATCCGGCCGTTCCGGTCTTCGACCGCGTCCCACTTGTTGACGGCCAGCACCATCGCGCGGCCTTCCTCCGCGATCTGCCGCGCGATGGCGAGATCGTTCTTTTCCAGCCCCTCGAGCCCGTCCACCAGCAAGACCGCGACATGCGCGAAGCGTATCGCGTTCGCCGTGTCGGCGGCGGTCAGGCGCTCCAGGCGCTCGCTGACCCGGGCCTTGCGGCGGAGCCCCGCGGTGTCGACCAGCCTTATGTCGCGCTCGCGCCAGGACCAGTCGACCCAGATCGAGTCCCGGGTGACGCCGGGCTCGGGGCCGGTGAGGACCCGCTCGTCGCCCAGCAACCGGTTGACCAGCGTCGACTTGCCGACATTGGGCCGCCCGACGATCGCGAGGTTGAGCGGGCCGTCCCCGGCACCGGCCGCTTCGCCCTCTCCCGGGCCGGCCGCTTCGGCGTGCGGCGCGATGACGTCGTAGAGCGCGGAGAGCCCCTCCCCGTGCTCGGCCGAGATCGGCACCGGCTCGCCGAGGCCGAGCCCGTAGGCCTCGATCAGCCCCGCCGCGCCGGCGCCGCCCTCGCACTTGTTCGCCGCCAGCACGACCGGCTTCGAGACTCGCCGCAGCATGTCCGCGAAATGGGAGTCGAGCGGCGTGACCCCGGCGCGCGCGTCGATCAGCATCATCAGCACGTCGGCTTCGTCGATGGCGCGCGCGGTCTGGGCCTGCATGCGCCCGGTCAGGGTTTCGCCGCGCTCGTCCTCCAGCCCCGCGGTGTCGATTGCCCTGAAGGACAGGCCTAGGAGGCTGCCCTCGCCCTCGCGGCGGTCGCGGGTCACGCCGGGCGTCGGGTGCACCAGGGCCTGGCGTCGGCCGACGAGGCGGTTGAAAAGGGTCGACTTGCCGACATTGGGCCGCCCGACGATGGCGACGGTGAACGGCATCACTTCAGCGCGAGAAGTTCCGCGTCCTCGGTCAGCAGCAACACCGTCCCGCCGGCGACCGCGGGCGGGATGAATACCGCATCGGGCAATTCGACGCGTCCGAGCGGCTCCCCGGTATAGGGCGAGACCGACCAGACCTCGCCGGTGCTGGCGGCGATCAGAAGCCGGTCGCCGGCCAGCACCGGCCCGGACCAGCCGATGGGCCCGGTCCGGTCCTCCTCGTCCTCGAACCGCGGCAGCGAGCGGACCCAGCGCACCCTTCCGTCGCGGCGCGACAGGCAGGCGATCTGATTGTCGTTCGAGACCAGATAGACGAACTCGCCCGCGACCCAGGCGGTGTTGGTTCCTCCGATCCGCTGTTCCCACAGCCGGCGCCCCGTCCTGAGGTCGATCGCCACCGTCCGGCCGCTGTTGCTCACGCCGATGGCGAGGCCGCGGTCGATCACCGGCAGTCCGCGCACATGGGCGAGGCTGGAGACCGGATCGGTCCGCCGCAGCGCCACCAGCCGGTCCGACCACACGACCCGGCCGTTGGCCGCGCGCAGGGCGACGATCGCCCCGGAAGAGAACGGCGCCACGACGATCCCGCCGTCGACGGCGGGCGACGCGCCGCCGGCCAGCCCCGCCGGCTCGACGATTTCGTCGTGCGACCAGAGAACCCGGCCCGAGGCGGCGTCGAGCGCGAAGAGCTCGTTCGAGAGGGTGACGACGAACACCCGGCCGCCGCGCGCGGTCGGCGCGGCGCGGATCGGGTTGGACAGCCTGCGCCGCCAGAGCTCGGTCCCGGTCTCCGCGTCGAGAGCGAAGACGTGAGCGAAACCGGTGGTGACGTAGACCCTGCCCTCGCCGACGGCGAGGCCGCCGCCGAGCGTGCCGCTTTCGCGGGTCTCGTCCGCCAGCTCCCGATTCCAGAGGAAGGACCCGTCGTCGAGAGCGAAGGCCCGGAGCTCGGCGTCGACGTCGAGCGTGTAGACCCGACCCCGGGCGACGATCGGCTGCGCGAGGAGCTGCCCGTCGCTGTCGGAGCCGCGCCCGATGTCGACGCGCCAGCGCGGCTCAAGCGCGCCGGGCGCCGCCAGATGATGCATCGCGTGGTTGGGGAGGCCTCCGGCCTGAGGCCAGTTCGCGTTAGCCGCCGGCGGCGGAAGCGCCACGCGCAGCCGGGCGAGCCGGGGATCGGGGACGAGGGTCTCCTCGAGGCCGATGACGGGAAGCCGCTCGCCGGGAAGCGGGGGGTCTTCCGCTTCGCCGAAGAAACCGTCCCCGCAGGCGGCGGTCAGCAGCAGCGTCCCGACCGCCGCGAGGCGCAAGGCCCCGCGCTTGGCTGCGGCGCCCGTTCGCGTCATGTCCCGGCCGCCAAGTTCAGCAGATGCGAGGCGCGCAGGCGAACGTTCGGCGGCGCTTCGGCGTCGTCGACGATCCGCTGGAAATAGGTCTTCGCCCGATCGGGATCCCCGGCGCTCCGCGCGATCAGGCCCAGGGTCTCCAGCGCCAGATGGCGCCACGCGCCGCCCGGCTGCGCCAGCGGCTCGATGTCGGCGGCGATGCTCTGCCCGTCGGCGCCGGGCGCATCGAGCGCGTTCTGCGCCGCGAGCAGGGTTGCGAGATCGCGCATCGGCCGGTCGATGGAGTCGTCCCCGGCGAGCGCGCGGAAGGCAAGGACCGCGCCCGCCCGGTCGCCGGACGACGCGCGCAAGGCGGCCGCGTGGAACCGGGCGAGAACCCCGTAGGCGGTTCCGGACTCGGCGCCGAGCGCGGCGAACAGGACTTCCGCGTCGCCGGTCTTGCCCTCCCGGGCGAGAGCCTTGGCCGCCGCGAACTTCGCCCCCGCCTCGAGCTGCCGGTCGGTCCGGTATTCCTGCCAACCCGTATAGGCGGCGATCGCCAGCACCACGGCCACCGCGCCGCCGATGGCGTACTTGCCGTATTGCCGCCAGAGCTTTTCCGCCCGTTCCTGGCGCAGTTCCTCGTCGATTTCGCGAAAGATGTCGGCCACGCTCGGCCCTCCGCCAGGTCCGGTCCATGTCGGCGGCCGGCGCCGCCCGCGGTCCGCAGGGCAATGGGATTACAGCCTCGCGGCGCAAACCGCAACACGCTCTGGACGCCGCCGCCCGAATGCGCGATATAGATAGGGTCACGAAATTGTCTCGCAAAGGGAGCGTAGCGGCAGAAGGATGGCGACGGTATTCGACCTTCGTGCCTATCGGCAGGAACCCAGATTCGTCTTTTTCGACCGTCGCGACCTCGACCGCCTCCTGACCCTCTACAGCCGCCGCGTCACCATGGGCGAATGGAAGGACTACGCCATGGGCACGGGCGACGGCATGGCCATGTTCTCGGTGTTCCGCCGCGCCTCCGACCGGCCCGCCTTTACCGTCGTCAAGGTGGCCGCGGGCGATCGGGGCGAGCCGGAATACATGGTCTATGACGGTTCGCGGCGCCTTCGGCGGGGCACCACCCTGGGCGCGGTGCTCGATCTCTTCGAGCCGAGGCTCCGGCTGGTCTGACGGGCTTCACTCGTCGATCGGGAGGTGACCGGTCGGCGTCCATTTGAAATAGGGCACCGGAGCGTCGTCCCGATTCCTGGCGACATCCCCGAAGGAAGCGCCGAAATGGGTCAGCACCCGCCGGGTGATCTGGGCGAGCTCCAGCGTCAGCGCTTCCTCGACGGTGAACCATCTGAGCCCCAGCAGCTCGCCGGACCCCCTGACCTCCCCGGTCACGTGCTCGCGGTCGAGGACGAAGAACCGGGCGTTGAACCTGACCGGGCGGATCGGCGGGGTCACCGCGCGCGCGATGTAGGAGAGCGCGCCGAGCGCCGGCGCGAACCCGGCGCCGAAGAAACTCTCCCAGCCACGCGGCGGCCGCCGCCCGGGATCGGGATCCGGCCCGCCGACGATCAGCCCGGTCTCCTCGAAGGTCTCACGGATCGCGGCCACCGCCATCGCGCGCGCCCGCGCCGGGCTGAGCCGTCGTTCCAGCCGCGCCGAAGTGCCGGGGGCGAGCGGGCTCGCGCAGCGCACTCTCGAGTCCCGCGCGTCGATCCGCCCGCCGGGGAAGACGAACCGGTGGGGCATGAACCGGTGCCTGGCGTGCCGCTCGCCCATCAGCACCTCCGGAACGCCCGCGTTCTCGCGGTAGACGATCAGCGTCGCCGCGTCGCGCGGACGCGCGAGGGGGTCGCCGGGCGCGCGCACCGGCGGCGGCGGGGGAGCGGCATTCATCGGCGCAGCGCGCGGCGGGTTATCGCGACCGTCCCGGAAATCGCGGACGGGAGCGCGGGCACGGCTTCCCAATCGGATGCGCGTCTCAGGACCGCGCGCCTGAGCGCGCCGATATCCGGCGCCCCGACGCAGAAGGCGGCGATCCTGAACTCTTCGATCATCCGCGCCATGCGTTTCTCCGCTGCCCCGGCCGCGTCGACCCCGTGCTCCAGCATCGGCGCCGCCGCGCCGACCAGCGAGGCCCCGAGCCGGATCGCCTTGGCGGCGTCGATACCGTCGCGGATGCCGCCGCTCGCGAAGACCGGGCTGTCGGGGATCGCCCGCACGACGTCGATCAGGGCCGCCGCCGTCGGGATCCCCCAGCCGGCGAAGTTGTGCGCCACGGCCCGGATTTCCGGGTCGGTCTGGCGGTGGGCCTCGACCTCGCTCCAGCTCGTGCCGCCGGCGCCGGAGACGTCGACCCCGGCGAGGCCGCAATCGATCAGGCGCGCCGCCGTCTCCGCCCCGATGCCGTTGCCGACCTCCTTGCCGACGATCGGAACGTCGAGCGATGCGGCGAGTTCCTCGACCTTGCGGTAGAGCCCGGCCCAGTTGCGGTCCCCGCCCGCCTGGACCGCTTCCTGCAGGGGATTGAAATGGAGGAACAGCGCGTCCGCGCCGATGGTCTCGACCGCGCGCCGCGCCTCGTCCGCGCCATAGCCGCAATTGAGCTGGACGGCGCCCAAATTGGCGAAAAGCAGGATGTTCGGGGCGACGTCGCGCACCCGGTAGGTGTCGGCGAGCGCCGGGTTCTCGATCATCGCGCGCTGGGAGCCCACGCCCATCGCGATGCCGAGCGTTTCGGCGGCGGCGGCGAGGTTCCGGTTGATGTCGCGCGCCCGAGCCGTTCCTCCCGTCATGCTCGCGATCAGGAGCGGCGCCTTGAGCGAGCGTCCGAACAGCCGCGTCGACAGGTCGACCGCGTCGAGATCGGTCTCCGGCAGCGCGGCGTGCTCGAAGAAAAACCGCTCGAAGCCCGTCGATACGCCCTTGGCGGAGACATCCTCCCCGAGGACGGTATCGATATGCTCCCCCTTGCGGGCTTCGATGTCGCGGCTCATCGCGCCTCAGCCGGCGACAAGGTGCACCGTCTGCCACTCCGCGTCGATCGCATCGAGGTCCACGTTGGCCGCGTCGCGCATCGGCGCCAGGTAGCGCCCCGCGAACGACACTTCGAGCCCGTCCTCGGCGAACGGGTAGGGATCGAGCGCATAGATCGCATCGTCCCGCGGCGTGAGCGCGATGGTGGCGTCCTCGTCGCGCGACATCGGCACGTGGGTGAAGGTCTGGGGCTTGCGGTCGGCGGCGCCGTTGCAATTGAAGTAGAGCGCCATGGTGTCGAAGAACTGGAGCTGCTTGTAGTTCTGCATCACCTGCGCCTCGTCCACCCATGAAGCGGTGTCGGGGTTCTCGGCCAGCGCGTGCTTGAGGCGGGCCTGGCGGTCCAGCTCGCCGTTCAGCATGCCCTCCGCCGTCGACCGGTTCTCCGCCGCGAGGCCGTCGAGCAGGACATGGTCCGACATGCCGTAGCGGCCGTTATAGAGGCCCCAGCTGTGCATGCTGGACAACAGCCCGCAATAGGCGTGGCGGCGGCTGTTGAATTCGGGCGAGGCGGCGGAGGTCTTGACGATCTCCGCGAACGGCGTCTGGACGAGGTTGTAGGGCAGGCCGGTGGCCGGGTCGATCCGTCCCTCCCCGTCGAGGTCGGCCCAGCCGGCGTCGTGGTTGTCGACGATGTAGAGAACGACGTCGCGCGGCTCGACCGGCTCGAACGCGTCGTTGCCGAAGGCGCGCGCGAGGCGTCCGGCGAAGGTCGTGTGCTGGGCCATCGTGATGACGAAACGCGGCTCATCCGGGGGTGCGCTCTGCACGATCATCTTTCGGGCCTCCAGATCGGGTTTGCCCGGACTATAGCATGGCGCGGCGTGGCCGGTATTCGGCGTCCTTCCGGCCGATCCATCGCCTGTCGCCCTCCCCCGACCCGGGATCCGGCCTACCCGGCGCGCGCCGCGGCGATCGCCTCCAGGATGGACTCGGGCGTGATGGGGAGGCTCGTCACCCGCGCCCCCAACGGCCTGAGCGCGTCGTTGACCGCGAGCATGATCGCCGCCGGCGCGCCGACCGTGCCGGCCTCGCCCGCCCCCTTGGTGCCGAGGGCGGTCTCCTCGATCGGGGTCTCGACATGGCCGACATGGATGTCGGGCAGGCCCGCCGCCATGGGAACGAGATAGTCGGCGAAGCTCGCGTTCAGCATCTGGCCGTCCTCGTCGTAGCGGCACTCCTCGAACAACGCGCCGCCGATGCCCTGGACGACGCCGCCCCGGATCTGCTCCTCGACCAGCAGCGGGTTGACGATCCGCCCGCAATCCTCGACCACCCAGTGATCGAGCAGCCGGATTTCGCCGGTCTCGACGTCGACCTCGAGCGACGATCCCTGCACCCCGTTGGCGAGCGCGAACGGCGCGGCGTCGGGGACATAGTGCCGGGTGACGGCGAGCTCGGGCTGGATGCCGGGTGGCAATGTGTCGTGGCGGAAATGGCCGATGCGACCGATCTCGGAAAGGGCGATCCGGGGCTCCCCGGTTGCCCGGTCGCAGACCGCGCCGCCCGCGAGGTCGAGGTCGGCCCGATCGGCCTGCAGGATCGAGCCGGCGAGCTCCAGGATGTTGGCGCGCAGCCCCCCGGCCGCCCGCCACACCGCCTCGCCGCCGATGGTCAGCCCGCGCGAGGCCCACGCGCCGCCGCCATAGGGCGTCGTCGCGGTGTCGCCCCCCACCACGCCGACATCGTTCGCGGCGACGCCGAGCCGGTCGGCGACGATCTGGGCGAGCGCGGCATGGGTTCCCTGCCCCAGCTCGATCACCGAGGTGACGCAGCGAACCGCGCCCGAGGGCTCGAGCCGGACCGTCGCGCCGTCCTGGGTGCTGATATGGGCGCCGGACGGGCCGTAATAGGCGGGCCCGACGGAGGTCATTTCGAGGAAGGTCGCGACCCCGATGCCGCGATGGATTCCGGCCTTCCGCAGGTCCGCCTGCTCGGCGCGGAGCGACTCGTAGCCCATCATCCCGACCAGCTTGTCGAGGCAGCGCCGGGGGCTGAGCCGGTTTATCGCGAGCCCGCCCGGGGTCCTCAGCGGATAGTCGTCGTCGGTCCAGTAGTTGCGCCGCCGCAATTCCACCGGATCGATTCCGGCCGCGCCGGCGGCCCAGTCGAGAAGCTGCTCCGCCACCGCGCAGGCGATCGGCTGGCCGACGGCGCGGTACATCCCGGACGGCGGCTTGTTCTGGAAGGCGACGCGCAGCCGGGCGTCGTAATGCGCGTTGGCGTAGGCGCCGGCCGCCATCATGATCGTCATCATGCCTTCGCTGATCGGCGGACGTCCGAGCGAGCCATAGGCGCCGAGCGAGGTCAGCGCATCCACCGAAAGCCCCCGGATCCGGCCGTCGCCGTCGACCCCCAGCCGGGCCGCGACCGCCTGGTCGCGGGCATGGACGTCGCTGACGAAGGCCTCCATCCGGTCGACGACGTACTTGACCGGCCGACCGAGGATTTTGCTCACCGCGGAGACGGCGATCTCGTCGCCGTAGATGTGGAGCTTGATGCCGAACCCGCCGCCGATGTCGGGCGCGACGACCCGGACCAGGTGCTCCGGAATGCCGAGATGGCGCGACAGCGTGTCCTGCTGGTGCCACGGCGACTGGTGGCTGCCGTGCACGGTGAGCGTGCCCTCGCCCGGGTCGTAGTCGGCGATGACGGTGCGCATTTCGAGCGGGATGCCGCTGTGGCGGGCGAAGGAGAAGCGGCCCTCGACGACATGCGTGGCCCCGTCGAGCGCGGCTTCGGAATCCCCCGTGCCGAGCGCGGTCGAAAAGCAGAGATTGCTGCCGAGCTCCGGGTGGACCAGCGCGGCGTCCTCGTCGAGCGTCCGGTCGCGCACCGCCGCGGCGGGCAGCGGCTCCCACGCGACCGCGACTTCGTTCGCCGCGTCCTCGGCCTTGGCGCGGCTCGCGGCGACCGCGGCGGCGACCGGCTCGCCCTGCCAGACCGCGCGGTCGACCGCGACCGCGTGCTGCGGCGGCGAGACCATCGTCGGCAGGTGGTCCATCGTCCCCTGCCACGGCTTGCAGACCGTGGCGATCTCGGCGCCCGTTATCACCCGCGCGCCGGGAACCGCCGCCAGCGCCGGGGCCGGATCGATACCGAGGATCCGAGCATGCGCGTAGGGGCTTCTGACGAAGGCGAGATGCAGCAGTCCCGGAAAGCGGAGGTCGTCGGAATACTTGCCCCGGCCGAACGCGAGCCGGCGGGCGCCGCTGCGGGGTAACGGGCGCCCGACCGCGCCCCCGGGATCAGCCACCGAAGCGGCTCTCCATCGTCGTCTCGACCGCGTCCACGATGGCGTGGTAGCCGGTGCAGCGGCAGTAATTGCCGGACAGGAACTCGCGGATCTCGGCGCGCGTCATCTTGCGCCCGGCCTCCAGCATCTCGGCCGCGGTGAGCAGCATGCCCGGCGTGCAATAGCCGCATTGCAGCGCGTTGCGGTTAATGAACGCCTCCTGGAGGTCCTCGATCTCGCCGGAATCCGAGACCCCTTCGATGGTCCACACGTCGGCGCCGTCCGCCTGGATGGCGAGCATCAGGCAGCCGCGCACGATCGAGCCGTCCACCTTCACCGTGCAGGCGCCGCAGACGCCGTGCTCGCAGCCCAGATGGGAGCCGGTGAGGCCGAGCTCGATCCGCAGGAAGTCCACCAGGTGCTGGCGCGCCTCGACTCGTTTGGCGATCTTCTCGCCGTTGACGGTGAGTTCGATGTCGGCGAATTCGTCCATCGTTCCGCCCCCTCAGCCTGCCGCGACCATGCGGTCGATCGCGCGTCCGGTCAGCACCCGCGCGAGGTGCAGCCGCGTTGCGGCGGACGCATGGAAATTCCCGATCGGGTCGAGATCGCCGCCGAGCGCTTCCTTGACCGCGTCCTTGACGTCGTCGGACCACGCCTTGCCCTCGGCGGCGGCGGACGCGGCATCGGCGAAGCGGGGCCGGTCCTCGCTCCCGAAAAAAGCGAGGCGGACGTCGCTCAGCACGTTTCCGTCGACCTTCGCGTGGCAGCACACGCCGGCGAGCGCGAAGTCGCCATGGCGCCGGGCGAGCTCCATGAAGGACGACCGGTAGCCGGGTTCGATCGCCGGGATGCGGGTCTCGATCAAGAGCTCGTCGTCGCCGCGCTCGGTCTCGTAGAGCCCGTTGAAGAAGGACCGCGCGGCGACACTCCGCCGGCCGCGCGCGCTCGCCAGCACGAACTCCGCGCCGAGCGCGACCGCGCAGGCGGGGAGCTCGGCGGCGGGGTCGGCGAGCGCGATGCTGCCGCCGAAGGTGCCGCGGTTGCGGATCGCGACATGGGCGACATGCGGCATCGCCTCGGCGATCATCGGCAAATGCTCGGCCACGACGGGCGAATCCATCACCTCTGCGTGGCGGGCGAGCGCGCCGATCCTGACCGTCCCGTCCTCGAAGGATATGCCCTTGAGTTCCTCGATCCGGTTGATGTCGATCAGGAGACGCGGCCGCGATAGCCGCATGTTCAGGGTCGGCATCAGGCTCTGGCCGCCGGCGAGGATGCGGGCCTCCTCGCCGTGCTCGGCGAGGAGCTCCAGGACTTCGTCGAGGCTTTCCGGCCTGATATAGGCGAAGCGCGGCGCCTTCACTCCCAGCCTCCCGTCTTCGTTGTCAGGAAGACACTCTAGCCAAGGCCGCGGATTCGGCAAGAGGCCCGATCAGCCCATCAGCGCGCCAAGCACGGCCATCGCGTTCGCCTTGCCCTCGAAGCCAACGCCGGGCAGATCGCCGGGCGCGACACGCCCCCCGTCGACCGTCCACCCGTCCGGCAGGCCGCCGAGCGCGAAGCTCGCGTCGGGCGCGATCTCGTGGCCGCCGAGACCGAGGCCGGCGACGACGTTGAGCGCGAACAGGTGTCCGGCATGGGGCACGAGCCGGCGGCGCGACCAGCCGGCTCGCTCGATCTCGGCGACGATCCGCAAATATTCCGGGATGCCGTAGGAGAGCGAGACGTCGAACTGGAGCAGGTCGCGGTCCTTCCTGAGGCCCCCGTAGCGCAGCAGGTTGCGCGCGTCCGCCGCCGAGAAAAGGTTCTCCCCGGTCGCCAGCGGGCCCGGATATGCCGCCGCGATCTCCCGCGTCAGCGCGAAGTCGAGCGGATCGCACGGCTCCTCGAACCAGGCGAGGTCGTAATCCGCCAGCATCGCGGCCATACGAAACGCGCTTTCGCGGTCGAGAACCGCGTTGGCGTCGACCGCGATGCGGCCCCCCTCCCCCGCCGCGTCGAGCGCGACCTCGATCCGGGCCCGGTCGGTCTCGGGCGGCGCGCCGGCGACCTTGATCTTGAAGGTGCGGAAGCCCTGCGCCATGCCGTCCCGCACCTCCCGGGCCAGCGCCCCGACCGGGTCGTCCGGCCGGTAATGGCCGCCCGAAGCGTAGATCTCGACCGTCCCGTCCGCGCCGCCCCCGTTGAAGCGGTCGGCGAGCAGGCGCCAGAGCGGCACGCGGGCGGCCTTCGCCGCCGCGTCCCACAGCGCTGCGTCGAGCACGCCCACGGCGGCGGACCGTTCGCCGTGGCCGCCCGGCTTCTCGTTCCGCATCAGGACGGGCCAGGCGCGCATCGGGTCGACCAGGCCCGTCTCCGGGTCCGCGATCTCCACCGCCGCCGCGGCCTCCAGCCGGGGGATGAACCGCTCGCGCAGCAGCCCGCCATGGGCGTAGCGGCCGACCGAATCCAGCGCGTAGCCGATCACCGGCGCCCCGCCGACCCGCCGGTCGGTGCGGACCGCCACGGCGCTCGCCGTCATCTCGTCGAACCCGATCGCCGCGTTGGCCATGGCGGCGGCGACCGGGATCGCGGTTTCCCTGACTTCCAGGACGCGCATGCGATGGACAGTTCCCGACCCGGCGGCCAGAATGCCACAATGGCGGCAACAGGGGAGCACGGCCATGGGCAGGCTTCGCCACATCGCGATGCAGGTGCCCGATCTGGAGAAGGCCGCTTCGTTCTACGAGGCGGTGTTCGGGTTCGACCGGGTGTCGGAGGCGGAAAGCCCGATCGGCAACGCGATCATGCTGTCCGACGGCGTGATGAACCTCACGCTGCTCAACTTCCCGGAGGGGACGATCGGCGGCAAGAACGGGCCGGACTGGGCCGGGCTGCACCATTTCGGCATGGTGGTGGACGACAAGGAAGCGACCGCGGAACGGATCGAGGCCGGCGGCGGCCGCTTCTTCATGGAGCTCCCGGGCGACTATCCCGGCGTCGAGGCCGAGACCAAGTTCAAGGACCCGAATGGGATCGTCTTCGACGTCTCGGAGCACGACTGGACGCTCAAACGCAAGGGCTGAGCGCCATGGAGATCGTCAGGGAATTCACCATCCCGGCCCGCGAGGGCCGGGCTCTCGTCGTCGAGAAGGGGCAGGTGCTCCGGATCCACCAGATCGTCGGCGGCCAGGTCGGCGACTGCGTCTTCTACAACGCCGACGACCATCGCGAGTGGTTCCATGTCGGCCAGAGCTGGGCGACCAACGTCATCCTCGGCACCGGCACGTCCAAGTCGTTCAAGCACTTCTACTCCAAGCCGCCGCGCGAGAACGCGATGCTGACGACGGTCGCGGACACCTACGCCAATCACTGGGGCAACATGGGCGGGCGCTGCTCGACGAAGCTCTACGAGCGCCGCGACAATCTCGGCGAACACCGCTCCTGCCAGGAGAACCTGACCGAGGCGCTCGCGCCTTGGGGGCTGACCGGCGACGAGGTGATGGACGTGTTCAACGTCTTCATGAACGTCGCGCTCGACGCCGAGGGCGGGTTCACGATCCTGCCGACGACGGTGGGCGCGGACGATTACATCGACCTGCGCGCGGAGATGAACGTGCTCGCCGCCGTCTCTGCCTGCCCGGCCGACACCTCCCCCACCAACGCCGGCAGGTCCGCGCCGCTCGGGATCAAGGTGTTCGCGCCCGGCTAATCCTCAACCGTCACCCCGGCCCCTCCCCTTCCAGCGCGCGCGTCATGGCCTCCCTTCGGGAGCGGGTCCAGAGCCAGACGCCGAGGCAGATCGCGGCACCGCCGATGACCGGCCATTGCAGGCCGATCCAGCCCGACAGGGTTCCCATGATCAGCGCGCCGAGCGCCGGGGCGCCGCGGTTGATCATGCCGTAGAGGCTCATCACCCGGCCGCGCAGCCCGGGATCGACGGCGTTCTGCAGCAGCGTCTGCTCGCCGACGCCGACGACGATCAGGGCGAATCCGGCGGCCGCCGCGCAAGGCAGGGCGAGCCAGAAAATGTCGGTCGCGGCGAAGCCGATCAGCATCGCCCCGAGGAGCGCGATGGCGGAGACGGTGGTCGCGGTCAGCCCGGCGACGGCGCCCCGCTGGGCGAGCCAGAGCCCACCCAGCATGGCGCCCACCCCGGCGGCGGAGGTGAGCCAGGCGAGCCCGTCGGCGCCGCGCCCGAACACCGCGTCGGCGAAGCCGGGCAGCAGCTCCAGGAACGGGCGTCCGCAGATCGCGATCAGGGTGAGGATCGCGAGCATCGGGCCGATCCCCGGGTGGCGCGCGGCATAGGCGTAGCCTTCGGCGATCTCGCCCGGCATGTTGCGGACGGCGCGCGCCGCCGCACGCCGCTCCCGGTGTTCGAGGCGGATGCGGGACAGGACGGCGAGAAATGCGACGAAGCTTGCCGCGTTGAAGACGAACGACCAGCCGACGCCGAAGCGGAGGATCAGCAGCGCCGCGATCATCGGCCCGACGACGCGCGCGCCGTTGAAG
The DNA here is from genome assembly GCA_028820505.1 of Defluviicoccus sp. Taxonomy (GTDB): domain Bacteria; phylum Pseudomonadota; class Alphaproteobacteria; order MPNO01; family MPNO01; genus MPNO01. Next base: position 58,920 of record JAPPIT010000117.1, read on the forward strand.
ATCAGCGCGTTGATCCCGATCGCGGCCGACAGGTCGCGGCGCGCCACCAGGCTGGGCACGATGGCGAGCCTGAGCGGCTGGCCGAAGGCGAGGACCGCCCCGCCGACCGCCGTCAGCACCAGCAGGATCTCGATGGTGATCGCGCCGGTCAGGGTGAACCACGCGAGCGCCGCGGCCTGCACCAGGTTCAGGGCCTGGACCGCCCGCAGGGCCCGCAGCCGGTCCACCCGGTCGGCCACCGCGCCGGTGATCGGCGCGAGCAGCACGGTCGGAAACATGTCGGCGAAGGCGATGATGCCGAGCCAGGTGCCCGAATGGGTGAGCTCCCAGGCGAGCCAGCCGACCGACATCCGCTGCACCCAGGTACCGATGTTGGAAACCGCGGTGCCGCTGGTGAACAGCCGGAAGTCGCGATGCGCGAACGCGCTTCGAAGCGGATCGAGGCGGGCGGAAAACGTCATGAGCGGGTCTTCGCGAGGGAGCGCCGACGATAGCAGAGCGGCGGGGGCCATGCACCGCCGTCGCGCCTTGCCGGTCTCCGGGCCGCTTGTTAGCTTGGCGCTCATCCGCCACGCCGCACGGGAGGTTGCCATGCCGGACGAGGGCCGCGCCACGGTCAACACGCTCGAACCCTATTTCATGCCGTTCACGGCGAACCGGCAGTTCAAGTCGGCGCCCAGGATCGTGGTGGCGGCGGAGGGCATGCACTACACCACCGACGACGGTCGCAGGGTGCTCGACGGCTCGGCCGGGATGTGGTGCGTCAACGCGGGCCACGGCCGCGAGAAGATCGTCCGCGCGATCCAGAAGCAGGCGGCCTCGATGGACTACGCGCCCGCCTTCCAGTGCGGCCACCCGGGCGCGTTCGACCTGGCGGCGAGGCTGGCGACGCTGATGCCGGGCGACCTCGACCACGCGTTCTTCTGCAACTCGGGCTCGGAGGCGGTCGATACCGCGCTCAAGATCGCGCTCGCCTATCACCGCCAGAACGGCGAGGCGGCGCGGACCCGGCTGATCGGGCGCGAGCGCGGCTATCACGGGGTCGGCTTCGGCGGCACCGCGGTGGGCGGCATCTCCAACAACCGCAAGCAGTTCGGCAACCTCGTCTCCGGCGTCGACCACCTGCCGCATACCCACGATCTGGAGAAGATGGCGTTCTCGCGCGGCCAGCCCGAATGGGGCGCGCATCTGGCGGACGCGCTGGAGAGCGTCTGCGCGCTGCACGACCCGTCGACGATCGCCGCCGTGATCGTCGAGCCGGTGGCGGGCTCGACCGGCGTGCTGGTGCCGCCGAAGGGCTATCTCGCGCGTATCCGGGAGATCTGCGACCGGCACGGCATCCTGCTGATCCTGGACGAGGTGATCACCGGGTTCGGGCGCGTGGGCGAGGCGTTCGCCGCCGAGCGGTTCGGCATCGAGCCCGACATGATCACCATGGCCAAGGGGCTGACCAACGCGACGGTGCCGATGTCGGCGGTTGGGGTGAGCAAGAGGATCCACGACACGCTGATGGCGGGCCCGGCGGGGGTGGAGCTGTTCCACGGCTACACCTATTCGGGGCACCCGCTGGCCTGCGCGGCGGGTCTGGCGACGCTGGAGGTCTATGCCGAGGAGGGTCTGTTCGAGCGCGCCCGGACGCTCGAACCGGTGTGGGAGGACGCGCTGCATTCCCTCCGCGACCGGCGCAACGTGATCGACATCCGCAATATCGGCCTGATGGGCGCGGTCGAGCTCGCGCCCAGGCCGGGGGCGCCGGGCGCGCGCGCCTTCGACGTCTATCTCGGGTGCTTCCAGGGCGGGCTGATGACGCGCCAGACCGGCGACACCATCGCCCTCTCGCCGCCGCTGATCATCACGGAAGCGCAGATCGGGGAGCTCGCCGACATCCTCGGTGCCGCCATCGACGCGGCGGATTGAGGGCAGGCCGACAGGCGCCCAACATTTCCCAACGCGTCATGCCCGGACTTGTTCCGGGCATGACGCGTTGGGGGCGCTGTGCGACAGCACACGGACTTCGGCGACGGAGCGATGCGGACTCTGCGAAACGCCAGGAACAGGCTCGGTGCCGTCGTGCGCGCGGCCCTGAACCGCCGCCGTCGGCCCGCTGAAGCGGCGCGCGGCTCCTTTGTCGACCATCTTCTCGCTTTCCCCGGCGCGATCGAACGTGCCGGAGGGCGCCGGCGGAAGCCCCTCGATCTCCGGAAGGTTCCGCGCTGACCCGCAAGCGCGTTTCCCACCCTTGGCCGCCCCGCCCCGAACGGGCATGCTTGAACCTCGATCGAGGGGGAGCTTGACCATGGATAGCGGCACCGCGGGCGCGTCCGATTCCGCCAACGGCACCGACAGCCGGCTGCTGCGCGACGACTGGGATTATGTCGGGGCGATCCCGCTCGACGATTTCGAGGCGAGCGACTTCGCCCTTCTCGACGCCCAGCGCCCGACCTTCACCGCCGAGCGCCAGGCCGGGCAGATCCTCCGCATCATGCGCGGCATGGCGGACGACCCGTCCTTCGGCTACCGGATCAACACCTACCGGCACTGCCTCCAGTCGGCGACGATGGCGCACCGCGCGGGCAAGGACGAGGACTATGTCGCGATGGCGTTCCTGCACGATATCGGCTTCGACATCGCGCCGGCGACGCACGGTTCCTTCGTCGCCGCGCTGGTCGGCCCCTATGTCTCGCCCGAGATGGAATGGCTGCTCGCCAACCACGCCGAGTTCCAGAACCTCCACTGCCGCAACCACCCGACGATCGACCGCTTCGCGCGGGAGAAGTGGCGCGGCCACCCCGCGTTCGCGATGACGGCGGAGTTCTGCGCCAGGTTCGACCAGAACGCGATGGACCCGGACTACGACAACATGCCGATGGAGGCGTTCGAGCCGATGGTCCGCCGCCTTTTCGCCAGGACGCCGCGCGAGGCCGCCTGATCCCGCGATGAGCTGGATCCGCCGCATCGAGTACGAGGAGTCCGCGGGCGCGCTCCGGGCGCTCTACGACCGGGTCAAGGGGCCGGCCGGCAATATCGACAACGTGATGAAGGCGCACAGCCTGCGCCCGCACACGATGGAGGGGCACAGCGCCCTCTACAAGGCGGTGCTGCACCACACCGGCAACGCCTTGCCCGGATGGTTTCTGGAGACGGTCGGCATCCATACCAGCCTGATCAATCGCTGCGCCTACTCGGTCGCGCATCATTTCGCGGGGCTCGCGCGGCTGCTCGACGACCGGGGGCGCGCGGAGGAGATATTGGCCGCGCTGGAGGCCGGCGCGCCGGAACGCGTCTTCGGGGCCAAGGAGAGCGCGCTGCTCGCCTACGCCGCCAAGCTCACCCGCGCGCCGGGCGAGATGGTGGAGGCGGACATCGAAACCGCGCGCGAAGCCGGCGCGTCGGACGGGGAGATCTTCGAGGTCAACCAGGTCGCGGCCTATTTCGCCTATTCCAACCGGCTCCTCAACGGGCTCGGCATCACGACCGACGGCGACGTGCTGGGCGAATCCCCGCCGACCAGCGCCGACCTCGACGACTGGCGGCACCGGTGACCGGGCGCCGGGGCTTCGACCGGATCCCGGTGATCGACGCCGGGCCGCTCGCGGGCGATGACGGGGCGGCGATCCGCGAGACGGCATCCGCCATGCGCGCGGCGTCGGAGACCGCGGGGTTCTTCTGCATCGCCAACCACGGCGTCGCGGAGAACATCCAGCAGGCCGCGCTCCGCGCCTCGCGGGAATTCTTCGCCCGGCCGCTCGCGGAGAAGCGCCGCGTGGCCGTGAACGCGCTGCACCGCGGCTATATCGAGATGGGCGAGGCGACGCTCCGGGGCGGGGTCGAGAGCGACCGCAAGGAGAGCTTCGTCTGGGGGCTGGAGCTCGGCCCCGACGACCCGGACGTGGCGGCGGGGAAGCCGCTGATGGGGCCCAACCGGTGGCCCGGCGACATGCCGGAGATGCGCACCGCGCTCTACGGCTGGTACGAGGCGGTAGGGACCTGCGCGCGCAACGTGCTCAAGGGCCTCGCCGTCGGGCTCGGCCTCCCGGCGGACTATTTCGCGCCCCGCTTCGCCAAGCCGCTCGCGCGCGGATCGCTGGTCCGCTACCCGCCGCACCCGGCCGACGCCGGACCGCGCACCTTCGGCACCGCCGCCCATACCGATTACGGCGGCATCACGCTCGTCTGGCAGGACGATTCGGGCGGGCTCGAGGTCGAGAACCGCGCCGGCGACTGGGTGCCCGTCCACCCGGTCCCGGACACGCTGGTAGTCAATATCGGCGACCTGATGGCGCGCTGGACCAACGACGTCTTCGCGTCCAACCCGCACCGGGTGATCAACCGCTCGGGCGGCGAGCGCTACTCGATGGCGGTGTTCTTCGACCCCGACTACGACACGCGCATCGAGACCCTGCCGACCTGCCTCGCCCCCGGCGAAGCGCCACGCCACGCGCCGACCGCCTGCGGCGACTATATCCGCGAGCGCTTCGACGCGGTGTTCCGCTACCGCGGCGGGACGGGTTGAGGGGGGCTGGGGCGGTCCGGTGTCCGGTATAGAGTTTCGACACGGATTTCGTGCCGATAGGCGAGACCGTCTCCGCCCCCTGGTGTCACCCCGGACTTGATCCGGGGTCCAGGCTCGCCCCGGACACCGATCCGGGGAAAGCCGGGCGAGGGCGGTGCCTGTGGCCCTGGACCCCGGATCAAGTCCGGGGTGACACCAGGGGGGACAAAGACAACAGTGGAACGAGTCCCGGCATGACGACAAAGGGGATGGTCGTCGGCTTCCCGCTCGGCAACCTGGCTTCATTCGAACGCAGGATATGATTTAATCGTATTATCGGAATATCAATTCGGGTATCATGCCGACGAAGGCCCGTCCAAGGCTGGAAATAGACTTCGAAGTGAGCATGAAGGCGTCAAGTGAAGGTTGCCGGTTACTTTCGTATGTAATCCCCGAAAAAAACCGCCGGACTTCCCCAATGTGGGGGAAGCGCGAAGGCGGCCTGTCCCCATAGGTTCCGCGCCGTTCGTGCTTCCGCCCGGAAGCGCGGCGGGGATTCCGGGGGAGGGTCGACAGGCGGTGCGGATCGGCTCGTGCATGCGGTTCGGCGGCAAATGCGCGGCGATCGGCGCCGCCGCCCTGCTCGCGCTTGCGCCGCTCCTGTGGTCCGGCGCCGTCGATGCCCAGACGCTCCGGAGCCTGACGGAGCGGCTGGACAGGCTGGAGCGGGAGAACCGGCAGCTCCGCAAGGAAATCGACGCGCTCAAGGCCGCGGGCCCCGCGCCGGCGAAGCCGGCGGACGCGCCGCGCGAAAGCGGGGGACCGGGGTATGTCCGCTGGAATCCCGCCTACGGATACGCGGTGCTCGACCCCACCTCCGACATCGCCCGCAAGCAGCGCCTGATCCTGGACCGCAAGAAACGGGGAACCCTGGCTCCCGACAGCGTGCACGTGCACGGCGCGGTCACCGCCGTCGCCAACTACCAGGCCAGCAACCGGGCGGACAAGTTCGGCTACCTCATGCGGCACCCGACCGCCAGCAACCAGGTCGGCAAGGAGGTGTCCGAGGCGGCGATCCATTCGGCGCAGCTCGGATTCACCGCGCTGCTCGGCGACTGGGTCGTCGGCCACGCCGCCATGCTGTTCGACCCGGAGCAGAGCTTCGGGGCGGGCACCAATACCGATCTGGAGCGCAACCAGGTCCAGGTCCGGCGCGCCTATGTCCTGTTCGGCGACCTGGCCCGCGCGCCGCTGTTCGCGAGCCTCGGCAAGATGGCAATTCCGTTCGGCCTCACCGACACCGTCAACCCCTTCACCGCCTCGACCGTCTGGCACGCCTTCGGCGGGCTCGCCAACGGCGCCGCCGCGGGCTACGCGGGCGAGAGCCTCAACCTGACCGCGATGGCCGTCCAGGGCGGCAGCCAGTTCCGCGCCGCGAACGCCCCGGTCAAGGGCACCGACGTGCCGAGCAGGCTGAACAATTTCGCGCTCGATGCGAACTACACGGTCCGGCTGGGCAAGGGCAGGACGTTCCTCGCCGGCGCGTCCTACCTGCACGGTTCGGCCTATTGCCAGGACTTCCCCATCGCGCATTTCAGGCCGTGCCGCGACAACAACCCGGCCTACGATTTATACGGAAGGCTCGTCCTCGACGATCTGACCCTCAAGGGGGAGTTCGCCCGGACGCTCGACGTGTGGCCGGGAACCTTCAATCCGGACATGCCCCGGTTCCGGGCCAGCAGGGTGACGGCCTTCGATATAGGCGCCAGATACCGGCTGGTTTCCGACCCCGCCCCGTTCGACCTCTCCGCCGAGTTCAGCCGCTTCGTGGCCGGACCCGACGGCGCGCCCTGGGAGAGGCAGGACCAGTTCGTCGTCGGCGCCGCCTGGTTCGCCCGGCCCAGCGTGAAGCTCTTCGCCGAATATGTCCGCGTGCACGGCTTCGCGCCGCTGAACTTCATGAGCGGCGGCAGCGTCAGGGACGCGGAGGGCAACGTTATGATGGACCGCACGATCAGCGACGCCGGCGCACGGTCGAACGTCTTCCTGCTCGGCGTGAACGCGGCGTTCTGACGCGGGAGCGTCGAGCGGCTTGCGTTACGCGGGGAGACGGCGCAGGCGGTGTTAACCACAGTTGACAGCCCGGCGACCGGTCCCGCCCCCGGAGCGCTCGCGCCGGTTTTCCGAACCGGTCCCGCAGCAATCCCCGCCAACGCGTTGACGCGATGGAGAGATCCGCCGGCCTCGCGCTCCCCGGACGGCACGGACGGGGGAGTCGCCGCGTCCCCGGGGGACGCGAAAAATAGTCCCATATCGGACCAATGTTTCACATGAAACATAGGTCAGCATTGTTGACCTTTGTTTCATGTGAAACATTGGAGCGGGTCCGTTTCGGTCGGAACCGCGGCGGTGCGGGCTTTCTCCGGCACCGCCCCCTTTGTCGTCATGCCCGGACTTGTTCCGGGCATCCACGTCTTGCGGCATCGCGCTGTGAGCGGGGACAAGCGAGCCGGCGGACCCACGTGGATGCCCGGTCCAAGTCCGGGCATGACGGCGGGGGGAAAGCGGGGGAACGACGGGGGGACGGCGGCGGGGGAGACGCGAGCGCGGCGAAATTCGCGTCCCGCGCCGGCCGGGCCGGCGCGCGCCTCAGCCCTCCCCGCCGCCCCGGAAGCCCCGCGCGACGAGGTAGAGCTCGGCGGATTCCGGGCGCGAGGCGGCGGGCTTGACGCTGCGCACCTCGCGGAAGCCGCGCTTGAGTTCGGCCACGAAGCCCGCGTCACCGCCGCCGTGGAACGCCTTGACCACGAACCCGCCGCCGGGCCTGAGCACCCGCCGGGCGACGTCGAAGGCGAGCTCGGCGAGGCGCCGGTTGCGGATCTGGTCGGTGCCGCGGTGGCCGGTCGCGGAGATCGCCATGTCGGACAGCACGAGGTCGACGCGGCCGGCGAGCTCGCCGGTCAGCGCTTCGGCCGCCGCGTCGTCGTCGAGATCGACGGTCCGGACCTCGACGCCCGCGACCGGCTCCATCTCCGTGCGGTCGAGGGCGATGACGCCGCCGCCGGGCGCGCGCTCGGCGGCGACCTGGGTCCAGCCGCCCGGCGCGGCGCCGAGATCGAGGACCCGGGCGCCCGGGCGCAGCAGGCCGAACCGGTCGTCGATCTCGATCAGCTTCCAGGCGGCGCGCGAGCGGTAGCCCTGCTTCGCGGCGGCGGCGACATAGGGGTCGTTGAGCTGGCGTTGCAGCCACCGCGTGGACGAGGGCTTGCGCCCCCGGGCGGTCTTCACCCGGACGGTCGCCCCGCGCCGCCCGACCCGCCCGCCGCCCCGTTTCCCGTCACGCGCGGCCATGGGCGGGCCCGGCGCCGAGCTCGGCGGCAAGCTGGAGCAGGATTCCCTCCCGGACGCCGCGGTCGGCGACGCGCAGCCTTCCCGCCGGCCAGGTGCGGCAGATCGCTTCGAGGATGGCGCAGCCGGCGACCACGAGGTCCGCCCGCCCGTTGCCGATCGACGGGTGAGCGGCGCGCTCGGCGTAGTTCGAGCGGGACAATAGGAGGCTGATCCGGCGGATCTCGTCGAAGGTGAGGTAGGAACCGTCGACCACGGCGCGGTCGTAGCGCTCAAGGCCGAGGCTGACGCCGGCCAGGGTCGTCACCGTGCCGGCCGTCCCCAGCATCTGCACGCGGCCCTGCCCGATCCTGCGCCGGATGCCATGCTCGGCATCGAACGGCGCCAGCATGGCGGCCACCTCGCGGACGGTCGTTTCGTACTCGTCCGCCGAGAAATCGTCGGCTCCGTGCCGCTCGGTCAGCGTCACCACGCCGACCGGCAGCGAGATCCAGCCGAGGATTTCCTGCCCGCCGTCGCCCGTCAGCCTGAGCCAGACGATCTCGGCGCTGCCCCCGCCGACGTCGAAGATCAGCCCGTAGGGCACCGCCGGGTCGAACAGCGGCAGGCAGCCCATCAGGGTGAGCCGCGCCTCCTCGCGCGACGAGATGATGTCGAGCTCGATCCCGGTCTCGGCGGCGACCCGGGCGAGGAAGCCGGCGCAGTTGGCCGCCCGGCGCGCCGCCTCGGTGGCGACGTAGCGCGCGCGCGCGACCCGGTGGCGGCGGATCTTGGCGGCGCAGACGGCGAGCGCGTCGACGGTGCGCTCGATCGCCGTCTCGCAGAGCTCCCCGGTGGCGTCGAGCCCCTGGCCGAGCCGGACGATCCGCGAGAACCCGTCGATCACCCGGAACCCGCCGGCGCTCGGCCGCGCGATCAGCAGTCGGCAGTTGTTGGTGCCGAGATCGAGGGCGGCGATGGTGCGGCCCCGGCGGCGGCGCCTGCCCGCCGCGGTCGGGGAAGATCGCGTTCCGTGCCCTGGCCGATCGTCCACGTCCGTCGCCCCTCCACGGCCGAATTCTACAGGCAACGTTAGATATCGAACAAATGGGGCCGGGAGACCGTCTTGATCGGCCATCGAATGACGCTATTCTCTGCCGTTCCCGACCCGCTGGGGGATAGTTTAACGGTAGAACTCTCGGCTCTGACCCGAGCAGTCCTGGTTCGAATCCAGGTCCCCCAGCCATCCGCGGCGAAGTCCGACATGCCGAGACCCAGATGAAGCCGGCACCGTTCACCCATCATCTGCCGGGGACGGTCGACGAGGCGGCGGCGCTCCTGGCCGCCCATGCGGCCGAGGACGCGCGGATTCTCGCCGGCGGCCAGAGCCTGGTGCCGACGATGGCGTTCCGGCTCGCGCGTCCCGCGCACCTGATCGACATAAACGGCATTTCCGGGCTCGACGGCATCGCCCAAAATGCCGACTCGATGTCGATCGGCGCGCTCGCCCGGCATTGCGACTTCCACCGCCCTGTCGACGACGGGCCGCTCGGCGCGCTGCTCGCCGCGGTCGTCCGGCATATCGGGCACTACCCGATCCGCATGCGCGGCACGTTCTGCGGCAGCCTCGCCCACGCCGACCCGGCATCCGAATGGTGCCTGGTCGCGGCGGCGCTGGACGCAAGGCTGACCGCGCGGAGCGTGCGCGGCGAGCGGGAGATCGCGGCGTCGGCATTCTTCGAGTGGGCGATGACGACCGCGCTCGCCGAAGACGAGCTGCTGGTGCGGGCGGCGCTCCCCCGGCTCGCGCCCGACACGCGCTGGGGGTTCCATGAGTTCGCCCGCCGCGCCGGCGATTTCGCGCTGGCGATGGCGCTCGCGCTCTACCGGGTCGAGGACGGGGCGATCGTCGAGCCCAGGGTGGGGCTCGGCGGGGTGGAAGCGTTCCCCCGGCGGATCCCGGAGGCCGAGGCGGTCCTCGCGGGGAAGGCGCCGGGGCCGGACCTGTTCCGCGAGGCCGGCGCGGCGGTCTCGGACGCGGCGGACGCGATGGCGGATTCCCACGCGAGCGCGGAATACCGGAGCGAGATCGCCGCCGTCATGGTCGAGCGCGCGCTCGCGGACGCCGCCCGATGACCGCGCCGCGCGAAGTCTCGTTCACGGTCAACGGCGCGGCGCACACCGTCCGCGTCGAGCCGCGCAAGACGCTCGCCGACACGATCCGCGAGGATTGCGGGCTGACCGGCACCCATCTCGGCTGCGAGCACGGGGTGTGCGGCGCCTGCACGATCCTGCTCGACGGCGCGCCGGTGAGGAGTTGCCTGATGTTCGCGGTCCAGGCCGAAGGCGCGGCGATCCGCACCGTCGAGGGGCTCGCCGAAGGCGATCGGCTCCACCCATTGCAGCAGGCCTTCATCGACCGTCACGCGCTGCAATGCGGGTTCTGCACCCCGGGCTTCCTGATGCTGGCGGCGGGGGTGCTGGAACGCGAGCCCGACATCGACGAGGACGGGCTGCGCGAGGCGCTGGCGTCCAATCTCTGCCGCTGCACCGGCTATCTCAACATCCTCGACGCGGTGAGGGACGCCCGGGCCGCGATGAGGGCCGGGCCGGGATGACGTCCCGCCGCGGGGCGTGGATCGGCAAGCGCGTCGCGCGTCTCGAAGACCCGCCGCTGGTCCGGGGCGCGGGCCGGTTCGTCGCCGACATGTCGTTTCCGCGCCAGCTGCACATGCGCGTCGTGCGCTCCGACCGGGCGCATGCCGAGCTGCTCTCCGTCGACGCCGAAGAGGCGCGCGCGGCGCCGGGCGTGGCCGCGGTGTGGACCGCCGCCGACGTCGCCGATATCGGCCCGATCGCGTTCCGCGCCACCCGGGTGAAGGGGCTCGAGCCCTACCGGCAGCCCGTCCTCGCGCGCGGGCACGTGCGCTATGTCGGCGAGCCGGTCGCGGCGGTGTTCGCCGACAGCCCCTATCGGGCGGAGGACGCGGCGGAGCGGGTCGCGGCGGCGTATCGCGACCTGCCGCCGATCCTCTCGGCCGCGGACGAGCCCGGGCCGTTCGACGCGGCGCATTCGACCGAGGCGCACGTGCTGGAGAAGGCGCGCGGCGACATCGGGGCCGCGTTCGCGGGCGCCCATGCGACGGTCGAGATCGAGGTCGCGGTCGGCCGCCATTCCGCGGTGCCGATGGAGACCAGGGGCGCGGTCGCGGTCCACGATTCCGGGCGCGACGTGCTCGAGCTCTACGGCGCGACCAAGCGGCCGCATTTCAACCGCGACCAGATGGCCGCGGCGCTGGGCCGGCCGCCCTCTTCGGTCCAGTTCTACGAGGGGCAGATCGGCGGCGGGTTCGGCGTGCGCGGCGAGCTCTACCCGGAGGAGTACCTGGTGTGCGCGGCGGCGCTCCGCCTCGGCCGGCCGGTCAAGTGGATCGAGGACCGCTGGGAGCATCTGCAGGCGACCAACCATTCACGCGAGCAGACCCACCGGATCCGCGCGGCGGTGGATGCCGACGGCACGGTGCGCGGCATCGACGGCATCTTCTTCCACGACCAGGGCGCCTATATCCGCACCCACGGCGTGCGCGTGCCCGACATGACGGCCGGCATGATGCCGGGCCCCTACCGCATACCTGCCTACCGGTCGCGCGGGCACGTGCGGCTCACCAACAAGACGCCGGCCGCGACCTACCGCTCGCCCGGCCGCTACGAGGCGACATTCGCGCGCGAACGCCTGCTCGATGCCGTCGCCGCGCGCCTGAATGCCGACCCGGTCGACATCAGGCGCCGCAACCTGATCGCGGCACGGCAAATGCCGTTCGCGGGCGGCATCGACACGATCGACCACGAGGTGGTCTACGACTCGGGCGACTACGCGATGCTGCTCGACAAGGCGCTGGCGCGCGCCGGCTGGGACGAAATGCAGACCGAAATGTCGACTCGCCGCGCGAATGGCGAGCTGGCCGGCGCCGGGCTCGCGCTGTTCGTCGAGAAGAGCGGCCCCGGTCCGGCCGACGGGGTGCGCATCCGCATCGACACGACGGGCGCGGTCGAGCTGCTGACCGGCGGCGCCTCGCTGGGCCAGGGGTTCGAGACCGTGATGGCCCAGATCTGCGCCGAGACGCTCGGCGTCGACTACCGCCGGGTGCGCGTCGTCCACGGCCGCACCGATGTCATCGATTACGGCTTCGGCGCGCATTCCTCGCGGGCCACGGTGATGACCGGCGAGGCGGTCCGGATCGCGAGCGAAAAGCTGCGGGCAAGGGCGGTCGAGGCGGCGGCGGAATTGCTGCAGGCGCCGGCGGATGCGCTCGACGTGGCGGACGGGCGGGTCGCGCGCGCCGACCGCGCGGGCGGCGCGGAGATCGGGCTCGGCGAGATCGCCCGGAGGCTCGCGCCGGGCTCGCCGCTGCTCGCGGGGCGCGATCCGGGCCTCTCGGCGGAGGGCTGGCACCGCACCGACCTGATGGCCTACCCCTACGGGGTCCACATCGCCCAGGTCCGCGTCGATCCGGGCACCGGCGCCGTGGAGGTCGAGCGGTTCCTGGTCGCCTACGATGTCGGCCGCGCGGTGAACCCGATGCTGATCGACGGCCAGCTCGCGGGCGGCTGCGTGCAGGGGCTCGGCGGGGCGCTGCTGGAGGAGTTCCGCTACGACGAGACCGGCGCGCCGCTCTCGGTCACCTTCGCCGACTATCTGATGCCGACACTGGCCGAGACCCCGCCCATCGACCTCCTGCTGACCGAGGACGCGCCGAGCCCCTATAACGGCCTCGGCGTCAAGGGCGCGGGCGAGGGCGGCATCAACGCCGTCGGCGCCGCCATCGCCTCCGCCGTCGACGCCGCCATCGGCCTCCCCGGCGCCATCGACCGCCTGCCGGTGACGCCGGAGCGGCTGCGGGCGGTGCTGAAGGCGGCGGGGAGGGGGTAGCGGCGGGGCGCGTTCCCCCCCTCTCCCCGCAGGCAACACCCGATCCCGCAGCCGTCCCCCGCCGTCATGGTCGGCGAAGGCCGACCATCCACGTTTTGTTTTTGTTTTCAGCGCCT